>WFWZ01000153.1 GCA_015490875.1 Planctomycetaceae bacterium
CGCGAAGCGTTCCACATCAGCCGCGAAGCGGCGTCACGTAATAGCTGTGGGCGTCAGCCCACAGAAGGCGTCAGCGTTTGGAATGTTATTGGCTGAACACGTCGTCAATGTTTTTCGCCGTGAGAATTCGTTCGGCCCAAGCAAGGAGCTGATCCGATTCGGCCTCAGCGATGCGCCGACGGAACTCGGGGCGAACCTCGCCGAACTTTCGCTCAAGTTGCCGAAGTAATACCTCGGCCTCCCCTTTCTCGATCCCCTGCTCAAGTCCCTTCTCCAACCCCTCTTCAATCCCTCGCTTGATCCCTTCCTGAAGTCCCTTTTCGATCAGTTCCTTTTCCCACTCTTTGATTCGCTCTTCCAACATGGCTTCGCAATCTCTTATCTCGGCCAAGTCCTCAGTTAGTTCCTCGCCACCCGAACGTTTCTTGAAAAAACGCAAGACCCATCGAAGGACGCGCCAAGCCGACTCGCGGTGAGCCGGATCGTCGTACCATTCCCGCAATGCGGCTCCCGCCCGCCGGAAGTCATCGGGTTTCTCGCATTTCTCAAAGCGAAACACGATCGCCGCCAAGTTCGGCATCGCCGCCAGTTCGTCCGGATCCTGAGCGTGTTCCTCCAACAGGAAGTACCGCATGCTCGGTCGGTACACCGCCAACTCGTCGGGACACTCGGCGATCAACTGGGCCACATCCAGTGGCGCTCCCCACGGGGCTCTCCCATTATACAGCACAATCGGCAAAACCGGCGGTAGAGCCTCACCAGGAAGCACCTTCTTCTCATCGACCAATTGCTGATAGAGTAGCCCCACGTAGACCATCAGCCGCAAAGCCATCAGCCGGTCGACCGTCGATTGGAACTCGAGCAACAAATAGACGTACAGCCACCGACCGCGGAACTTCACTCGCCAGATAATGTCGTTTTCGCGCCTCTGAAAGGTCTCCGACACGAAGCTCCCGCTGACCAGCTCGAGTGTCTCCAGATCAAGTTCCTCCACCCACGGTTCGTGGATAAACCCGCGAATCAGGTCGGCTACCATCTTGGGGTCCGAGAAGAGCCACCGGCGTCCTGTGTCGTGGTCGTTCATGAACGCCATCGTAGCAGAAATGTGTACGCATGGCCACTATTGGGCGAGGCGTCAGAGGTGTGAGGCGTGAGGTGTGGGTGATGGATGGCGAGTGGCGAGTGGCGGGTAACCCTCAGCCGCGAAGCGGCGACACACAATAGCTGTGGGCGTCAGCCCACAGAAGAGGGCGTGAGCCTACAAAGGGAAGCCTCGCGCAAAGGGATGCCTCGCGCAAAGTCGCAAAGACGCAAAGAGGGTATGGTGGGTGACGGGTAGCGGGTGGTGGGTACCGAGACGCCCTCAGCCGCGAAGCGGCGCCAGGCAATAGCTGTGGGCGTCAGCCCACAGAAGAAGAAAATACCCAATCCCTCCCCGAGCCGCGAAGCGGCGTCAGATAATAGCTGTGGGCGTTAGCCCACAGAAGAAGACGTTAGGCCACAGAAGAGGGTTCATTCCACGCCCATCACCTCCACTGGCCCGAGGACTCGGCGGTTCGGTGCGCGAAGAGAAAGAGCCTGTTCGGCCCAGACAAGTGTCGAAGTGAGCGCTTGGCCGAAGCCCAGTTCAAATAGCGACGCCACCGCGGCTACCTGCATCGCCGCCGGAAGACCGCCTACCAACCACGACGCTCCCGACACTCCCGGCTCGAACGTGCCACGACCCCCAAGTGCCGAGACGACGTGGACAAGCCGGCCGACTCCCGGCACCTCGAGCCTCGGCAAGTATGCCTGAAAACGAATTTCTCGCCGTCGATTCGCGGCCACCAACTCGCCCATCTCGCCCGGAAACTCGCGAAGCGCCTCGAGCGTTACGACGGGAAGATGACGCGCATCGCCGGCATTATCTCCGACACTCCCCTCGCCTCTATCTTCCAGCAAGGCCGCATCGAATCGGCTTCCGCGGCGCGAGCGCAATAAGACTTGCCACGGCCAAGCTATCCTTGCCGCTTCACGCACCGTCGACCCGTAGAACGGATGACCGACCGTCAGCCATGCCGATTCGACCATCCGGCTCCGAACTCGCCGCCAACGCACCCGGATGCCGACAACGAAAGCGTCGCCCTGGGCAAGACTCGGACGCGCCGCCGCGCGCAGCTTTCCTACCTCCAAGATGTCGGTTGGAAACGTGTGTGCCATAAGTGTGGCACCACGTCGCCACCGCACCGTGATCTGCGACGGAAGACGTCGCCGAGCCGAAACACGCCGGCGCTTTCGCTTCACGTAGATGCACAAACAGGTTGCTCGCTTCGGATCGAAACGGCCGGCTTTCAGTGCCCGACCGAACCCGACGGCGACGACGTTCTCCGTGTCGCAGGCGCGCAGTCGACGAAGCACCGAATCGTGGATGCGCCGCAGTTCGTCGGAGGTGAGAGGCAACATCAATGAGCCGTCAGGGCGCTGTGCGGAACGTCACGAGGAGCCGGGCGTTCGCCTCGAGCAGCGTCTCGCGCGCCAGCCGGTCCAGCTCGGGTCGCAACGTCTCGGCCGCTTTCGCATAACGGTTCAGCACGTCGGCGGCGATGTTTGCGGGCAGGGGCACTTCGAGCAGGAGTGTTCCCGGTTGGGCACCCGGCCGAAGGACGGCGACTTCGGGCGCTAGAGAAACCTCGAGCTGCCGGCTCAGAAGCGCCACCGCCGCGTCGCGCAGTTGAGGATGCCGTGTGGGAGTCGGCAGTTGTTCGAGCGGCCGGAGTTGAAGTGACTGGGCGTCGCGAGCACCGATTTCGGCCAGAGGTTCGAAGGTCATGATGCCGTTGCGGAAGACGAGCCCATAAAGAAAGGCCGTATCGCACGGCCGGCAGTCGGCTCCACCAGATTCCAGCGGGCAGGTCTGGAACGGGGCGAAGCCGACGTACCGCCAGCCGTAAAGTTGTTTCCGCCCGTCGGGGCCTCGGCCGATCACCGACTCGTAGAACCCGATCGGCACGTTGGTGGCGGGAACGGTCATCCTTGGTGCCTCGGCCGCTCCCCGTTTCGCCGTCGGCACGATGTTGCCGGCCGCGTCGAGCAAGTCGCCCAAGGCCGAGATTTGCTCGGCGACGCGTGAGTCGAGTTCCTGTTCGATGGCGACAAGGTTCCAGCCATCTTCGAGTGTCACGCTGGTGTTGTTGATGCCGAATCCCGAGCGGACATGGATCGAGTACTCTTCGGAAAAGTCGGGCAGGTATTGCAATTCGATGGTGACCTGTCCACCTGCCACCGGACCCTCCGCCGGTTGCACCAGCAGATAGGGCTTCGGCCGGTAATACCGGATTCCTTTGTCTCTCGGGCCCGGATTGGCGACAACCGTCGTTCGGGGCAGACATCCGGTCGTCGCAAGCAGGATGGGCAAGAGGGCGATAGCAATGAAGCGGGGTGGGGACACCAGCGCGGTTCCTGAAACGGGGCCAGACGGGTTATCCTTGTAGTACTCGTCGTGGCGGTCGCTGCAAGTTCAGCGGTTGCGGTGGGGTGCGGGTCTGGCAAGGTGCATCCGGCGATAGGGATCAGGGAAACTGGGAAGCCGACACCAACAGGGAGGGAGCGAACCGGCGATGACTCGGCAACAGCGCGTGCTCTTCAGTCCACCGCCGCCCGAATGGGAAGAGGACGAGCAATCTCTCCGCCAGGTGGCCCAAGTCGTCTTCTCGGAGCCTCCCTTTGGTCCGTATGACTACCTCGTCCCCGAACACTTGCGAGGGATCGTCGATGCGGGGAAGCGCGTTTGGGTGCCACTGGGCCGTGGCAACCGCCGCTGCACGGGATACTGCATCGGCCTGCAAACCGGCAATACCACCGGGAGGAGACTCAAAGCAGTCCTGAAAGTCATCGACGAGGAGCCCCTCTGGACGCCCGCCCTGCTCGAGCTGGCCCGCTGGATGGCCGACTACTATCTCTGTCCGCTCGGCCAAGTCCTTGAGACGATCGTTCCTTCCGGCGTGCGGGGAGCAGCCGGCACGCGACGCAAGACGCTTTTGTCGGTTCCCGACTCGGTCTTGGTGCGCCTGGGTGAACTCCAGTTGCCGAAGAAGCAGCGCGAGGTGCTCGAGTTCATGGCCCGCCACCTCGACCCCTTGACGGCTCAAGAGATTGCCGACCGTTGCGGCTGTAGCGTGGCACCCGTCCAAGGGCTGCTCAAGAAAGGATTGCTCGAAGCGACCGAGCGGCGCGTGAGCGTCTTTGAACCCGAAGCCAGGGTTGTCGCCGAGTCGACGGCTCACGACTTGACGCCAGCCCAGCAGGAGGCGGTCGACGCGATCGTGGCCGCCATTCGCCAACCGGCGGCTCAGCCGTTCCTCTTGCACGGTGTGACCGGTAGCGGGAAAACCGAGGTCTACATTCGGGCGATCGAAGAGGTCGAACGTTTTGGACGCCAGGCGATCGTCTTGGTTCCCGAGATCAGCTTGACACCACAGACATGGGAACGTTTTCAATCGCGGTTTTCACGAGTCGCCGTGTTGCACAGCCAGTTGACGCCGCAGGAGCGTCATTGGCATTGGAGGCAGATCGCGGAGGGTCGGGTTTCCGTTGTGGTGGGAGCTCGCAGTGCCGTCTTCGCCCCCGTCCCCCATCTCGGCCTGATCGTCATCGATGAGGAGCACGATGCTTCCTTCAAACAGGACATTGCGCCTCGATATCATGCTCGCACGGTGGCGCAGTGGCGAGCCAAAAAGTCCGGCGTTCCCCTCGTGCTCGGGTCGGCCACCCCGTCGCTCGAGACCTGGTGCGCCTCCGAGCGCGGCATCGTGCGGCGGCTCGATTTGCCACAGCGCGTCGCCGGACGATCGCTGCCCGAAGTGCGCCTGGTCGACCTCCGTTTCGACTCGAAGGGATCAGGC
>WFWZ01000154.1 GCA_015490875.1 Planctomycetaceae bacterium
GGGCGAGACCGATCTCGTGAAGCTCACCGGTTCGTTTCTGCCCGATCAACCGCCAGAACGAAAAAAACAGAGCGTGGGCAAGGAAACGCACGTCATCGAAGTACACCATGGGACGGTGACGTGGTCCGCTCCCTTTGTCTTTACACGCCAAGTCGACGACCCGAAGTCGATTCGGATTCCGGTGGTTGTGGACGGACAGGTTTGCACGGCGGAGACGTGCCAGGTCTTCGACGGTCAGGTGGAAGCCGCTTTCGGCGGCATGGCGACTCGAGCATCCGCTTCGGCATCGTTTCGGCCTCCGCGAGCTCACGGCGAGTTCACCGGAAGCGTCTCAGGCACTATCCAGGGCAGCAACGTGACACTCACGTGGAAGCTGACTGCCACGCCGGATGAAAAGTGGCACATTTACGCCGCGGGCTTGAAGAAGCCGGGGCAGACGAGTTGTCCGACGACGTTTTATTTCGAGTTGCCCGAGGGTTGGTCGGCAACGGAGCCGGCGGCTTCGAGTGAGCCGGTTGCCGAAGAGCTGGGGATTCCCGGCGAAAAGGTTGCCTACTACCACGAAGAGCCCGTGACGTGGACGATCACGCTGCGGGGGCCCCGCTCGTCGCTTGAGAGTCAGCCCGTCCTCAGGGCCTGGGTCGGCTACCAGTTTTGCTGGGAGGGTGGCTGTGATCCCGACCGCGTGATGACGGTCTCGGCCGACCTGTCCGAGTTGCTCAAGTCGGGAAAGGGCGAGGCGCCTTTCACGTTCGCGCCAGCCAAGATGTCGTACGACCGCCTGACCGAAACCATTCGGAGTAGTACTCAGCAAACAGCCAAAGTGGCCTCGTCGAGTGCTCTGAGCAACTATCCGCTGGGATGGGTCCTCGTGATCGCCATGCTCGGCGGTTTTCTGCTCAACTTTATGCCCTGTGTACTTCCCGTGATCGGCTTGAAGATCATGGCGTTCGTGGAGCAAGCGGGGGCAAGCCGACGCAAGATATTCCTACTCAACTTCTGGTACGGCATCGGGATGCTCGTGGTCTTCCTGGCGTTTGCGCTCCTCTTGTCGGCTCGGCAACTCGGTCTGCGAGAGGACGATTTCGGATGGGGACAACAGAGCCAGTATCCGCCGTACGTTATCAGCATGGCAGCGATCATCTTTGTGATGGCGCTGAGCTACTTGGGCGTCTGGGAGATACCGGTTCCCGGCTTTGTCGGCACGAGCAAGTTGGCGCAGTATTCCGAACAACGCGAAGGATATCTGGCGGCCGTACTGAAGGGGATCATCACGACGCTGGTCGCCATTCCCTGTACGGCGCCGGCACTGGGGACAGCGCTGGCGTATTGCTACAGTCAGCCTCCGAAGGTGATCTTCACCGTCTTCGTCGCCATGTGGCTGGGGATGGCCTTTCCGTATTTGGTGATCGGTATCTTTCCTCGGCTGATCAGTTTCCTTCCCAAGCCGGGGCTTTGGATGGAGACGTTCAAAGAGTTTCTCGGTTTCCTGCTCCTGGGGACCGTCGTTTTCTTCCTGTCGTTCCTTGAGGAATCTCTCGTCGTTCCGACCGTAGGGTTTCTTGTGGCGCTTTGGATGGCGTGCTGGATCATCGGGAAGATCCCCATTACGGCTCCCCCTGGACGGAAGGCACTCTTGCGCACCACCGCGCTGCTTGTGGCCGTCTTGGGCGGATATTTCGCCTATGGGCTTCGAGGCGAGAGCGAGCATGAGTTGGCGTGGGAGCCTTTTTCGCCGGCCAGACTAGAGTCGAAATTGAAAGAGGGGCACGTGGTGTTGGTCGATTTCACGGCCGACTGGTGAGTAACGTGCAAGACGTTGGAACAGTTAGTTCTCAACACCCAACCCACAAAAGAAGTAATCGAAGAACTCGACGTCGTTACGCTCCAGGCCGACTGGACGAAAAAGGACGAAGAGATCGGTCGTTTTCTCGATGGCCTGGGGGGGCGGCAGCTTCCGACCGTGGCGATCTATTCGCCCGCAGATCCGGAGAACCCGATCGTTTTCCATGGCCCGATGACTCGAGCCACCCTGTTGGCCAGCCTTAAGGAAGCGGTCGCCAAAGGCCGGAGCGGTCAGCCAAGTCCCGACCGCGAGCCGGTCGTCGAGGGCGAAAGGAAAGACCAATCGTCTCTGCGAGCCCAGGGCGACCAGGGCGAACCGGCGGTGACGGCTGCCGGAAGCTGATTCGATTCTGTGGGGACACCCTTCCCGTTTCGCCGAAGGGTTGCGCCCCTAGCCGCGAAGCGGCGTCAGGGAATAGCTGTGGGCGTCAGCCCACAGAAGAGGAGATTTGCGATTCCCGATCTCCGGGCGGTTGCGCGCGAAGATGAAGAGTTGCGCGCAAAGCCGCGAAGACGCAAAGAGGGGAAAGGGAGAGGTGTGCCCAGTACGATTGGCGCGGGCCGAGAGACGGAACACACCCCTAGCCGCGAAGCGGCGTCAGGGAATAGCTGTGGGCGTGAGCCCACAGAAAAAGGCGTCAGCCCACAGAAAACAGCGTGACCCCCCACAAAAAAGGCTACACCAGTTCGACACCCCGTTGCCCCTCGACGACTTCTCCAATGATCGCGGTGGGCATCGAAGCTCGATGAAACTTTCGCCGGACGCTTTCGGCGAAGAAGGGACTGACGACGAGCACAAGCCCGATCCCCATGTTGAAGACGCGGTACATCTCCGCATCCTCGACCTCTCCCAATCGTTGCAGCCAGGGGAAGACGGGAGGAATCTCCCAGGAGCCTTTCTTGATGCGCACGCAGCAGTGATGAGGCAGGACGCGCGTGATGTTCTCGGCAAGCCCGCCACCGGTGATGTGGGCGATCGCGTGGACGACGCGTTTGACTTTGTAGTTGGCAAGGACAGCTCGAAGTGGCTTGGCGTAAATGCGTGTCGGTTCGAGTAGAACATCACCGATCGGGCGCCCCAGTTCGTCGGGGGTTTCCTCGAGTGACAGGCCGTGTTGGTGAAAGACGATGTTCCGCACGAGGCTGAAGCCGTTGGAGTGGAGGCCGCTCGAGGCGACACCGATGACGACGTCACCGGGAACGACCAGGCGTCCGTCGATGATGTCCGATCGCTCGACGACTCCCACAGCGAACCCGGCCAGGTCGTATTCGCCGGGAGCGTACAGATCGGGCATGATTGCGGTTTCGCCTCCCAGCAGAGCACAGTCACCTTGGACGCAGCCGTCGCTGATGCCCTGAACGATGCGTTCCAGCCGGACCGGGTCGTCGGCGTCCATAGCGACATAGTCGAGAAAGAAGAGGGGTTCGGCGCCGGTGCAGATGATGTCGTTGACGCACATGGCGACCAGGTCGATGCCGACCGTATGGTGGACGCCCGCTGTTTGGGCGACTTTGAGTTTCGTGCCGACACCGTCGGTTCCCGAAACTAAAACCGGGTGGCGGTAGCGTCGCGCGAAGAGGGGATTGTCATAGAAATCGAGTTGAAAGAGGCCGGCAAAGCCGCCCTCGGCCGGCAGGACTCGAGCCGAATAGGTGCGTCGCATCCACCGCGGCAGCCGGCGCATCGCCTCCTCGTAGCGCTCTAAGTCGACGCCGGCATCTTTGTAAGTCGTCTTGGCCATGGGGAACCATTGGTTGGGGACGCGGGTTGGCCGAGACGCCAATTCTATTGCGCCGGCGGTCGACGGCAAGGCAGCCCGACAAAGCGGTCGGGCTGCTTACGTAGGTCAGGCTTTCTAGCCTGACAAGAATGAACTTTCCACCCTGACAAAGACAAACGCCTTCGCGCTCCCCGACGTCAGTCCGGCAAGCCGGGTTTACGGATCGTCGCCCTGGGTAGGCTGCCGCTCGCCCGGTAGCCTACAATGGTGGGATAGTGGGATCATGGTAAGCCGGGCTGCGGGGCGGGCAATCCGGGAAGCGGCTCGGTATGCCGAATCCAGCCCAGACGTACAAGGCGAAGAAAGGGACGAAGATGGTGTGGCTTGCGAGGAATCGGTGGGCAGGTTGGATCGCCGTCACGATCGTGATGCTCGTCGTTGCTGGAGGGAGCGCCGATGATGGCGACTCGAAACCTCCCGCTCCGTCCTCGTATGCCGACGCTGAGAAACTGATCGCCTACTTCCAGCAGACGGTGCGGCGCATGAGTGAGGACCTTTCCGATCCTGACGAGTACGGTGAGGAACAGCAAGAACGCGTTTCGATGCGGGCTCACACATTGGCGGCGGTGGCCTTGGTCCTGCGGTGCCACGACCAAAAGCATCCATGGAAGGGGTTGGCCGGCGAGCTCGTGGAAGTTGCTAGCGAATTGGCATCGGCCAGCGACAACTTCGAGGAAGCTCGAGCGCTGCACGCGAAGCTTGCCGATCTTACTAAGAGTAAAGGAAAGGAAAAAAGCGACGTGGACGAATCGTGGGAACCGGTGGCCGACCTGGCGGAGTTGATGAAGGCGGTTCCCATCATCAACAACCAGATGCGGCGTGGCATTCAAAGCCGCCGCTTCGCGCGCTCTGCCGACCGGACTGCCATGTATGCGGCGGCACTCGCGGCCGTGGCTCAAGCCTCATCGCTGGACGATTCCTATTGCGAAGACGACGCCGACTATGCCAAGTGGAAACGCCTGTGCGCAGAGATGCGCGACGGCGCGGCAGCGGCAGCCAAAGCGGTGGCGGAAAAGAACCAGGACGAGGCCAAGCGGCAGGCGGAGCGTATCGTGAAGACGTGCGATGCGTGCCATGAGAGTTTCCGCTAGTCGTTCCAGACCAACTAGCCGGCGCGACGTGCGTCGAACGTGCCGGCTACCTGAAACGCCGTTGTTTCGCACGTGAAACGACTGGCGGCAACCTGGCTCGAAACGAGCCGTTTTTCAGAGGAAATCCAGCTCATCTCGTTCCCCGTGGGGTACGTTCTAGCGGAACACCCTGGAACTACACCACAGAAGGAGCGAGGTGAGACTTATGCTCATGCGTTATTCGCACCCGGTACTGCAGTTTACGCATTCCCTTCCGTACGGGGCGATCATTCACGACGGCGGTGTCCAGTTCGTCGTCTTCAGCCGATCGGCGACCGCCATGCGGCTGCTTTTGTACGATCGTGTCGATCAAGCCGATCCTGCCGAAGTGATCGAATTCGACCGTGAAACCGATCGGTGGGGGGATGTCTGGAGCGTCTACGTGCCGGGCATCGGGCCGGGGCAACTCTACCATTTCCAGGCGGACGGACCGCACGATCCAGAGCGCGGCTACTGGTTCGACGGCCGAGCACGACTCATCGATCCCTACGCCAAGGCCCTCGCCGGACGCTTTCTCCCCTCGGACGACGGCATCATCCGGCCGCCCAAGTGCGTCGTCGTTGACGACTATTTCGACTGGGAAGGGGACCGGCACTTGAAGCGAGAGCTTTCCGAGTCGGTCATCTACGAGATGCACGTGCGCGGGTTTACGCGCAGCAAGACGAGCAAGGTGAAGCATCCCGGAACGTACCTGGGGGTGATCGAGAAGATCCCCTACCTCAAGTCGCTGGGGGTAACCGCCGTCGAACTGATGCCGGTCCACGAGTTTCCCATTTTGGATGTGACGGGGAAGCGACCGGAGCGGCCGAATTACTGGGGCTACGATCCGATGGCTTTCTTTGCGCCGCATCGTGGATATGCCTATGGAGACCAGCCCGGCTGCCAGGTGCTCGAGTTCAAACAAATGGTCAAAGCCCTGCATCAGGCAGGCATCGAAGTGATCCTCGATGTCGTCTTCAACCACACTTGCGAAGGGAACGAGTTGGGCCCAGTGCTCAGCTTCAAAGGGCTCGAGAACCGCGTCTACTACATGTTGGAAAACGGTGGGAGTCGCTTTGCGAACTACTCGGGTTGTGGCAACACGATCAACGGTAATCATCCAATTGTCCGCGAGATGATCTTCCATTGTTTGCGGCACTGGGTTCACAACTACCACGTCGATGGTTTCCGCTTCGATCTCGCCTCGATCCTCAGTCGCAACCAGCGAGGCGAACTCATGCCCAACCCGCCGCTCATCGAGGCGATTGCCGAAGACCCGATGCTCGCGGATACGAAGATCATCGCCGAAGCGTGGGACGCAGCGGGCGCCTACCAAGTCGGCTCCTTCAGTTCGCACTCACGATGGGCCGAATGGAATGGTCGCTATCGAGACGATATGCGGCGGTTTTGGCGGGGAGACGGAGGACTCGTCGGTGCATTCGCAACGCGCTTGGCCGGCTCGAGCGATCTCTATGAACATGCCGGACGTGCCCCGTACAACAGCATCAACTTCATTACGGCTCACGATGGATTCACGCTCAACGACCTCGTGACGTACAAGCACAAACACAACGAGGCCAATGGTGAAGGAAATCGGGACGGCGACAATAACAACAACAGCGACAACTACGGCGTCGAAGGGCCGACGCGGCGGCGTTTGGTGAACGTCATTCGGCAACGGCAGATCAAGAACATGATGGCTACGCTGTTGCTGAGCCAAGGTGTGCCGATGGTCTTGATGGGAGACGAGTGCCGGCGCACCCAGCGAGGCAACAACAACGCCTACTGTCAGGACAACGAAATCAGTTGGTTTGACTGGCGGCTGGTTCGCAAACACGCTGACCTTGTGAGATTCTTCCGGACACTCGTCGCGTTTCGGCGCCGGTGTGTCACGGTTCGGCGCGAGCACTTCCTGACGGGAACGCCTTCAGGCCCTCATCAATTGCCGGATGCCGCCTGGTTTGCCCCGGAGGGCGGAAGCGTCGATTGGGGATCTCCGGCCAATGCCCTCACGTGCCTCTTCGCGGCTCCCGGGCCCGATGAGGACCCCAAAGGACAGTCTCGCGATATCCTCATGATGGTCAACGCGACCCCCGAAGACCGAGAATTCGTCGTGCCCGACTCGGTGCGCCATGTACCGTGGCGACTCTTTGTCGACACGGCTGCTGAAGCACCTTACGACATCTATCCCAAATTCGATGGACCTCGCATCACCGAGCAAATGACGCTCGTGTATCGATCCTTACGAGTCTTCGTCTCCGTACGACCCGAGGAAGACACCGTAGGTCAGGCGTTCTAGCCTGACAGAAGCCGCTTTACTTCGAGGAAGCTTCGACTCGAAGGACGAAGAGGGCTTCCGCGGGGCGCTGGGCCAGCTCGGCCATGCGCTCTGCATCGGTAGCACGAGTCGGACGTTGGGGAGGCGAGGTGGCAGAACGCGAGGGCTGTTTTCGCAAGGGTGGCCCACCATCGGTTTCGCGACTGACCCATGCCACCAGCGACGACTGCGGAAGGCCGATTAGCCCGAGAGGGAGCGAGGTGCGGGTGCGGCGCGACTCGAGCCAACTCGACGGGACGGCCACATGATGCGCTCGAACGCGATCAGAACTTCGGTCTCCGGCAAGGACGGCTCGCGAAGCACGGCGCAACTGCTGGAACACTTTGAGTTGATCTGGCTTGGTGGCCAAGTCGAGATGCACGCGGCTGAACCATTCACGTTGTTGTTTCATGGAGACAACCATCGTGTCGATTTGAGTTGCCGGAGCGATGACGTAGACGAGATCGGTGATTTTTCCGCCGGCAGCCGAGGCTGGGCGCACTGCTTTGGGAGACGTCCTCCCGACGGACGCCTCAGGAGTTTTGGCTTGTGCAGTGCCTTTGACGTTCTTGCCTGTGCCTTCCGTCGGGGACGGGGACGTCGGCCGCACCAAGAAGCGGCTCTTCATCAAGACGTTCTCGAGCTGGCGGTCAAGACCGATTGAGGCGTCCACAGGAATCCCAGCTTGGCCCAGGATCTGGTCGAACGCGTGCTGATGCAGACCTTTTTCTGTAAGTGTCGCATCGACAACGAGCAGATACTGGATGGCTGCTGGGGCCGTCTGCGGTGTCTGCACCGAGTCAGTCGAGACCATCTCCGAGCCTGAAGACTTCGGCGCACCGGCGGCAGGCGACTGCGTTTTGTCCGCTACGTGTTGGGGAACCTTCCACGGGCCCAGGAAGACGACCAGCAGCAAGACGGCTGCGCAGGTTGCCACCGCGAGGGCGGCTCGCCAGAAACGCCGTCGCCGCACCGACCCCGCGACCGGCAAAGCGTCAGAGTTCGCGGCGGCCCACACCCGCTCCGCAAAGTCCTCGGGCAACTGGTACCGAGGCAACCCTCGAAGCGCCTCACCAAGCCCTTGCCACTGGCGCAGGACGTCGGCACTGGCGGGGTCGGACGCAAGCCGCTCGGAATCGAGGGGCTCTTCGCCGTCACACATCGCACTGAGCCGTTCGTCGTAGATGGGATCGCCGTTCGTCATTCGGATAACCGGATCAGGCCACGCGCGGTGGCATTCGTCAGTCGCCATGCCCCGCCTTCACCGCTCAGACCGCAGCCGTTGTCCGCGTCCCGTCGGATCCAGCGAAAGGTGTCAAGCCCGTTCACTCTCCGACAAGTGGCGAGGTTCTCGTACCAAAGATAACCGGATCTGCCCAGATCATTTTGCCGGTTCTCTGGCGATTTGCCACCGGTCGCTGCCCCGTATGAGCCCATCTTGGAACGAATGGCTCCCCCTGTCAAACGTTTTGCGCTTTCCACCTGCGAGTTGGCCAATCCGCACAGCGAATCGTCACTTTTGGGGACAGCGGTCTACCTCGCGAACGGGAGTCTCAACCGGCACTAGTCGAGGCTCGCGAGCCACCAGGCGAGGCGTCCGAGAGCTCGGAAATAGGCGACGGTGGCCACACCGATGACGACCGCCAGAACGGGAAACAGCCAGGCGGGCAGGGGGACGATCGTCAGGAGAGCCACCGGAAGTACGATGGCAGCCGCCAGACCGTAGAACCACTTCCACGGGCGCGGGTGCTGTCGCACCGACTTCCAGATCTTTCGGCTGTAGGGACCGGCCAACGAGGCGTTTTCCAGCATGGAAAGGAGGACAATCGGAAAGAAAGCGAACCAGGAGAGGATCGAACCAATCCCGATCAGCCAGGCCGGGAGCCCCACGGCACTCAGAATGGCAAGGAGGCTCACGGGGAGAACGCTGTAAACGACAGCCAGGGACATGAAGAGGGCTTCGCCAAGCCATTCCCATGCGTCGAACGGTGGGAGCTCTTGGAATTCATCCCACCCCTCGGCGCTGTCGGTTAAGACGACTGCCCCGAAGTAGCCGGTGACGACCGCAGCGACGACGGCAGTCGCCCCTCCCAGCACGATACCCATTAACGTCCCGGCTACGACATTCTCCTTGGCAACACTCGCCGACAGGGCTACCGCACCGAGAAAGAAAAAGTCCGCGACGGTGATCGCCCCAACGAATGCCCAGGCTCGCCAGTGAGCGAAGCAGCGAAAGACATTGGTCTTGAGGGGATTGGGGGGGAGTCGCGTCGGAGTTTTGCGCTTTCTCTTGAGCTCCTCCTCTTCCTCCTTTTCGGCGCGGGCTTCCGCCTCCACCGCCATCTGCTTGTAGACATCCAGCGGCTCGGCTTCCGCCAGCTTCAGCTCGTCTCCCTCGACCGCGTCCCAGTCGACCTCGGCTAGCTTCTTCTCCGGTGGAGGCGGCTCAACGAGTATCGGCGTTTCGCAGTCGGGGCAGATCACTGTCTTGCCGATGTCGTCTTCCGAAACGTCCAAGCGGGTGTCGCAGACGTCGCAAGTGATCCCAAAGCGACGGACCTTTCGTCGCCCCGTGTGGGAAGCCGGCGGCGCAGGCCCGGCCGGCGAAGGTGTGCCCGAGGGTGTTTCCAGGCCAAACGTGGCAGCGGATTGGACTTCATCGGGGAGAGGATCCAGAGGGGCCAACCTCAGTTCATCGTCTTCCTCGTCCGAAGATGGTCCCCGCCAGACACTCTCGGTCGGACTGGCTGGTGTCGAGCCGGCCGTCGGTCCGCCAGGACCAGGTGCCGGCCCCGGCATTTCACCCGGCTCGGCCAGCGGCAGATCCTCGTCGTCATCGAACTTCAGGGCATCGATTTCCGGCTCGACAGGGGCAAGATCGAGTTCCGAAGGAGGCTCGACCGTGGCAGCCCGATCCGAACCAGCCTCCCTGTCCGCGCCCGATCCGGTCGCGCTCGAAGTGCTCGGACGCGACTGAGCAGGCACCTCGACTGATTCAAGGCAATCGGGGCAAACGATCCGCTCTTGATCGGGGGAGGCGTAAAGACGCGTGTCGCACAAAGGGCAGGCGAAGGCGATCTGCCGACCCGCGGTTTCGGTCACGCCCGACGTCTGCGTCGCCGAGTCGGCCGCATCGGCTCCTTGCGATGCGGCGGTCTGGGGGAGTTTGAACGACCCGCCGCATCGGGGACATGAGACGCGCTGGCCTGGAGCCACCGAGGACGTCACGGGGTGGCCGCAACGGGGACACGCATACGCCTGGTCTGCCATCGAGTCGCGGGTTATTCCTCTAGAATGTCGGCTTCCCGAGCTTTGGCGATCTGGTTGACCTCGTTTTCGTGCTGTTTCGTGAGGTCTTGGATTTCCTCCTTGAGCCGGTCGCGATCGTCTTCGCTGAGTTCTTTGTTCTTCTCTGCCTGATCGGCCGCTTTGTTGGCATCACGCCGGATGTTCCGGATCGCCACTTTGGCTTCTTCGGCGAGTTCCTTCACGCGAGCCACGAGCTTGCGGCGTTGTTCGGCCGACAGCGGCGGGACATTAATGCGGATCAGCCGTCCGTCGTTTTGAGGATTGAAGCCCAGGTCGCTGGCGATGATGGCCTTTTCGATGTCCTTGAGTGTCCCCGGGTCGTACGGCTTAATCACGATCTGCGTCGGTTCGGGAACGCCGACCGATGCCAACTGCTTGATCGGCGTCGGTGAGCCGTACACTTCGACGCGGAGCTGGTCGACCAGTCCGGGGCTGGCGCGGCCGGTACGGATGCCCGCGAGTGAGCTTTTGAGGACCTGGACGGCCTTGTCCATTCGTTCTTCGCAGTCGAGCAGGATTTCGTCGGCTTGCATCGTCGTCGTACTTTCTCTTGTTTGCTCTCCATCGAGCAGGGTGAACGACCCTGCATCATATCGCGGAACTATTCGCTGCGGACGGCGCTGGCGGTTGGACTTTCCGAATCGATACGGGTACCCACTTTCTCGCCTCGGACGGCCCGCAGGATGTTTCCTTCACGTTTGTAGTTGAACACGAGCACGGGCATGTAGTGTTCCATGCACTGGGCAATGGCCGTGCTATCCATGACCTGGAGGTTTTGCTCGAGGACCGCTTGATAAGTGAGGTGGGGATAGAGGACCGCGTGAGGGTTTTTTTCGGGGTCATCGCTGTAAACGCCATCGACGCGCGTCGCCTTCATGACGATTTCGGCTTCCAATTCGAGCGCCCTCAGAGCGGCAGCCGTATCGGTCGTGACGAACGGGCCGCCCGTGCCGGCCGCCAGGATCACCACGCGGTTCTTTTGGAGATGCCGCAGTGCTCGTCGGCGAATGTACGGCTCCGCGACTCCATCCATGCGAATGGCCGACATGACGCGCGTTTCGCGACGCAGGTTTTCCAGAGCATCCTGCAGCGCCAAAGCGTTGATGACCGTCGCCAACATGCCCATGTAATGGGCCGTGGCTTCTTGCACGAGCTTCTCGTTGGCGCGCACGAACTGGCTGCCTCGGA
This sequence comes from Planctomycetaceae bacterium, assembly GCA_015490875.1. GTDB lineage: Bacteria > Planctomycetota > Planctomycetia > Pirellulales > Pirellulaceae > S141-3. The sequence continues at coordinate 11,550 of WFWZ01000154.1, forward strand.
TGATGTTGCCGCCACCGATGACTACGGCCATCTGGCATCCCAAGGCGACCGCCTGGTCGATTTCACGCGCGATGTGGCTCACTTCGGCCATCGAAATCCCGCGTTCGCCGGCGCAAGCGAAACTCTCCCCGGAAAGTTTCAGCAGCACGCGGCGATAACGGGGTTCGGGAGAAGACGCAGTTTCCACGGGCTTGATTGTCCTGTTAGTCGGCGAGCCATCCGAGCGTTCCCATCCCGGGACGTGGGATGGTCCGCGCGCCGGCGAATCCCATTTGTTCCATTCCCTCTCAAGCCTAGACAAGCCCGTACCAGCTCACAATGCCACGTGGCTGGACCGAGGCGAACGGCCAACCCCGTCACCTACAAAAAAACCGCTCTCCCGCCGAAGCGGGGAAGCGGTTTTGTCTGCGTTCCATTCGGATCGGCGCGCGCCCGCTACTTGCCGTAGCCTCCGCAGCCTCCCGAGCACCGACCATGACAACGACGTCCATGGCGCCGACCACTGCAGTGCTTGCTGCCAAAGCAACCACCGCCGTTGCAAAAGCTCTTGCCACCCGTGCACCGACTCCGGCCATGGCAACGCGACCGACCGTGGCAACGGCTGTGACCATGGCAACGACCCGTGCAGCGAGTCCGGCCCGTGCAGCGCTTGCTGCCGAAGCAGCCGCCACCGCTGCAAAACGTCTTGCCACCGCAGTCGCCGTGGCACTTGTAGCCGCCACAACCCCGGTTGAACAAACCGGCCTTGGCTTGACTCGACGAGCCGACCAACGCCAGACCCAACACCGCCACGAAGACGGCCACACCAACCAAAACAACTCGATTCATCTGTGCGATACCTCCACGAAAGAAACCCAACCAACAGCGGGCCGGTCAACGGCACTCGCCACGGGTCCAACTTCCCTGCTTACCGAAACACCGGTTGCCTCCTGCACCAAGCCCCATCCGCAATGGCCGCCCAAATCGCCGGCCATTCCTCGGGCGACGCTCCCCCGGCCGGGTTCCCCCTCGCCGTCGCCTTCTACCGACCGTCAAAATCGGTAATACACGGAATTCAGGTAGGATGCGCAAAATATAACGCCGCCTGAGGTGTCTTGCAACGGTAGCACATGCGGACCAGTCCGACAAACGGGGGTGGAGGAGAATTTGCGCGCAGATGCGGCCCGCCGGTGCGGTGGTGGAGGCATGGGGACGCGAAGAAGGTCTGTTCCGACCAAAGCCGGTGGAATACCGGGGCCGCGACGGTGGTAAGGGCGAGTCGCGCCCGAGGTTCCGTTCGTTCTTGCGGCTCCGCGTGCCGGATGCGGGCAGGGCCACCGCAGGTCCACCCGAGACCGCCGGTTTTGCAGTCTCGAGGTGGAAATGAGGGGCTTTCTTGAGTCACTCAGGACTCTTGGCCGAGTTCCCAGTGGATGAACTCGAGGATCTTGAGCTTTCCGGCTTCGAGCACCTTGCCGACGGTCTGCTTGCTTTCTTTGACGAACGGCTGTTCTAGCAGTACGCGCTCGGCGAATAGCCCGGCTCGCAGGCGTCCCTCGACGATCTTTTGGGCGATATGCTCGGGTTTGCCCTCCTGCATCACGGCCTGAGTCAGGATGGCCCGCTCCTTCTCGACGAGTTCCGGGTCGAGCTGATCGACACTCAGGACGCTCGGTCGCATGGCCGCGATGTGCATGCAGACGTCCTTGGCCAAAGCCTCATTGTCACCTTCGACGCGGACGAGGACGCCGGCGACTGTCGCTGCATTGTGGCTGTAGCCGTACGTGGGTCCTTCGAGCCGGGCGAAGCGGCCCACGTTGAAGACCTCGCCCATCCGGTTGAAGAGGTCTTGTTTATGCTCTCCAAGGGTCATGCCTTCCTTGGAAGGGGAGGGGAGTTCCAGGAGCTGGTCGACGGTTTCGACGCCGGAACTCTCCGCGAGTGCCTGAGCCAGATCGTTGGCGAGTTGGATGAACTCCTCGTTCTGCGTGACCGGAGCGCTTTCGCACTTGAGTTCTACGATGGCTCCAGCGGGTCGGTCGAGTCCATACGCGATGCCGAACCGGCCAAACGCGGTCTCACGATCGCCTCGTTTCATGGCCAGCTTCTCGCCTCGTTCCCGGAGTTTCTGGATGGCGATTTCTTCATCGCCACCTGCCTCCTGGAGGGCCTGTTTGCATGCCATCAACGGCAATCCCGTGCGAGCTCGAAAGCGTTTGACGGCTTCTGCGGTAATCTCTGCCATGGTGGATTCTCCTACAGTTACGCGGCGGCACAGCGCCGGTGAACGGGTTGGAATGAGTGGGGCGAGGCCGAACGACCCCTCGGGTTGTACTGTCGGGACCGAGCCACCAAGCGGCGGATGGGCCTTTCATCGTCGACAGGGGGCTCGAGTGCCGTGCTTCTCAGGACGGATTCTTTGGCTCTGGTGGCGCTTCGGGCTGGGCCTCTGCCGCTTCCGCTTTTTGCTGGGCTTGGATGCGGGCTTTTCCTTCGAGGACGGCATCGGCCAGATGCCGGATGATCACTTCGATTGAGCGGATGCCGTCATCGTTTCCAGGAATGGGAAGGTCGACTTCGTCCGGGTCGCAATCGGTGTCGATAAGCGCGACGGTGGTGATCCCTAGCTTTCGAGACTCACGCACCGCGTTGCGTTCACGGTTGGGATCCACGACGACGACCGCCTCGGGAAGCCGCTCCATGTGCCGGATTCCGTTGAGGTTTCGGTACATCTTCCGGTGTTCCCGCATCAGGGCGGCTTGCATCTTCTTCGAATACGTCGCCATCTCGTCGCCGTTGATGATCGCTTCGAGTTCCTCGAGGCGACCGAGCCGGCTGCGGATCGTCCGGAAGTTGGTCAGGCATCCTCCCAGCCAGCGCTCACTCACGTAGGGCATCCCGCACCGCTGGGCCTCCCGCTCAATGGTGGCACTCGCCTGCCGCTTCGTTCCGACAAACAGAATCAGGCTTCCTTTGGCGGCGACTTCTCGCAGGTACTTGCGAGCTCGCAGCAGTCCCCGCACCGTCTCGCGAATATCAATCAGATGGATCAGGTTCTTGCGAGCGTAGATGAACGGGGCCATCTTCGGGTTCCACCGACTGGCCCGGTGGCCATAGTGGACGCCGGCTTCGATGAGTTCTTCCACCAGAGCTTTCGACACGGGAATCTCCTTCCGGGGGAGCGGCCAGCCGGGAAATGGCACAACGCCACAGGGGAATCCCCTTCTCCCGCGAGGCTGTCCGCCGAGGGCGACAACGAAACAACTACCGCGCAATTCTGCCGCGGGCTCGCCGCGGGTGAAGCGCGAGAAACCATCGATTCCCTCGGGGACGACGACCCGAGAGAGTCGGCTCAGTTTAGCGACTCGCCTGCAACTCGGTCAATCGCAGGCCCACGCAGGTCAGGCTTTCTTGCAGGCTTTCTTGCAGGCTTTCTTGTAGGTCAGGCTTTCCAGCCTGACACGAACACACACCTTCGCGTTCCACCCGTCTGGATTCTGTGGGCTCACGCCCACAGCTATTGCATGCCGCCTCTTCGCGGCTGATTGAAGGGATGCCGCCTCTTCGCGGTTTCGGCGGTACGTCGGCGGTACGTAGGTCAGGCTTTCTAGCCTGACGAATGCAGGTTGGACTTCCCGGCCCGGCGGATGTAGGACAGACTTTCCAAGGGGGGCTAGGTTCACCTCGGCCCTCTTCCCCTCGTGCAAGTCGAGAACCAGACTCGTATAGGCGGGGAATCATGCAACATCGTTGTGCCGAATCAGTTCCATTCCATAAGGGCGGCTCCGTGGTATCAAGGCTCGTGGTTGCTTTCACTGGGATAGCTCTAGCATGGGGCGCCTTTTTTTCCTCGGCGTTGGCGGACGGTGACGCGGTAGACCTTCTGAAACAGACTCCCTTGCGGCTTGACTTGCAGCGGCCCGTCGACCGTCGGCTGAAGCTTATCGAGGAGCGAGGAATCGAAGGAAGCGGATTGTTCCGCGGCAAGATCCACATGGTGCGCAATGCCGACGAAGTGAATGCTTTATCGGGTCGCCTCAAGCCGGGTGACCAGTTGGTCCTTGCCGGTTCGGACTGGAAGAATGCGAGATTCACCTTTGCCGGGATCGGCACCCCCGAGGCTCCCATTCTCATCCGGCCGCAAGTTCCCGGCCAGGTGGTCCTGAGTGGAAAGACCGAAGTGGCTTTCGAGGGGGAACACCTCGTGATCACGGGCTTGGTGTTCCGGCACGTGACGGTGGAGCGACCGGGTACGGTCGTGATGCGTCTGGGGGTCACCCAAGACAGGCTCGCGAACCAGTGCATTATCCATGACATTCGGATGGAAGACTGCAATTCGCCCGATCTTGACAGTCAGCGGAAGCTCCGCATGTGGTATCTGACGATTCGCGGCCGGGATAATACTGTCGCCAACTCCCTCTTCGCGGGTATGAAAAACTACGGCCAGATGCTGGCAGCACAGGAACTGCCGGCCAAAGGCCTGTTGCGGCTGCACGTCCTGAACAACCGCTTCGTTCGGCGGCCTTATGTGGACAATCAAAACGGATACGAAGTCATTCAGATCGGCTGGAGTGGTGAAAAAGCGAAGTCGGCGGCGTCGCTGATTCAGGGAAACCATTTTGAGAACTGCGACGGCGAAAACGAACTCATTACGCTCAAGGCGTCCGACATCGTCGTGCGTCAAAACAGCTTCATAGGATGCCAGGGAGTGGTTTCGGTGCGCGCGGGCAATCGCGTCCTCGTGCAAGGCAATGTCTTCGACGGACGCGACCGGCCAAACACCGGCGGTGTTCGGCTCCAGGGATCCGGACATGTCATCGTCGACAACGTGTTCCGCCATCTTCGAAAACCCAAGAACTACTACTCCTGGACCATTTCGCTGATGGCGGCGAGTTGCGAGAACTATGGAGACGGAGGCGACGTGGCGGGCTACGGGCGGGCCAAAGACATCCTGATCGCACATAACCTCTTCGAATCGTGCGACTCCTCCATCGCCGTCGGAATCTACCCTCGCCCCCAGTACCCTCTATTGCCACGCCGCATTCGTGTTGTCGACAATGTCTTTCGATCCGACAAGCCCATGAGCAGCCCATTCGATTACGTGGCTCCCGACCCGACGGGTGAGCTGAAGGCAACACTCGTGGAATCGAACAATCGTTTCGAGGTCATCCAATGAAATGCGAGACCACGGGCCAGTGGGCCAGCGATGGATGAGGGAGTGGAATTGTTTCAATCGAACGGTGTGGAATCTTTGGACCGCCCGACTGGCCAATCACCGCTGCGCAGGAGTGACTGCTTCCATCTTGAGTTCGCTCAAAGGAATCCGTGACTGAAGTGCCTCGTCGAGTGACTCTTCGACCAGGCGGCTTTCGAGTCTCCGGCGGTCGCTACTTCGCAGGGGCCGGGGAGCTGGGAGGACACCCGGCCCCGACTCATTTCCGTCTGCCGGCACCGGGACTTGCTCCAAGAGTTCCCCCATTCCCGTCTCGCCGTCGACCGCTCCTTGACTCACGACACCCGGACGCGTGTAGCCATATTCCCAGTAGTAGCTGGCGTCCCGTTCGCGAGCCTTTTCGAGGGCATCCCAGTAGGCCTTGTCCGACCATGGGCCCTCGGCCAGACGTATATTGTTGTGCTCCAGGAGCGAGCCTTTACGGAAGTGGACGTCGGCAATCGCCTTGTTGTAGTCCACCACCGCACGGTAGTAGTCGATCATGGCCTGCGAGCGGCGCCGCTGAGCTTCGAGGACGCGGTCGAGCGTCACTTTGTCTCCTCGGTAGAGCGCGTCCATCGCCTTGACTTCATCATCGGCCGCTTTGAAGCGGTTGAGTTGCGTCGTGGCCACTTGATAGTTGAAGTCCAAGTTTTGCACCGCGGTTGTCAAGACGTGCGACACGTTCAGCTCCATGTCTTCCAAGCGGGCTTTTTCCCGCAGGAGATTCAACTTGGCGTTCTGGATTCCGGCCATCTCGCGTCTCGCTCCGAACCGCGGAGGCGTGAACTGGAGGGAGATACGCGACTCTTGATAATCTCCTCCAGTCAGCTCTTCCCAGGCCGTCGAGCCACTGAAGGGGAAGCGGATGCCGGTCCGGTCGGCTCGAGCGAGCTGGTCGCCCATGCCAAGCCAGGTGTAATCGAGTCGGAGGTCCAGCTGCGGCAGGAGTTGATTGCGGGCCAGAATCAACTCCTGCTCGCGCTGCTTGATCACCCAACGCTGCCGGTTCAGCTCTTCGTAACGCATCTGAGCTTCCGCATGGATCTCTTCCCACGAGAACTCCACGCGCGCCACCGTCGGTTCGTCGATCGGACGAATCAGGCGACCGTCCGACGGTGCCAGTCCCATCAACCACCGCAGGCGCGTTTCGAAATTGAATACGTCCTTTAACGCTTGCTCGGTGACGGAACGGAAGAAGAAGTATTGCTCGCGGGCCTGAGATTCCTCGCCTTTGGCCGCCGAACCTCCCAACCGCTTCGTATTGACGATCTGCCACGTAACCAATGCGCTGTCGCGACCGATCTGAGCCGCCTGAAGCGCTCGGTAGGCGAAATGGAGATCCCAATACGCCGACTCGAGATCCATCAGCATGTTGCGGATCGACGCGCGGAAGTCATAGAGGGAAATGTCGGTTCGGATGCGCGCGATCACGATGGGAGCTCGGTTCACCTGAGTTCCGAATCCTCGCAGGAGCGGCTGCGTGGCCGATACGCCGAAGGACAAGAACCAGTCGCTGGGGACATTCCGTCCAAAGCCTCGGTTGTTCAAGTCGTAGATCGTCTGGTTCGTAAAACTGAACGTCGTACCGACGGCGGACTTCTTGGTGATCGATGCGTCCAACTGCCCGAGATCCTGCTGGAATGTGATGGGCGTGAAAATGAAGTTGGGTGTTACGTTTTGCGGACGGTCTGTCTTTTGCCAGAATACCGATGTCGTGAACTGTGCATCGAAGTCGGCCAGAGCGGCTTCGACGCCGAACTGCGGATCGGTTTCGAAAATAGCCGGGTCGTAGACCGTCGACGTCAGAGCCGTGCGACCGACCAGACCGTCGGAAATCGTGAACTGCGTCAGTGAGCCGAGGTTGCGGATCACTTTGCTGTTTTGCAAAGCGATCTGGACGGCATCCTCGAGCGTCAAGTCCCAGAATTCACGGAAGGTGGGATGGAGGACCGTCAGTGGCCGGGTTGCCTGCGTGACTTCCTCAAGCGGCGTCTCGTCGACATCCGGATATTCCAACTGCGTGGCTCGGTCGAGATAATGCGACAAGTCCCCATCTTCGTGGTAATAAAACGGCTGCGTCGGGTGGCAGCCGGTCGAAATCATCAGCCCCAACACCACTAGCGCAACGACTCGCTGCAGTCGGCCCGTCATCATGGGAAAGGTCTCACTTGTGGACTGGCGAAGTTCAACAGCCTTCGAGACTCAAGCCACATCACCGGCTCCAGCCTCAAACCTATCCCCCCGGGCCGGCCGCTCGACTCGAGGCGCACGGCCCGAGTCCGAAACGACGGCAAGGTGATTATCGGCTATCCAACCGGCAAACTTTGGGCGATCCCTAGAAATTAGCCGACCCGCAAAGTAAGAAGATATTGCGCAGTTGTACCATGTTCTCGTACTTGCCTCTAAACGCCTGTTCGCAAACTTCCAGTTACCAACGACACGACCCACAACGCTGGGGAATCTTGGCGAATTGGGAAACTGGGGATGAGCCTGACATGTGTAGTGGTTTTGTCTCCGGTCTTCGGTCCGGAGAGCCGACTTCAATGAGGGGGCGGTGGCGATCGAGGGACCGACACCCTCGGAGGAGATCTCGTGGCAGGGAGGCAAGGAATGGAGATCAGTCGGCGAACGTGGCTGGGGCTTTCCGTGGCCGCCACGACAAGTTTCGCCATGCGGAGTCGACGGGGCCATGCCGCGTCGTGGGAGGCGCGGGTGCTGCCCCATCCTTCCGGCGAAGTCCGTCCGGTCGTGACTGGTTTGGCCTATGACGCGCGCTCCGACCGACTCGCCTCTGCCGGGGACGACCATCTGGTACGAGTATGGAAACTGTCGGACGATTTGCTGCTTCGACGCCTGACCGGTCATCGAGACTGGGTCCGGTCGGTCGCGTTCTTGGATGGAGGGACTCTCGCCAGCGGCGGAAACGACCGAACACTACGCTCCTGGCGCCTCGATCCCAGCGACCTCGCGTCGGACCGACCAACGGGAAACATCTTGTGGCGTGCAGAGACCCCGATCCTCCGTGTGGTGGTCAGTCCGGCCGGGGACTACCTCGCGGCGGCTTGCTTCGGGGGCGACGTCCACTACTGGCGTTGGCCGGGGATGTCGGATCACCGCAGTCTCGTCGCCGGCACGACTGACCTTCGTTGTCTGGCCTTTTCGCCAGACGGAGGCTATCTCGCGTTTGCGGGACGTGATGGTGTCCTTCGGTGGACCGAGTTGCCAACAGGGCGTGTTTTCGAGCGGCCGACGCGCCGGTCCCGCCGGCGTGACCTCGCCTTTGTCGGTCACCGACTCGTGGCGGTAGGCGATGACGGGCGGGCCTGTTGGTGCGACGTGCGCGACCCGCAAGGCACGTACCGGGAAATCGAGTGCGAGCGCGGTCGCATCTTCGCGATGGCCGCCATCGACGGCGGTCGGATCGCTGTTGCCGGCAGCGACAACCGGATCCGTATCTGGAATCTCGAAACCTCTCAGCAGGAAGCCGAGTTGGAGGGTCACGAGGGGACCGTCAGTGCGATGTGCTGGACGGGGCACGCGCTTGTTTCTGCCGGCTATGACACGACGATCCGCATTTGGCACAGCGGGGCGCCGGTAGCTCGGCAACCGGAGATACGCCAGCGTGGATGAGGCGCTCCGGCTCCGGGGGCGATCGCCATGCCGCCGGTGGCAGCGCGACGCCGCACTTTACACACCAACGAGAGAACGGTTGAACGGGAAGGAAGCCACCGATGGCGCGTCTGGGATGGTGGAGATTCTGGAGGCGGCGCAAGTCTCGTGGGACGGCGCTGCACGTCGAGCCGCTGGAGAAGCGGTGCCTGATGGCGACGGCGCCGCTCGTGCTCGGGGCGGTCTACATCGAGGACGACACGGGAGCCGACCACGCGGGCGATACGTTCGAGGTGTCGTTTGTGGGAGGAGCTGCCGGGACGACGCTTGAGCAGCTCGTGATCGACGGCGATCAGGAACAAGACGGTCTGGGACGGGGGGATTCGATTTTCGACACGACTCGTGGCGGACTGGGAGCGGACGAAGCCTCGGCCTTCCAGATCGTTTCGCTCCAGACGGCCGACCCGACCGCCCGCGTTTCCGCTCAAGTCGTCGACGGAACCAGTCGCCTGGTGTTGTCTTTCGAACGGTTTCAAGCCGGCGACAAACTCGTCTTCCAGATCGACGTGGACGAGATCGAATTGTGGGACCCGGACGAGACCGATCCGGCGGTTGCCAGCGAGGGACTCGATCCGGTCACCTCGGGACTTGAGTTCCACGGCTCCATCCTCACGGCGAGTTTCTCCGCACCGTGGTACGAAGATGCGAGCGGCGAGACGATCTTCCGCAACCGGTATGATGCGCTCTTAGAGGGTACCCAGTTGCCGCTCACGCCCGACGATGATGGGGGCAGGCGAGACCGGACGGCAGGCGGCGTTTTGAGGTTGCAGCAGAGGGTACGTCCGGCCGAGGTGAGCGGCACGGTCTACCACGATCGCAACCTCAACGGCCGGCGCGAACCTGGCGAAGAAGGACTCGCCGGCGTACCCATTCGGCTCGTACCCGTCGATACTGTCGAACCGCAAGCGGTGTTGGAAACAGTGACCGACGCGGAGGGACACTACGCCTTCGTCGATGTGATGCCGGGGAGTTATGAGATCGTCGAGGTCGTGCAGCCGGCCGGCTACCGCGACGGCCTCGAATCCGTAGGCACAGTGAACGGAACTCCCAGCGGCGCAATCGCTCCCGGCGGTGACAGGTTTGTGTCTGTTTTCTTGCCGGGAGGAAGTGCCGGCGTGGACTATGACTTCGGTGAGTACCTTCCCGTGCGCATCGACGGGTGGGTCCAGTGGGCTCGGCGAGGAGCAACGTGCGACGATCAGGACTCGACGACTCGTTTGCAGGGCGTTTGGGTGCGTCTCTACGACGCCGAAGGCCGCGAGGTGGCTGCCGTGCAGACGGGGGAGGACGGCACTTTTCGGTTCGACGATCTGGAGCCGGGCGAGTACCGAATCGTCGAAGAGACGCCTCCCGAGTTCTTCGATGGTGACGATGCGCCGGGCCAGGTGTTCGGCAATGGTACGACAGCTCTGGACGGCAATGATGCGGTGATGGTCCGACTCGGTTCCGGAGCCTCCCTGGAAGATGTTGTGTTTTGCGAACGTTCTCCGGCGAGTCTCGAGGGGTATGTTTATCACGATCGCAACAACGACGGCGAGCAGCAAGCCGACCGGGAAGAGCCGATTGCCGGGGTGCGCATCGAGCTGGTCGACGAGGACGGTCAGGTGCGAGTCGCGACAACCGACGCGGAGGGGCGGTTCCGTTTCGATCGGCTCCCCGCGGGCACATATCGACTGGTGGAACGACAGCCGCTGGGGTGGCTCGATGGCCGTGAGTCGCTAGGCCGCGTCGATGGAGCCCTGCAAGGCGATATTGGTAGTGACACGTTTACGTCCATCGTGCTCGACTGGGGGAGCCGAGGCGTCGACTACGGGTTTGGGGAGTTGCTTCCTGGAGCAATCGCCGGGCATGTCTATGCCGACCCGGATGGAGACTGCCGAGGCGATCACGAGGGGCCTCCCATCGCAGGAGTCGTCATCGAACTTCTGGATAAAAACGGAACCGTTATCCAGACAACGCAGACCGATGCCGAAGGTCGCTATCGATTCGAAGGGCTCTTGCCGGGACGCTATGCTGTCCGTGAGTTGCAGCCGGAGGGATGGTTGCAGGGAGAGACGCATGTGGGAAATGGCGGGGGTGTGCTAGCCGATACAGACGTCGTGGAACTTATCGATGTCGCCTCGGGAGAGGAATGGAACGACTACGACTTCTGCGAAGTGCCTCCGGCGACTATTTCCGGTTATGTCTACCAAGATGGTGAAGAGATCACGACGGTCGACGGCCGACCGCCTCGCGACCTGGCGTCGGTCCGAGACGGACGTCGGACGCCCGACGATACGCCGATCGAAGGTGTCGTCTTGGAGTTGCGGCATGGTTTGACCGGGGAGGTCGTGACAGCGGACTGGGCGCTGCCGGGGCTTTATCCCGACGGCCCGATCCAAGTCCGCACGAACGCCGAGGGGTACTACGAGTTTCCGGGACTGCCTCCGGGACTGTACGCGGTCTATGAAGTCCACCCGGCGAAGTTCGTCGACGGGATCGATCATCCGGGGACGACCTCGGGTGTCGCCATCAATCCAAACGACCCCGCGTCCCTGAGCATTGCGGCTCTGTTGGCGGTGGACCCCAAGGACGATGCTATTGTGCGCATCGCGCTGCCGGCGGGAGCCCATTCCCGTGAGAACAACTTCAGCGAGGTTCTGGTGCGCCGGCAACTCGTGCTGCCTCCGCTGCCGCTCCCTCAGCGCCCGCCGATCGTGGTGACGCCCGCCGTGGTCGCTCCGCTGCCTCCCTTGGCAGTGTTACCTTTGGTCGGAAGGCGACCGGGAAACTACGATTTCGACCCGAGTCACGCGTCGATGACGTATACGTGGCACTTGAGCATCATCAACGGGGGGACGCCTCGCGACGACGGGCGCGTCGATCCTTCAGTGGCGTGGCAACCGACAGCCTGGCTCTCTGCCGAAGAGTGGGCGGCTCAAGCCATCAATGACGGCGAGTGGGTGGCCGTTTCCACCGGGGTTGAGGCCAGCGGCTCGGAGGAACTGCGCTTGGGACGGCGCGGAGTGATTCCGATCGCCGGCGATTTCAATGGCGACGGCATCGACGAGATCGGATTCTTCGACGAGGGGGATTGGTATCTCGATCTCAACGGCAACGGCCGGTGGGATGACGAGGACCTCTGGGCGCGGCTGGGAGGATCGGGGGATCTCCCCGTCGTCGGCGACTGGGATGGGGATGGCAAGGACGACATCGGGGTTTTCGGACCCGAGTGGCGACGCGACCGTCAAGTGATCCCTCACGATCCCGGAGTGCCTGACGTGGCGAATGAGCGCCGGATCGTCTTGTCGGAACAGGCCGGGGATCTGGCCAAAAATGTGCCGCCTCCGACGGAGGTGGCGGCCGAGCGTGCTCGCCTGATGCGGTGCAGCCGCCGCGGAATCCCCAAGGCCCATGTCGTCGATCACGTCTTTGCGTTCGGAAACGCCGGAGCCATTCCCATCGCCGGCGACTTCAACGGAGATGGGATCAGCACGATCGGCACGTTTCACTTCGGCCGTTGGTTCCTCGATGGCGACGGAGATGGTCGCCGCGATGCTCAAGACGCCAGCTTCCAGTTCGGTCAGCCGGGGGACTTGCCTGTGGTTGGCGATTTTGACGGCGACGGCATCACCGAGATCGGCGTTTATCGCGGGGGAGTCTGGATCATCGACACCAACGGCAACCATCGGATCGACCAAGGGGATCAGATCATCCACTTGGGCGGTCCCGATCGACTCCCCGTTGTCGCCGATCTCGACGGTGACGGCGTCGATGACCCGATGGTCTACCGGCCGGCGCACTGAGAGTGCATCTCCGGGTTCTTTGCGGCTTTGCGATTGCCCTCCCCGCGTTTTGCCGGGAAGAGTTTCTCGCGGAGACGCGAAGAGCGCTGAGGAGAGAGGCCCTCCGGCGTCTTGGGCGAGACGTGCTAAGACTGCTTGAGCTTTTCGGCCTCGGCTTCCAGCCTGGCGATCTCTTGCTCGAGTCGTCGGATCTCTTCGGGGTCGTCACACTGGCGGCGTTGCCCGGCCAATTGCTGGCGGGCGCGTTGCAGTTGTTCGCGGATCTTTTGCAGTTTCTTCTTTTGCTTCTTGTCCATGGGCGTGCAACAGATCGTGGATCAGGAGAAAAACGTCAAGCATCCGCCGCTTTGATGACGTGGGTTACACGAGTCAGTTTAGCTTATCCGGTTCCGGAGGTTCACCAGACTCGAGTTTTTGGCGGAGAGCTTCGGCGAGCTCCAAGGCTTCGTCGCGTGTCGTGATCTGTCGGTCGAGTTGGGCTGCGCGCACTCGTTCGAGGACAACGCGAAAATGGGGCCCCGGCTTCCATCCGGCTCGACGCAAGTCATCACCGGTGATCAGAGGCGGGGGATTGAGTTGCTCGGGCGGCAGGGACCGCTTGGCTTGCAGGGTAGCCAACGGTTCCAGCATGCGGCCAGCCGTCCTCCAGCGGGCTCGCGTCAGGCGCACCAACTGAGGGAACTCGGGATGGATGACGACGGGTTGGAGTTGCGACCAGGGGACGTGGGGTAGCCGGTCGAGAACGGGGAGTGTTTCGAGCAGCCAGGACAAAGCGTCGCGGATGCGATTGGCCAGACGCCAGCGGCGGGCGAGGCGCCGGGCGAAGGAGCGAGGCGCGTCCGGCGGAACCATCTTTTCTGTCAGTGCGGCCAGGGCGGCAGCTTCATCGGGGTCTTCGAGATGTTCGAGTGTGGTTAGCGTCTTCTCCCACGCGGGTGTTTCGAGAATCCTGGTCGCTTCGGGGAGGAGGTGCGGCAAGAGCTGCCACGCATGGAGTAGGCCGGTGGCGCGACGCCGGTGGGGGTCGACGAGCATCTTGAGCATCTCGGCGCAGATGCGTTCGGCTGAGATGCCGGTGATCTTGGAGGCGTGCCGGCGGACCGCTTCGGCGGTGGCCGGGTCGGGTTCGAGTTCGTACGCGGCAGCAAAGCGGACAGCGCGCAGCATGCGCAGCCAGTCTTCGGAAAAGCGCTCGTCAGGGTCGCCGATGGCCCGTAAGATCCGCTGCTTCAGGTCCTGCTGACCGCCGACGTAGTCAATGACTTCTTGGGTCAGCGGGTCGTAGAAGAGACCGTTGATCGTGAAGTCGCGCCGGCGAGCGTCTTCTTCGGGCGAAGCGAACTCGACCGCGTCCGGGTGGCGTCCATCACTATAGGGCGCGTCACGGCGGAAGGTCGCTACTTCGACGACCCCGGCCGAGCGAGGCCCGACGACGGCGACGATACCGAAGGCCTGGCCGACGGGGATGGTTCGGCGGCGCCCAAAAAGGCGGCGGACTTGTTCGGGCCGGGCGGAGGTCGCCACGTCGTAGTCTTTGGGTTCCAGGCCGAGGAGCCAGTCGCGGACGCAGCCACCGGCCCAGTAGGCCTGATAGCCGGCTTGCTGGAGTCGCTGGACGATCTCGGTGGCGAAGCGCCGGGCGGCCGCCGGGTCGATCGAATTGGCCGAGGCGTTGAGAGCGTTCACGAGGGGAAGCCTGGGAAGTGCGGGTGAGAGGAGTCGAACCTCCACGGGCGTTAAATTGCCCACAGGAACCTGAATCCTGCGCGTCTGCCAGTTCCGCCACACCCGCGACAGAGCCTGCCATGGTATCGGCGTTGGGGGTGGCGATCAAGGGGCCGAGACTCCGGCTCCACGTGGCCTGACCCGCCTTTTTCCATTTTTTCTAAAGTTGTTCCCCTTTGTGTTTGACAGCCGGCCAACGTGACATAGGTTTCAAGTGACGGGAGGCAGTGATGACTGCCGCTCGTCGGGGGCCACCGCCCCGCCCAACCGACTCTTCGGTTCGTCTCTTTTCTCAATGGACGGATCGAATGTTGGAAGAGGGCGGCGGAGCCCTGGTTGCCTCGCATCCTCGAAAAGGGCAATCCGCGGCCTCGAAGAGGCCCGGAGCGCAAAGCCACGGGGCGCACCAGTGCGTCAGCCGGGTTGCCGAAAGGGTGTGGGTGTGCGTTGTGCACCTGGACCGCGAGGGGGGAGGCTCGATTTGGAACGGCCGGCTGCGTGCGAGAGCGCGGCGGGTCCAAACTGTTTTCAGTGACTTTCTCATCACATGTATGAGCTGGAGGAAGCTATGAAGAATCTCGCGAAGAAGGTGCAACGATTCCTCGTCTCCGAAGATGGCCCCACCGCGGTGGAGTACGCCGTCATGCTGGCGCTGATCGTCATCGTCTGCTTGACCACGATTCGTGCCATCGGTACGAACGCCAACTCGACGTTTGACCAGGTTTCGCAGCAGCTCTCCACGAGCAGCTAAGCGACGAGCCACGCGAGACGAGCGTGACCTGGTTTAGCGAAAATGGGGCCCCTCCCGCTGGCCGCAGAGGCGGCGGGAGGGGTTTTTCCATGCTCACCACCACAACGGCCGTCGTGCCATGACGCCAATTGGATGACACATGTGCGTCGGTCGTGGGGAAACGAAAAGCCGCCTTCGGAGGCATATGCTAGGGTTGTTGCAGAGCGTGGCGGGGGTGCCGCGCCAGACAAACTGAGAGCAACACCCGTCGGGGGAGACCAAAATCATGCAACTGAGCGATTGGGCCGCATCGGCGGCCGAGCACTGGCCATACTGGGCTGTCACCGTGTTTCTGATCGTGGGAGCCGTGATCGACGGCATCGAACTGCGCGTTCCCAACTGGCTCACGTACCCCATGATCGTCGCCGGATG
This sequence comes from Planctomycetaceae bacterium, assembly GCA_015490875.1. GTDB lineage: Bacteria > Planctomycetota > Planctomycetia > Pirellulales > Pirellulaceae > S141-3. Next base: position 27,085 of record WFWZ01000154.1, read on the forward strand.
GATCTACAGCGGTGTCTACGCGGGGGGGGAAGGGATCCTATGGAGCCTCATCGGAACCGCCGTCGGCCTCGGCCTGCTCCTGCCCGCCTATGCGATCGGCGGCATGGGGGCCGGAGACGTCAAGATGCTGGCGGCGGTTGGAGCGTGGGTCTACGGCTGGCACACCTTCTATGCGTTTTGTGTTTCCACGATCGTGGGCGCTGTCTTGGCGGTGGCCATGGTGGTGCTCCAGGGACAGTTCCGAAAGCACTACAACCAGTTCCTGATGATCTGGATGGAAATCCTGACGATCCGAGATCCTGAGAAGTTGTCGGCGATCGCCGCGGAGCGGAAACCCAGGATGAAGCTCCTGCCGTACGGCATTCCGATCGCCATCGGTACGATTGGTTACTTCGCTTGGACGGGAATGCTGCTATGAAAACGACATCCGTGCTCCACCCGAACCAGGTCGATCACCGGGGCTGTGAAGCTGGGCAAACTGCAGCGACTCTGCCGCAGCCGGCTCGGAGGTTGGACAAACCTTGCCGGTCGTTCCGAAAAGAACGACGGGGCGCCGCAGTTGTCGAATTCGCGATTGTCGCTCCCGTATTCTTCGTATTCGTCCTTGGGATCATCGAATACGGCAGAATGGTGATGGTGTACCAAATGCTGACGAACAGTTCGCGGCTGGGAGCTCGGATGGCGGTGTTGGAGGATACGCTTGAGCAAGACGTCGTGAATGCGGTAACCGACCACCTGTCGAACCTGGGAATCACGGGTGAGACGGTAACGGTGACGGCGTGGGATCAGGGAGATCCTCCTCAGGAGATCAATCTCGCCGATGCCGTCAATGGCGATACGGTGGAAGTTTCGGTTTCGATTTCATTTGATCAAGTCAGCTGGCTGCCATCGCCAATGTTTTTGGGGGGAAAGACGTTGACGGCATCGACTCAGATGAGGCGTGAAGGCGGATGATGCCGTCGCGGCCAGGCCGAGATGGGATAGGACTTTTCCTCCCGCGAATGGGGAACCAATTATGCGAGCCAAATCGATTGTACTGATTGTGATCGCTCTGGGATGCGGGCTGGTCGCCTCGATCGGCATCAGTCAGGTCTTAGGGCAGAAGGGATCGGGAGAGGGCAGCGTCGAGACCGTCCCGGTCTATGTGGCTCTGGCAGACATCGACATCAACGAAAAGCTGGATGCTTCCCACGTCAAGCTCGAGGACTGGCCGAAGGATAAGGTGCCTCCTGGAGCCATTCAAGATCTCAAGGATATCAAAGATAAGTACGCTCGAGTTCGACTGTACGAGGGCGAGGTCTTGACCGCGAGAAAGATCGCGGACGAAGTCAGCAACAAGTCGATCGACATCCCGGTGGGGTATCGGGTCTCGAGCGTCAAGGTGCAGATGGACACGGCGGTGTCGTTCTTGATCCAGCCCGGCGACCGGGTCGACATCATCGCCACTTTCCATCGGGGCCGCGATATTCCGCAGACGATGACCATGCCCATCTTGCGGAACGTGCGGGTTTTCGCGGTCAACTCGGAAACGGAGACGGAAGTCGAGAACGGCAAGCCGATCGTGGCGAAGACCGTTTCGTTGTTGCTGAAGGAAGACCAGGACGAAGTGCTTTCGCTGGCAGCCGAGATGGCGACGTTGCGGCTTTCGTTGCGGAACCCCAAGGAGCAGGACCAGCCCGAGGAGACGGCTCAAAAGACTCGGCGGATCACGCTCGAAGAATTGCTCTCGGGCAAGTCGAACGACACCTCCGATGACGGAGGATCTGGATTGTTGGGATTGCTCCGCCAGGAGCCGCGTCCCGAGCCGAAGGTCGAGCGGACGACGCCGACAATACCGGAACCTCCGAAGGAGAAGTGGCGACTGGTGATTCTCTCTGCCGATGGTACCTCCACGTACGTCTGGCACGATGAGAACGAGACGCCGGTGCTGCAGCAGCCCGGTGCGGGACTCTACCCGCCAGCTTCGGTGGGCGGGATGGGAAACGGCTCGATGTCCGGAACGGACGCCGTGTCGGAGGAAGAGTCGACCGAGGAAGAACCGGCTGAGGAAGAGACGCCGTTGGACGAATAGGATTCGCAGATCGGTATGGATACCCGGCACTTCGGTGCCGCCTACGCAGGGGAATGACACGGATGGTCAAGGAAAACTGCTTGTCGGTAGCGTCGCTGCGGTCGAGACGTGGACGCCTAGGGACGCCTGGTGCCGGGTGGAGATTGGCAACGCCGATCGGCCTAGCGGTGGTCGTCTTTTGCTTGGCGGCTCCGTGGGCAGTCGCCCAACAGCATCCTTCCACTTCATCGCCGGCCATCGCCGCCGGGTCGCCCGTCTTCCATGTCGACGGTCCGTCCCAGCGTCTGGAGATCATCGTCACCAACAGCCGCCTGTTGACGATGAAGAAAAAGATTCCGCGGCTGTTGGTCAACAATCCCGAGATCGTGCGTGCCACGCCGCTTTCTCCCAACCAAATCCAACTGGTGGGATCCCAGG
>WFWZ01000155.1 GCA_015490875.1 Planctomycetaceae bacterium
ATCGTGATGTTGGCGTAGCTGGCATCGAGCATCTGGCAGACGCGAGCGACGGTGCCGTCCGATTCGACGAGGATGGCGCCATCGAGTTGAGCGATCTCTTTGACTGCTTCACGAACGCGTCGGTCCTTGAGATTGCGCTCGTCGCGGCGGTAGCCCCTCACAGGATCGAATCCGGCCGGCTTGCTCATCGACTTGACGCGTTCGACGTCCCCCACGACGAAGAGCGTGCCGATCGGCTTGCCTTCCCGGCCCTCCCGTCCGATTTCGACGGCCAGGTCGACGACCGTGCGGAGCGTCTCCAGCGGCACCCGGGTTTCCAGTTTCTGCAGGTCGCGTGATGTGAGGCGGCCGAGATGTTCGTCGAGGCGAATGAAGCTGATCGAATCGACCTTGCCGACTTCGAACCCGCTATAGAGGGAGACGACATCCGCACCGGGACCCAACAGTTCGTCGGCGACGCTTTCCAAGAGTGCCTGGGCGAGGCGATCGAGAACCGGGGCGCCCGGCATGGCGATGGAAACCGCGTCGAGTCCCGCGTTGCGAGCGCCGGCCAGATGGTCTTCGCTGTCAGCGGCGACGATGGTGCGCACTTCGTGGCGCCGAGCGGCGATGGCGTTCCAGTCGGTGGGGCCATTGAGCAGAATCAACACGCCGTCCGCGTGCGTGTCTTGGGCGAGTTGGATCGCCAGGTCGAACAGGCGAGCGAACTTGTTGTCGAATCGCTGTTGCTTCATCGCCCGCCCGATCGCTCCGTCACTGGCCTCCCACGACTTTGCCGCCATCGTAGGCCAACGGCTGCATTTTCGCAATACGCCCCCGCAGTCCCCGCTTTCCAGCCTGACGGCAACGTAGGCCCCGCTTTCCAGCCTGACGGCAACGTAGGTCAGGCTTTCTAGCCTGACGGAATTCCGCGCCTGACGAAACCTAAGTAGGTCAGGCTTTCCAGCCTGACAGAATTAAGGATGAAACGCTGTAGCGGACAAGGGTGAGGTGTGAGGTGTGAGGGGCGCTGGCGCGGCTGGAGGCTTCGCGAGCGAGTTCCGAAAACAAGTTGCCATGGGCCGGCGGAATCGGTTAGGATGAGAGCATGCGTTGAGCGAGAGCGGCCACGTCTGACGGGCGCTTTCGTGCAAGGCGAGACGTTCGTCGCTTCGAGGTCTTCTCATGGTCGCCGCGTTGGCTAGCAAAGGGCACGCATCGCCGCAGCGTACTCGGTGCGCGAGGGTTCCATCGATGCGGAAGAATTGACGAGCGCATGTAAGGGAAACAAGAACATTACACTCGCCACGAAGATCAGCGGCGTTTTCGGCGTAACGACAAAAAGGGGCGTTACGACGGTCTCTAGTAAATAGGGAATCGTACGATGTGGATTCTGCTGTTGCTTATCTTCGCACGATCGGGTGAAGGTTCTGCTGAGCCGAAGATTCTCTTTGTCGAGCAACCATTCGGTGATGCGACCGAAACGCGAGACATGTCGTTGACGGGCACATGGATTCTGAAGGAGAGGGGCCAGAAGAGCCAAACGTTCGAGATTGTTGCTGACTTTCCGAGGTCTTCTGAGAGAGACGCCCACGTTACGGAGTTCCTTTCGTTCTCCATTCGCGAGAGAACGCGCCGTAGGCGTGTCTCTTCGGATTCGAATACTTCCAACGAACTGGCTCATGGAAGAGCGCTTGTTTATCGAATTGAGTCGGAGACATTCATGGTTGTCGGCCGATTTCTCGGGCGTTTTCCGGAGTCGGTTAATGACATTTTTGTGGTACCGGTCTTTTGTGTTCTTAGAGTCGCAAAGTGTGGGGACACGGTCAAGCTATATAACCTGGATCGAGACGCAGTGTTGCGCTGGTGTAAGGAAGAAGGTATTCAGCACATTGAGGGCGGGCAGGACTTTGTTTTCGTGTCCTGCAGTAGACAGGATCTTCGTCGGTTGATTCAGGTGAAAGGAGTGTTCGGCAACAGGCCTGCTTTGACTCTTAGCAAGGCCATCGCCCCAAAAGAAGAAAACAAACCGACGAGTGAACCAAGACGGAGCGCTGGGGGTGAACCAAAACGGGAAGAGTGACAAGTGCGTGGTGGTGCGCACCCGAGCGGGCACCCCTATAGCGAAGCAATACGTTTCCGCCCGGCCAGGCGTGAGGGTCAATGCCCAGAGGGCCGTGGCAAAGACCGGGAAGCGGGGCCGTCCGATGCCTAAACGACCCCTCCGTCTTGTCGATTCGCTTCGATCGACACCTAGTGATACGCATTTGTAACCGATGACGCCACGCTCACGGTAGCTCGCGCAGCGCAGATCGCGTGGCCACCTGGCTCCCAGCGAATAAAGGAGAAAAATGCCTATGACGCTTCAAGCATGGATCAGCGGGCTGACCCAACTTTCAATCTGGTTCGCTGTCGGTGTCGTCTGCTTTGTGGGTGGCGGCGTATCGGAACGCAAAGCGTCTTCCTCACACGCAGAGCGGTCGCAAGATGTGGTTCAGCGCACGAACTCCGTGCTAGCTGATCGTGCTTTTAAGATCAGTCCCGACGGGAAACTCCTTTTTATTGGTAGGGCCGTTCACACAACATATACTGTGCGGCTCTACGGTTCCGACATCGAAGGCCTAGCAGGAAGTTCCCCGACGTCACTCGTCTCTATGTGGAGAATGTGTTTCTTGAGGCGGATGCGTATGACAAAGCAGGCGAGTTTCGGTCGCTGAAAGAAATAACAATACGAGACACTAATATTTCCGACGCTCACGTGCAGGCATTGCTTCGCCTGCCCTCGTTGGTGAGTGTTTCCGTTGTCAATGGCATGTTGACCGATACGGGAGCCAACGCTTTGCTACAGTCTCCCAAGGTGAAGCACGTGTGGCTGGGAAGAAATCGCTTTGTTCCGCTCTCTCTCGAGTCAGAAGCCAAGCGACGGAATAAGAATAGTTCTAGAGAAGAAAAGAAGCCGGTGAATGAACCGGAGTGAAGTGTGAGGTGTGAGGTGTGAGGCGTGAGGGGGCTCGCACGGTTGGAGAGTTTCGCGACCCGGCTCCTACACTCCTCCCGTCGAACGTGCCGAAACACGCCAACCCCTTCCGGCTGACTCGCGTCATCGTGTCGCCGAGCCTCGAAAACAAGTTGCCATGGGCCGGCGGAATCGGTTAGGATGAGAGCATGCGTTGAGCGAGAGCGGCCACGGCCGATGGCGGCTTTTGCACAGAGCGAGACGTTCGTCGCTTCGAGGTCTTCTCATGGTCGCCGCGTTGGCTAGCAAAGGGCACGCATCGACGCGGCGTACTCGCTGCTGGCAGGATCCATCGCTGCGGCGGTTCGTGATCCGAGCCCAGTCGCTGGGGCGCGACAAATCCCGCCGGATGGGATAGCAGCTTTGTGTGATGACGTCTGAGTCTAACACGAAACCGATGGGATCTTTGCGATGAACATTCTACTCCGAATCATGATTCTATACGTGCCAGTGCTCGGTATCGTTGGATGCAACGCCAACGGCATCATGATGCCGGCTACGAGTTCCAAGGAAGCTAGGGAGCAGTACCTTGCTATACACCGGAGCGGCGCGAAGACGATCCCATACGCTGTAGAGTTGGAAGAGCTCTATGGTGATGCAGACCATTTTATCACGCACTTTGGTTTTGGGAGGATGCCATTGCAATGGAATACAGAGGTATTCTTCGGTGATCGGTACATCTTGACGATGCAAGTAGACGTTGAAGTAGATTACGCGAAGCGTCGGGTCGTGCCTGTCGGAAAGCCTGTTTTCTACTTGACCGAAGTAGATACGGTTTCTCATACCGAGTTTGGAAACGTCGTCGAGAGTTATTCGAATTCCTATACGTTTGGTCTCGAAGAGTGGGAAAAGGTGTTTGCTTCGAAAGGCGACTTTAGCACTATAGGAATTTCGATCAACTCAACGCCGGTTGCCGGTTTTCATGAAGTAGTAAGAGCAGCGCGTCGTCCACGAATTCCCGTATCGCTGGTATTCAAGAAAGTTAAGCCTCGCCAAGAATGGCGGACACGGAAGGACCAGTGAGCAGAGAAAGCGGCTCACCCACACCCGCCGCAGCCACCACACCCGCCGCAGCCGCCTCCGCAGCCGTCGCCACATCCCCCGCCGCATCCGCCATCGGATCCACGTGACTGGCTGGTGGAAATGGCCAATCCCCAGTCGGACCAACGTTCCCACGCGGCGGGTGTCGAAAACGAAGGTAGCAGATCGAGACCATAGAGCAGTGCCGGCCCGGCGAACGCCACATAGAACGCCAACGTCTCGGGTGACCACTGCTTCAGTTCGTCCGGCGATTCGGGTGGTCGCAGACCGGCGTACTTCTGCGATTTGGCTCGGTCTACTACGGCATCCCCTTCCTTCGTACGCACGATCCGTCGGAACGCCAAGAGCAGAGCGGCTGCGATCGTCACAAACAGAAGTAGCAACAAGAAACCTACCGGGCGATGGCGATCGATGCCGACGAGCAACTTGGCAACTCCCAGAGCTCCTATGCTTCCCAAGAGTACCAACGGGATCCATCCCATGACATACCTTCGTCCTCGACTCACGAGCCATCCGGCGTCGATGAGCTCACGCCGCATCGCATCCAGCACCGGCGAAACCGCTCGAGCGACCTCGTGCGGTGGCCGCCCAGCGTTGGCTACGATAGCCCGTTGAAGTTCGGTCTCCCCCTGAGTGCCCTGCGGTGCCACAAGCTTGCCTTCCTTTTCGTCGTAGTCGATCCATCCGCGAGATTGCAGCACCGCCAGTGCGGTCACGAACGCGCGTTTGGGACCTCCTTCCAGGTAAGCGATGTGCTCGGGTGACTCGGCGTCCGGCGCTCCTCCTGCATAACCGCCCCCCCGACGAAGCCACGCTTGCAATGCGAGCGACAGAACAATGGCGCCGACCAGCAGCGAAAGATATAGCCCCAGGAACTGCGGTCCTTTCCAGTTGAGCACATCCCAGGCGCCGAGGTTTGGAAGACCGGCGGCCAAAAGACCCCACAACAAGGGGAGCGCGGCGACCGCTCCCACCAGCCACAACACGATACGAGGAACGACGACATTTCGCCGCACGTTGACCCGACGATGGACGCCAGGTGCGAACCGCCGGTCGACCAGCGGCCAAAGATCGCGCGGAGGTGCCTGACCGAATACACGACGATACGACTCCAACGTGCGCTCGTAACACTTCCGGTGCCGCTGGTGGTCTTCACGACTTCCGTCGGCCGGCCGATGGTGAAGCTCGCGTCCCAATATGCCCCGGCAAAGGCGGTTCCAATAGGAGTTCGAGTAGAGCATGTGCAGGTGCCATACCTGGTCGACTTGATCTGAGGGCACCACCATGTGATCGGCCCACTGGGTCAGCACAAGAAAACGCTTGTACTCGCGTACGGCGCGACGCGCATACTCGGGCCGCCAGTGGTTCTCCCGAGCCAACTTCTGAATAAAAGAGTACGGTGCCGGCTCATCGTCGATCTCGAATCCCAGCAGCCGGTCGTAGAGTTGAAGCGCCGGAGCAATGTTCTGGTGCGCCATGGCGTGGTCCCCCGCAATCGAGACGAGTCGTGAGACGGCCAGAAGCCGAACAAGTTCCTTGCCGGACTCCCACTGGATCCGCCAAGAGTTCCATCAGCCTGGATTTTACCGTGTGGCCAGATACTTCAGCAACTCGAGACGCTGCCGGTCGCTTAGGGCGTCGAGTAGACCTTCGGGCATGAGCGAGTTTTCAGAGACCTTGTGAGCCTCGATTGCGGACCGACTGATCGTCTCGGTACCGTTGGCTGTCTGCACCGTGATCGTGCTGTCGGTTTCTCGAACTGGCAGGCCACTCACGACCCGACCGTCCTCCAGTCGATAAACGACCGCCAGGAAGTCCTTGCCGATCACCGCGTTGGGATCGATGACGTTCTCAACGACATAACGAATGCCCTTTTGCCGAATCCCCGAGATGGCCGGCGCGACGGCCGGTGTGCCGTTGGCAGACTCATGGCAGGCTGCACAGAGTTTCGTATAAAGTTTCTTGCCCTCCGCAGCACTGTAGGCCCACAGCGGCGCCTCTTGAAACTGGGCTACCAGTCGATCGATGGCCTGCTGCTTCTGCTCGTCTGTCTTCGCCCGCAACAGTCCCCATCCCTTTTTCAATCGCTCGTTCAACTCGGGATCGCCCAACAGACTCATCTTCCGGACATAGTAGGCTGTAAGATGCTCCTTCGAAAAATCACCCCGTTCGACGCGATCCAGCAGCAAGATCGACCACGTGACCCGACTGCAAAGCACTTCCAACGCCGCATCTCGCAGAGGACCGGGCCAATCGTTCCATCGGTCCAGAAGAGCGTGAGCGACTTTCGGCGTGTCATACTTTCCCAGCAGTGGTAACACGCGCCGCACGAGCTTTGGGCGATCGAGTTGCCGCAGGAGCAGAGGCACATTCTCCGGTGAATCGTCGGCTGCCAAAACGGCAATCGCTTCAGCGCGTTCGGCTGTCGTCGCCTCGTCGTTTGCCAAAACCGACCGCATGATCTGGTAAAGCCTCGGATCGGCCAAGGCAGCCCCCACGCGACGAGCCGCTCGGCGGAGCCGCTGATTGGGGTGCTCATACAATTTGCCACTCCGCTCATACCAGACGTCCGGACCGCGCACTCCCCGCATCCCGTCCAATGCCAGCGCTGCCAACTCGAGCCACCGCAGCTGCGCGGACTCGTCGGTCTCCTCGCGCACGGCGCGTTCCAGCAGGCGATGCCGAACCCGCGAGTCGCTCTTCAGGCCATACCAGTGGATGTAGTCCCGAAGCGGCTCGGCCGGTGTCGTTTCCGCCATCGCTAACGCTCGCTCCCACGACTCGCCCGACAGGTGAACGGCCAGGTTATGCCAAAACAGCTTCACCAGAACTTCATCGCTGCCGTCAAGGCTCCGCGCGCAAACCTCCGCCACTTCCCAAGCCAGCGGAGTCGGAAGGCTTCCCATCACCGAAATCCACCGCCGCTGAATGCTTGGGCTGGACTCTTGTGGAACACGACGGCGCAGCGCCAAAGCCAAAGCCTCTGCCGAAAGGACTTCGGGTGCCAACGTCACCGCCCACCCTCGCACTTCTTCCCGTGGGTCTGCGAGCGCCGCGTCGAGGTCGTCCGGCGTGATCGTTTTGGAGGCGAAGAGTCCCCACAGGGCGGCGACGCGAATGTCGGAGTGCGCATCTCGAAACATCTGACGCAGACGCGTCACTGCTGGGACGGCAATCTTTCGGCCTCGAGCCGCTCGCTCGGCCAACACACGCACCACCGTTTCCCGATGCCATCCGCTTTGCTGCTGCAGCGCGGCAACGAGCTCCTCGTCGGACGCGTGTTCATAGTCAACCGAGACAGGACGATAGGTCTGGGCGAACTGAAGTCGGTAGATCCGGCCGTTCGTCCGGTCCCACAATTCGGCATTCGGATTGTGGCAGTGCCTCCGGTCGCTCCAGTCGGTCATGTAGACAGCGCCGTCGGGGCCGACTTTCAGATCCACGGCTACATACGTCGGGTCGCTGCAAAAGAAAATGTCCCTACCCGCATGGATGGCCTGATAGCTGGATCCTTCCCGCTCGAGTCGAATCTGGTTGATCTGGTGACCGTGCAGGTTGTGCGTGAGGAGTCGGCCGCGATAGGTGGCCGGCCAATTGTCGCCGTCGTAGATCAGTGTACCGACATGAGCATGGCCGCCATAGACAGCTCGTGAACCGGGACGGCCGGCGCCTCCTTCGCCGTGCCCGTACCGAGCCGATGCAAGCAAGTAGTTTTTCATCCACGGGCGGTCGGACAGGGGAGTCTTGCAGATGAACGGGGCATAGCCGTTGTTCACCTGGTTCCAGTAGTGGCCTCCCTGCATGACATGGGTGATCGGTCCACCACCCCACCGGCTTCGGCAGTGCGTCATCCACCACTCGCCCGTCGAGGTGTAATCGAGTCCCCACTGGTTGCTGCCTCCGTGAGCGTACACTTCGAAGACATGGCGTGTCGGGTGATACCGCCACACGCCCGCAGCCAGCTTCGTGCGCTTCGAACGGGGAGCGTCAGGAGGACCGACCCAGGAGAGATTGAAGACGCCATGGTTGCCGTACAACCAGCCGTCGATCCCCCAGATAAAGTTGTTGAGTGTCTCGTGCGTGTCGGCGTAGCCGAAGCCGTCAAGCAGCACTTGCGGCGGCCCGTCGGGACGATCGTCCCCGTTCGCATCGGGAATGAAAAGCAACTCGGGAGCCGCTCCGACCCAGACACCGCCATAACCGACTTCGAGCCCACTGACAAGGTTGAGTCCCTTCGCAAAAACCTTGCGCTTCTCAAACCGCCCATCTCCATCAGCGTCTTCCAGGATGATGATCTGATCTCGGCCTTCTCCGGGAGGACGCTTTTGTGGATAGGAATGCGCTTCGGCTACCCAGAGCCGGCCACGCGCGTCGAACGTAAACGCAACCGGTTGATGCACCTGTGGCTCGGCGGCCACGAGATCGACCGCAAACCCCGGCTCGACATACATCGACGCCATGACATGCTCGACGGAACCGACGGGTGCTCCAACTGGCTCATTGCGCAAGGGACGAAGGTGTTGGAGCACGGGATTGAATGTCGTGCGTTCCGCGCCTCGCGCCTTTGGAAAATTGGGCCGTCTCCGATGGAAGCGAAAATCGTCGAAGTTGAGGTGCCCCCAACCGCCGCTGCTTTCATCGACCAACCGGACGGCCATCGAGCGGCCTTGGACGGGCCGCAGGTCGACGACGACCCGCTCCATGGCTTCACGGTTCCTCCCTCGCGCGGTGAACCACACGCGCGCCGTGCCGTCGTCCTCTCGAACCAGCAGTTCGACTCGTGTCTCCGGTCCGGCACCCCCGCCGATGAGGAAACTGGCGAAGGGATGATCGACGGGGAACCAGCGGGAGGTGAGCGTCCCTCGAGGGCGATCTCTGGAAAGTTCATATCCACCGACGAAGTATTTTCCCGCTTTGCCGCTCGTCTGCCCCGGCCAGCGCTTGGAGATGCCGTCCCTATCGACCGGTTGCCCTGCAAAGGCATCCCCCGTGGCGGTCCAGTCCTGAAGCGTTCCCGACTCGAAACCGAGATTGAGCGTGCGACCCTGTTCGTCGCGCGGCCATTGTCCCGTCACTTTTGCGGTTTGTGCAGACTTGTCAGGGGTTCGAAAACGGAACGGCTCGATCTTCAGTGGACTCGTCCGCAACATGAGTCTTCGGAATTCGACGCGAGTATGCGGCCCGGCATGCAATTGCAAGGCCAGTGTTCCCTCTCGGTCGGCCTCACCCCGCTCCTCATCGAAAAGCTCGCTGAACAACGTCCCGTTGATATAGATCTGGACATGCGGGCCCACCACGACGATCCGATAGCGGTTCCACTGACCAGGCCGGAAGAGAACCTGGTACGCCGAAGCCGGTGCGAACGTTTCGACTCGCCGCTTACCATCCTTGGAAATGGCGACTCGCGTTCCCCGTTCCACCAACAGTCCTCGTCCATGCTCGTCATAAATTCTGCCCAGCCATGTTCGCCCCTGGTCCAGATCGGCCTGATAGCCGGCGACATGGCGGACGCTCTTGGCCTGGCATCGGAATTGGATCCCCGAGTTGGCCGAGGGGGCTCCGGTCAACTTGACGTCCACTACCAACTCGAAGTCGGATACCGTACCGCCTCGCCAGACGAGCCACGTGTTGTGGTCAAGCCGGGTCCCTCGAGGGATCTCGCCGACGATGGCATGATTTTCGACTCGCCAATACTTCGTGTCGCCTTCCCACCCGGAAAGATCGTCCCCGTTGAAAAGTGATCGGAATGTCGTTTGAGGAGGGGGCGCTGCGAAGACCGAGTGGCCGAGTCCGGCCAGAACGAACCACGACATCATGGAACGAAACGCGACGGGTACGTACGTCATGGCAGGCGAATCGGATCGCAAGGGGAGGGGGGAAGCAGGGGGTCTTCAGCTCGGATCGGGCTTCTTGAGATTCTCTTGCAGGTAGTGAGCCCGTTCGATATTGCGATCGGCCGACTCGAGCGTCGTTCCACGCAGCTTTTGCAAGTGAGCCGGCTGCGTATGGATGAAGAGTTTGTTGATCGTGGGGATCTCGATATCTTCGATCAGCCCGAGATTGACTCCCATCCGGACGCTCGAGAGCAGATGCATCGTCTCCTCACTGCTGATGGTACGCGCCGTGGAGAGGATACCGTAGGCGCGGCTGATTCGGTCGTGCAGTTCCCGCTCACTGTCTCGCAGCAAGGCTTCGCGCGATCTTCGTTCATACTCGAGGATGGCGGGAACGACTTGCCGGACTTGTTCCAGCAGATCGTGTTCGCTGCGACCGAGCGTGATTTGGTTGCTGATTTGGTAGAAGTCGCCCATGGCGGAGGAGCCTTCACCATAGAGCCCTCGCACGGCAAGGTTGATCTTCTGGAGGCTCCGAAAGAGCCGGTCGATTTGGCGAACCATTGCCAGCGCCGGCAGGTGGAGCATGACGCTGACGCGCATCCCGGTGCCGACATTGGTCGGGCAGGCGGTCAGGTACCCCAAGTCGCGGTGGAAGGCGTAGCAGAGACGCTCTTCGAGGTCATCATCGATCTGATTGATGTGCCTCCAGGCTTCCTCCAGATCGAGTCCGCTGTGCATGACCTGGATTCTAAGATGGTCTTCTTCGTTGACCATGACGCCGAACTGCTCCTTGGCGTCGATGGCGACGGCGCGCGGCCCCGAGGCCTCCGCCAGCTCGCGACTGATCAATTGCCGCTCGACAAGAAACTGGCGGTCCAGTGTATCGAGTTCATCGACGCGATAATAGCTGGCTCGTTGCATTGAGGGCGCCGCTTCGATGGCCGCTCGGACTTGTTGCTCGATTTGCTCGCGGTCGCTGTCGGAACATCGGCGCACGAAGGGATAGTCCGCCAGGTTGCGTGCCAGGCGGATTCGGCTGCTGATGACGATGTCCGACTCCGGCCCACCGCCCCGCAGCCATTCGCCACAACGTCCCGCCAGTTCCTCAAGATTCACAGCTCATCCTCGCCAGTCTTTTCGGGCCGGCGCCCCGCTTCTTCCAGTTCGCGTATCTTGTCTCGCAGTTCCGACGCCTCTTCGTAGGCTTCGCGCTCCACGGCATCTTGCAACTCCCGACGCAACCGGATCAACGTCGCCTGGTCTTCGGTCGCCCCCGCATGGTGCTTGGGATGTTTGCCGATGTGATGCGATTCCCCGTGAATGCTCACCAAAAGCGGCTCGAGTTGCTCGGCGAACGCGACGTAATCGTGTGGACATCCCAGCCGCCCATGCTGCCGGAACTCGTAGAACGTGATGCCGCAGACCGGGCAGGCGTTCTCATCGAGCCGCGCGAGTTCTTCGCCGGTCTGGCTGACCTGCAGATGCTGGGCCAACGCTCCAGCCATGCTGCTCTTCGGAGGCGAGTTGCCCGGACCGGCTTGCATC
>WFWZ01000156.1 GCA_015490875.1 Planctomycetaceae bacterium
GACTCGGCGTCGCCTCGAAAGAGGCGCCGGACGCAGGCCCGTCCATCCCGGTAATCAGGCTTGCGCTGGCAGAGGGTACGGCGAGAACAAGCAGGGCCAAAGCGCTCGCCCACACAGGCGCACGGTGGCGGAGCGCCGAGCGATCGGACAAGCCGCCGCGCCAGCCGCGGCGGACTCTCAGGTGGCAACGCATCGATCGAGCCTACTTCTTCTGTTCCGACGGAAGGGCCTTTTCCAGAGCGGGGCGTTCGATCAGGCCAAGAACCCCCACTCAAGACGCCCCGCGTCCGGGGCTCCACCTTGAGTTGCCTCAGGGGACTCGCATGATGGCCCGACGGGTTGCCCACGCTCGCGACCTATACATTTCCACGGTAATCGAAACTGGGCCATCTGGCAAACCAAATGCGCCTGGGGCTCTGGCGGCGGAGAGTAGTGGTCGCCGGCCGCCCCCTTAGCTCCAGGCGGGGAAGGCGACTTGGCCTGGCACGGTAACCCGCGTCGTGAAGAGCGTCTTACCAGCGGTGATGTAGAGTGTCCTGCCGTCGGGGCCTCCGAAAGCGAGATTCGTAACGAAGTCTTCGCCGACAGGAATGCGATGCTTGAGTTCCCCTTCGGGGGACACGATGTAGATTCCCGCGGGAACATCCGCTGTCTCATGAGGACCGCGCGGCGTATTGACACCGGCCGCAATGTAGAGGTTGCCTTCCCGATCGAGTCTCAAGCCGTCCCCGCCACGTCCGGGCGCGAAATCGACGACGACTCGCTGATTGGATGGATTGCCATCGTCGTCCAAATCGAACGCCCACACCTTGCGATTGCCGCCAACGCGGGGACAACTGTCGACCACGTAAAGCCGCGTTGCATCTTGTGTCACGGCGATCCCATTGGGTCGCTCGATCTCCGGTTGTTGCAGGATGCGAGTGACGCTTCCGTCAAGGTCAATTCGATATACTCCTTCGATTTCCATCTCCATGTGGGAGCGATCCCCGTAACAGGGATCGGTAAAGTAGATCCGGCCTCGACCATCGACGCAAATGTCATTGGGAGCATTGTAGCGCGCCCCCTCGAACCGCTCGGTCAAGATCTCGTATTCGCCTGTCTCCAATGTCGTACGTGTGATCCGGCGGGTACCTCCGGGACCCAACTCGGCACCTTCGCAATGGAGGAGTCGCCCTTGAAGATCGAACGTGTTCCCGTTCGTACGGCCACTCGGTTCCCGGAAGACCTCCGTCGTGCCCCCCGGGGTGAACTTGAGGATCCGGTTGTTGGCGATGTCCGAGAAGTACACCGTCCCGTCGGCGTCGACCGCGGGCCCTTCCGTGAAGACCAGGGTCGTCGCAGCAGCAACCGGAGACACGCCATCGGGCAACGTCAACTCGATGAATCGGCTCGACATCACTTTATCTCCAAATCTTCCTCAGCAGGGAAAAAGGCAACCGATCAGCGACATCCATGAGCCTCAGGACCGCCACGGAGACGTCGCGGCCGCGCTCGCTTACCCTCTTCCCGTATCTCGAACCCCCGTGTTGCCGCCGTCGCCGACGCACTCCAATGACTCCATGATCTGCTCGAATTCGTTCTTCAACTCTCGAGTTTCTTCGCTCGTCATTTGTCGAAGCGGCGCTGCGACGGTCGAGCCGCAGATGCCGCGCCAGTGGAGCACCATCTTCAGCGGAGCAATCGGCCACGGCTTGACGAACATTCGCCGGATCCGAGCGCAAATACTTTGCCATTTGCGAGCTTCATCCAGATCTCCTTTGGCGAAGGCCGCCATCAATCTGACAAAAGGTTCGGGGATCGCCGTGGCACCGGCAGAAACCGCACCTTGTCCGCCGACAGCGAGCGCCGCGAGGATTTGAGCATCGTTGCCAATCAAAGCAATGTGATCGGGCTGCTTGCATTGGACCAGTTCGTAATAGGAGGCGAAGTCCATGCTGCTGTCCTTCATGCCCACAATGTGATCGTAGGCGGTAGCCAGTTTGATGAAGAGCCGTACGGTGACGACGTTCTTGACATTCCTCGGAATGTTGTACAGGTAGATGGGCAGATCGACCGAGCGTGCTACACGGGCGAAAAACTGTTCGAGTGCCGCTTCATCCATCCCGTAATAATAGGGTGGCACCAGGGCGATCCCGTCGGCTCGTATGGAAGCCGCGTGAGCGGCAAGGTAGAGGACCTCGCTCTCTCGTGGAGCCCCCACGTGGATGACCACCGGCAACTGCCCTCGCGCTTCCTCGGTGACCACCTCCGCCATTACCTTACGAAGCTCGATATCGAGAACGCCGCATTCGCCGGTCGATCCCAAGGCGAACAACCCGTTCACTTTCTTTGCGATCAGAAACCGCACGAGCTTCCGGGCTGCGTCCACATCGAGGTCCGCGCCGGACGCGGTCAGCGGTGTCACCAGGGCGGGTACGATTCCTCCGAGTCGTTTTTGGGTCATCCGTCGATCCTCGTGGTTACTCAACAAGAAACTCTCGAATCGCTGCTTCGTTGACCTCCACGCCCAGTCCCGGCTCTTGAGGCACGATGAGATGACCGTCTTGCAGCACAAGCGGTCGATTCAGGATGTGATTTCCCAGCGGGTTGTCTTGCCACCAATACTCGCTGATCAAGAAGTTGGGGACAGCAGCGCAGAGGTGGGCCGTGGCTACGAACTGGAGCATGCTTCCCTGGCTCACATGAGGCGCATACGGCATGTGGAATCGGTCGGCCAGGTCGGCAATTTGCTTGCATTCCAGAATACCTCCCGCTTTCAATACCTCCGGAATGAAAATGACTTTGGCCCCCTGTCGGTACATTTCGCAGATCATTCCCGTCGTCCAGATCATGTCGTTGGCGATCGGAATCGAAGTGGCCAAGGATAGCTGGATGTAACCTTGGAAGTCGTCGACCGGCAAGGGGGTCTCCAGCCAGAAGGCGTTCCGCTTTTCGAGTTCCTTTGCCAAACGGAGCGCCGCGTGATAGTCGTAGCGCCCACCGGCGTCCACCAGAATGCGATTCGACTGCCCCACGACCTCGCGTGCCGCGTCAAAACTCGCAAGATCGGTCTCCACTCCTTTGCCAATACAGAGTTTCAACGCCTGGAATCCCCGATCCAATGCCCGGCGGACTTCGTTCTGAAGCTGCTCGACGTCCACTGAGGTGTATCCCGGATCGAGTCCGGCGATTCCCGAGGCATAAACGGGAATGCGGTCGCGAAACGCACCGCCCAGGAGGGAATAGACGGGGAGTCCCGCTACCTTGCCTTTGATGTCCCAGAGGGCGATCTCGACGCCGCTTGTCGCCTCCTGGTGAAAACCCTGCACATGTCCGCGCAGGCGCATCAGCCCCGCCATCCGCTCTTTGATGAGCGCGATATCGAGTGGATTCATGTCGATCACGCAGGGAATCACCATGTCCTCAAGAATCGCCTTGGCGGCTCGGGGAGCGACAACGCCTTTCGACTCGCCCCACCCGACGACTCCGTCGTCGGTCGTGATCTTCACCAGGACCGTCTGGAGCGCCGGTTCATAAAGAGGTTTCGATCGCACCATCAAGGGATAGGCAGCCGAGTAGTCGCGGAAGAACATTTCGGTCTGCTCTTCCATCACATAGTGGGTCCCCCAGTACGATTCCTCGTAGGTGGCGCGAAGAACGAAGACTTCGATCTTGTCGATTTTCATGCGAGGTCGACTCCCTGAAGATCTCTGCTTCCGGTTCGGCTACGTATACCGGTACATCACCTGGTTCTGATGCACTACATGTTTCATTTCCACAATATCGATGCGACGGCCCGATGGATGGTCGAAGTGCCCGTTCGCCTCGGCAATCCACCAATAGAGCAGATTCACGCCACCGGTCAAGAAATTCCAAAGATAGTACGTTCGAGCAAAGGCCTGAACGTGCAGTTCCAATTCGGCATTGCCACTGGTAAGCGTGACGAGCCACGATGAGGGAACGACCATTCGGGATCTCGGATCCAGCCACTCTTCGAGAACGTCGACTGACACCGATGGTTTCCCGCTGAAGTCGTACTCCACGCCTTCATGCAAGATGCGAGCTCGGAAAATACCAAGCCGCGGGCGCGCCATCAAATGGACATGCAGGTTGGAACTATACCCGTTGTGAAAGAGGATGCCGGGCCCCTGGAGCAATTCGATCGGATCGTAATAGTCGTTGAGATGGACGTGCCGTTCATGCCACCCCATCCCCGCCATGGGAATCTCGATGTCGGCTACCTTCACGGTTCCACGCGAGCGCGCATTCACCAGATACCAGCGGTCTCCGTGCTCGAGTGCCGACCGGTTCCGATCGGTCAGCCAAATCGCCGGTGATTCGGCTTCGCATGCGATATCGTAGTGGATGTCTCGATGCACACCTTGCACCTTCCAGATCGGTGGTGCCGCCTCAAAGCACATGCCGCCGACCTGCCATACCGCTTTTTCTCCGTCGGTGAGCGTCTTCAGCTCATCGACAACCCGAAGATCGTTCAGCCCATTCCAGCCGAGAGCGATGAAGTCGTTGTCGTGCATGCGGCGCTTTTGGGCGCGAGTGTAGCGCACATGAGCGATCATCGACTGGAGCGCGCAGAACTTTTCTTTGATGAAAGGCCCATTACGCCGAGAACGTAGGAGATAGGGCGATGTCCAGACCAGCGCGTCACCGTCTGCCTCGATCGACCGAATGCCCCACCCGTGGTTTTCCCACAAGTTCAAATCATGCTCCTCGGCAAGCCGCAAATGGCTGGCGTAATCGTCGGGCGTGACGTTGTAAGCAGAAGTCGGAGAAGTCATGACTGCGACGGAAATTCCTTCATCGTGCAAGGCGTGTCGAGACGGGGAAGCGCTAAAGCAGAGGCTCCTTCTTGCGACTGATCATGCGCCCGCCATCGGCTCGGACCACACTGCCGGTGAGAAAGCTGGCCTTTTCCGAAGCGAGAAAGGCGGCGACCTCGGCAATCTCCTCGGGGGTCCCCATTCGCCCGAGCAACGTGGGGACTTCGTAATGCTCTTCCCCTAGCAGTTCACGGAAGGAATCCGAAAGGACGTAGCCGACCTGAATGCCGTTGACCCGTATGCCCTGATCGGCCAGATCGACCGCCATCGACAACGTGAGTGCCTCGAGGCCAGCTTTGCTCGCCACATAGGCACTGTGCCCGGGCAGGGGCGAGCGGGTCTGAATCGTGAGAATATTGATGATGGTTCCTTTCGTTTCCTGTTGGACCATCTGTTTGGCCGCCAACTGCGAGAGCCGAAAAGGGCCGATGAGATTGGCGCCGAGAACGGAGACGAATTCTGGAAAAGGGAAGTCGAGCAGCGGCGCGACGCTCCCTTTCGTCGCCGCATTGTTGATC
>WFWZ01000157.1 GCA_015490875.1 Planctomycetaceae bacterium
ATCACTCACAATGGCACTCCCGTAAACTATACTCACTAGGCGACAGCGAGGGCAGATGCAATTGGTCGAGAAGATCCCAACGAAGGAGAAGTGCACCATGTTGCCACTTGCATGCACGGCTCGACGAGCCGGAAATCCCGGACATTCGCTCCGTTTCGTTTTCGGTCGTTGCCTCCTGGGAGGATGGCTGCTGGCGGCATGGCTGGCCGCTACGGCCGCCTGGGCCGGCGATTCGTCCCTCATGACACCTCGCGATGTCGCTCGGCTGCGCACGGTCGTGGCCGCCGAGATCTCCCCCGACGGCCGAGCCATCGCTTACACGCTCGCCGTGCCTCGAGACCCATTCACCGGAAACGACGGCCCTTCCCACATCGAGCTGCACGTTTGCGATGTCTCGGGCAAGTCGCGTCCGTTCGTCACCGGTGCGGTCACCGTGACGCAGATCGCCTGGACGCCCGACGGAAAATCGATCGCCTATCTCGCTCGGCGAGGCGATGACAAACACACGTCACTGTATGTTATCCCCGTGGACGGCGGCGAGTCGCGCAAGGTCTTCGACCACGACGCGTCCGTCCATCACGTTCGCTTTCGGCCCGACGGCAAAGAGATCGCCTTCCTCTCGACGCCACCTCGAACCGAAGAGGAAAAGAAATGGCGCGAGAAGGGATTCAACCAGGAGATCTACGAAGAGGATTGGCGTCCGACGCGAGTCTACCTCATTGATGCCGCCGGCAAGAAGAAGCCTCGAGCTCTCGAGTTGCCCGGTTCCGCGTTCGATTTGGCCTGGTCGCCCGACGGCCGGCAACTCGCGGTGGCTCTCGCCCCCACACCCCTCGTCGACGACAGCTACATGTTCAAACGGCTGCACATCGTCGATGCAGCGAGTGGCCGAGTGGTGGAGCGCATTGCCAACCCGGGAAAACTCGGTAGATTCGCTTTCAGTCCGGATGGCACACACTTGGCCATGATCTCGGCCGCCGACTTGAACGACCCGGCCGAGGGCCGATTGATGGTGGTCTCTGTTCCCGGAGACGGCAAGCCTCGCGACTTGATGCCCAACTACGAGGCTCACGTCGAAGCCTTCGCATGGACCGAGTCGGGCGAGTTGATGTACGTGGCGGCCGAGGGTGTCGAGACGGTCGTTGGCCGCGTGGCACTCGAGGGAAGTTCTCACCTGCGCGTCAAGGCAGGCGTTGCCATCTTCCAATCGCTGTCGCTGGCCAAGAACGGTGCCATGGCTCTGGTCGGCCATACGGCTCGGCATCCGGGTGAAGTCTTCTACGTCGGACCGGAAGGCGAACCGAAACGCCTGACCGACAATAACCCCTGGCTGAAAGAAAAGGAGTTCGGCGAGCAGACCGTCGTCCAGTGGAAAGCTCAAGACGGATTGACACTCGAGGGCATTCTCATCAAACCCGTCCATTACCAGAAAGGCCGCAGGTATCCGTTGATCTTGACGGTCCACGGTGGCCCCGAATCGCATATTCCCAACGGCTGGCTGACCCGATACGCCTATCCCGGCCAAGTGGGTGCCGCTCGAGGATTCGCCATCTTCTATCCCAACTACCGAGGCAGCACGGGACGCGGCGTCGCGTTTTCGAAGCTCGGACAAGCCGACGCCGCGGGCAAAGAATTCAGTGATCTCATCGACGCCGTCGATCATCTGGTGGAAGTGGGGATCGTGGATCGAGACCGAGTCGGCATCACCGGCGGCTCCTACGGAGGATACGCCTCGGCGTGGGGAGCCACGTACTACTCCGATCGTTTCGCGGCCAGCGTGATGTTCGTCGGCATCAGCGACAATGTCTCGAAGGTGGGAACCACCGACATTCCCGAAGAGATGTACTTGGTTCACCACCGCAAGCGTCTGTGGGATGACTGGGAGTACTTTCTCGAGCGTAGCCCTATCCGCCACGTGAAAAAGGGGCATACCCCGACGTTGATTCTGCACGGGAAGGAGGACCCGCGCGTCCACCCGTCGCAGTCGATGGAACTCTACCGGCATCTGAAGACACTCGGACAGGCTCCCGTGCGCCTCGTCTTCTACCCCGGCGAAGGGCACGGCAATCGCCGAGCCGCATCGCGGTTCGACTACAACGTCCGAATGCTTCGATGGATGGAGACCTTCTTGCAAAGTCCCCAGGGGCGAAAAGCGAAGATTCCCGATTTCCGGATCGACTACGAACGGCAGTGAAGACACGGGGGAAACACCAAGGTCACGGGGCTGAACTTGCCGCCAGCGGGTCGCCATGTTCGCGCTGCCATTGGCGGAGGGACGCCGTGAGCCGTTCGAGACGCTCGCGATGCGCCGGATCTTGGGCGAGGTCGTGGCGCTCATAGGGGTCGGCTTGCAAGTCGAAGAGCTGCCGGCGGCCCAACTTGGGATACTCGATCAGCTTCCAACGCTCGGTCCGGATCATCCGCTGCACGTCACCGAAGTAGCCCACGACGTAGGAGTACGTGGCGGCCGACGGGTCGCGGAAAACTGGAGCAAAACTGCGGCCGTCGAGATTGTCCGGAATCGGAACACCGGCCAGTTCACACAGCGTCGGGTAGATGTCTCGCAGATAAACGGGCTGGCGGAAGCGTCGGCCCGCGGGGACTCCAGGACCCGCCACCAGAAGCGGCACGCCGATCGTGTGCTCATACATATTCTGCTTGCCTCGCAATCCATGGCTGCCAATCGCCAACCCATGGTCGCTCGTGTAGACCACGATCGTGCGCGACGCCAGGTGGCGTGACCGCAGCGTCTGGAGGATGCGGCCGACTTGTTCGTCAAGGTCGGAAATGACGGCGTAATAGGCAGCCAGGTCGGCGCGGACGACGTCGGGCGTTCGAGGAAACGGCAGCAATTCTTCGTCGCGACCGTGCAAGTTGCCGTGGTCGAACGGATGCTGAGGCAAAAAGTTGGGAGGAAGCGGTAGGGACGTCGGATCGTAATGGTGCTTGGCCGCTCGAGGCAACAAGAGGGGATCATGGGGTGCCGTGAAATTGACGTGCAGAAAGAACGGCGTGTCGGAGGAGGCATCGTATTTCTGAAGAACGGCGATGGCCGCATCGGCAATGTGGCGACTCGTGTCCGGAGTCAGCCCCACTCCCAATTCGGGCAACGGCTTGCCGTCGGCGTCGCGAAAGATCCAACCTTTGTATCCCGTGACCGGATGACCACGGTAGTCGACGGCCGGTTTCCAGTACTTGCGGCCTCCGGCGGTGAAGAGTCCCGAGGTGGCGTCGTAGCCGTGGTCTTGAGGTCGTCCGTCGTTGTGCCACTTGCCACTGTACCAAGTGGCATAACCAGCTCGACGCAGCGTCTGGGGGAGCAAGACGAGTCGAGGATCGAGTTTTCTGCCGAAACCCGTGACTCCGTTACGGAACGCCACACATCCGCTGAGGATCTCCGCGCGGCTCGGCGTGCAAATCGGGTAAGCACACACCGCCCGGATAAAGGCGCTGCCTCGTCGAGCCAATTCATCGAGATTCGGAGTGCGGATGA
Organism: Planctomycetaceae bacterium; assembly: GCA_015490875.1. GTDB lineage: Bacteria > Planctomycetota > Planctomycetia > Pirellulales > Pirellulaceae > S141-3. The sequence goes on from WFWZ01000157.1 coordinate 3,494, forward strand.
CTGGGTTGCCCAGTGCGGCAATCGTGTCGGGGCGCTGGTCGTCCGACACGATGAGTAGGATGTTGGGAGGCCGTTGATCCCCGGCAAGAAGTGACACCGGCAGCAGCGCGGCGGCAAGGCCGACGGCAAGTACCGTGAGGCAGATTCTTTGGCGTGCGGACATGACTCGAAGTGCAGAAAAATCGGGAGGCGTTGGCTCACCCGGCACTCGTCCATGCTCGGCCGGCAGGACCTCAATTGTAGAGTGCCGCGGCGGGTGCTGCGGGGCTGGCGAAGGAGATCGCCGCTGCGATTGACGAGCCGCCGAGCGTGTGCGATAATCACGGCAGTTTCGTAGCGAGCCATTTGGGTTCTTCTCTCGTGCGTCGGCAGGATCGTTCCTTTCCGCCGGAGTGGCGAATCTTAAGAAGCTCGCATGTCCGGTTTGCTTTGGTTCTGGAAAGGGACTGTCTGTCATGCCCAACATCTACGTTGGCAACCTCGCCTATGGCGCCACCGAGAGCGATGTGCGCGCCGCCTTTGAGCAGTTTGGGGACGTTTCGTCGGTCAACATCATCACCGACCGTGAGACGGGGCGTTCGCGAGGGTTCGCGTTTGTGGAAATGCCCAATAGCGATGAAGCCCGGCAAGCCATTGCCGAGTTGAATCTGCAGGAGATTGCCGGTCGCCGTGTGACCGTCAATGAAGCTCGACCGAAGCCCGATCGCCGCCGAGGTGGCGGAGGGGGATATGGCGGTGGCGGTGGAGGCCGCCGCTGGTAACGCGCAGCCGAAAGGGCGACGCCCGTGGCGGCTCGCCCCATTGCTGTCGGCAACGATCCGCCGGTCGAGTTCCTCGGCCGGCGTTTTTTTTGTGTTACCACGAGAGGGAAACTTGCATCCGTAGGTTCGATGTGTTCCATCCATTTGCGGCATTAGTCGTTCATCGCTGTACGCCTTGCCGTGCTAACAGCACTCCGACAATGGCTCGCTCAGGTGAACATTTATGTATTCTGGAAAGGCGATTGTAAAGTTGGGAGGGCGAGGCTCCTGCCGAGCCGCAGCGCAACACTAGCGTTGCAAACTCGGTCCTGAAATGCGCGGGCGATTGGCTTCAGGACAGATGATATCCGGCTGTACGAACAACATCCGGCTCGGCAGGAGCCTCGCCCTCCCAGTCCATGCAGTCGTACGCATCAACGGAAATCGACATGGGGGCCAACCCCCGACAACCGCGTCCCGAATCGTTACACGGAGCTCCCACCATGATCGAGCATCGCTACTTGGAACTAGGTGTCACGGGAATGGCTCGAGCCCACCGAGCCAGCGGGCTGGCCGGCCACTTGGGAGCCGCGCTCGTCGCCGGATACGCCTTCGGCGAAGAGCTGCCCGACTTGCCTGAAGCCGTCTTCCAAGGAATCACTGCGGAACTTGATCGTATCCTGCGAGGTGAAGAAACGGTTTGGTACAACGTCCAGAAAACGGGCATTCCCATCAAAGAACTCTTTCGACCTTTTCCGCCCAAGTCGCCCGGCGGGTTGGACGTGCAGCCGATCGCCGATGCGCTTGCCGAGAACATCGGAAAGCTACACCAAAGCGGCCACAATGTGGTTTTCGCTGCACTCGCCATCCGAGCCTTGAAGGATCATCCGGCACTGGCGACTCGCGAGCGACTCGACGGTGTGGTGAAACTCATCCGAGGTTTCAACGGAAGCATTCCGGGGATGGCGTATCTCGGCAAGGACCACGGCGGATGGGTGCGGGCCGATCGAGTGGAACTGCGCGATTCGATGCGCGTGGAACCGTATGCGGATGTCGTCGCCATGGTCAAACGGACGATCGACGAAGTGATCGTGTCAGCGGGAGTCCGCCGACAGGGCGTGGGAGGCATGTGGCACCTGATCAACCACGCTGCCGGGTTGCTCGATCTGTCGCTGTACGGCTTCGCCGACCTGGCACGACGGGGACTCGAGGCGCATCGGGACCATCTGTGGCGATGGCGGTCGCTCCCCGATGTCAGCGAGGAGCTAGGGCCTTTCCCCCGCGCCAAGCACGATCCTCGGACGGCCGAATTCTGGCAGCATGCCGAGCGGCTCAAGCGGGACGATGCCCGCCTTACACACCGCATCAAGACGCTCTATGGCTTCACTCGGTTGATGACCGTCGAGACCGACCCGCGGCGCAAGAAGCAGGCATGGGGGCAACTCGGGTACTTGATGGCTTAATCCCGGACAACCTGATTCTGAGCCTCGGTGTCCCCCAACGCGTGTGGGACATGCTAAGATGAAACCCGGTCCGCGGAATTCGGAGTAGAGTCTGCTGGATACTCCGGCCGGGACTTCGGAGGTGGGTGTGTTGTCATAGGTGGCGGAGAACGCCAGGCTGGGCGGGAGGTCGCTTCCATGCATTTCCTGTTTCTGTTGTGCGCAGTGATCGGGGGCACGGTCTTTGTCGTGCAGTTTGCGCTTTCGCTGTTGGGCCTGGGGGGTGAGCACGTCGACTTGCCGGGCGATTTCGATCTCGATGCCGACCTGGATGTCGATCTCGACTCGACCGACGCCGGCAGCATCGAAGGCCATGGATCGACTCGGCTCTTCGGGATCTTGTCGTTGCGCACCGTGACGGCCGCCATCGCCTTTTTCGGGCTTGGCGGTCTTTTCATGTCGGAGTTGACGAACTCGCCCCTTTGGCAAGTCGTGGTGGCGGTTATCGCCGGCGGGGGAGCACTTTACGGGGTGCACTACGTGACGCGGTCGCTCTACCGACTGCGCCACGACGGGACAACCCGCATCGAGTGGCTCGTGGGCGAGTCAGCGACCGTCTACGTCCCCATCCCGGCGGCTCGAGAAGGCCATGGCAAGGTTCAGGTCCGAACCAAAGGGGGCATCCACGAGTGCGCCGCGGTGACATCCGACGGTCAGACTTTGCCGACGGGAACGGTCGTTCGAGTCGTGCAGGTCGTCGGGCCGTCGCTGGTGGAAGTCGAACGGGAAACGGCCACCGACGTCCCCGCGTGATTCGTCGGCGGTGACCTACACTTGCGGGGAAACTCCGGCCGATTCGGTTGGGAAGTATAGATGCTGGGTCGTTCCGTGTAGCGGAAAAAAAAGAAGCACGCAAAGGGGTGAGGAGAAGACAACGATGAACGCCGCCTTGCTGGGACTCACCGAAGAAGCCATGACGACGCTTATCGTCGCCGTGGTCCTGGTCGTTTTCGTCCTGCTCAGCACGCTCATGCTGCTGGCGAAGTACTACCGGCGTTGCCCGAGTAACCGGGTGCTGGTGATCTACGGAAAGGCGGGGGCCAAGGGACAACCGGCCAAATGCGTCCACGGTGGTGCGGCACTGGTGATTCCGCTGCTGCAAGATTACGCCTACTTGAGTCTCGAGCCGATCCAGATCGAGATCCCTCTCCGCGGCGCCTTATCGTTCGAGAACATCCGCGTCAACGTGCCGAGCGTCTTTACGGTGGCGGTCGGGACCGAGCCGGAAGTCATGCAACAAGCCGCCATCCGCCTGCTCGGCCTCAGCGTGCCTCAAATCCGTAAGCAGGCCGAAGAAATCATCTTCGGAATCCTCCGGCAAGTGATCGCCAGCATGGGGATCGAGGAAATCAATCGCGATCGTGACAAGTTCCTGGCACAAGTCCAAGCGCACCTCGAACCGGAACTGAACAAGATCGGACTCGTCCTCCTCAACGTGAATATCACCGACATCACGGACGAGTCGGGCTACATCGACGCGATTGGAAAGAAGGCGGCCTCCGAGGCGATCCAGAAGGCTCGCGGCGACGTGGCCGACAACGAAAAGATGGGCGAAATCCGCGTCGCCGAAGCCGAACGGGAAAAGGCGATCCAGGTCGCCACCGCCCGGCGCGACCAGGCGGTGCAGATCGCCGAGTTGAAGAAGGAACAGACGATCGGCGAGCAGCAGGCCGCGTTCGAGCAGGAAATGAAAGTGAAAGCGGCCGAGCGGGAAATGCGCGTCGAAGTGGCTCGAGCGGACGCCGAGGCCATTGAAGGCGAAAACGAGGCTCAAGCGACGATTGCCAAATCCCAGGCGGAACTCGCTGTGAAGCGGGCCGAAGCTTATGAACTGGGTGAAGCGCGCAAGCGGCAGGCGGAAGCCGCAGTGCTCGAAGTGCAAAACCGGGCACTCGCCAAAGCGGCCGAAGCAGAAGCCGAACGGATCGAACAAGAACAGCGTGCAAAGTTAGAGGCGCCGGCTCGAGCCGCTAAGGCGAAGAAGATCGTCGAAGCCCAGGCCCAGGCCGAGCAGATCCGGATCGAAGCCGAAGCGCAGGCGGCGGCCATCTACGCGAAACTCGAAGCCGAGGCCCGCGGCCAGTACGAAGTCCTGGCGAAAAAAGGTGAAGGTCTCCAGCGCATCGTCGACGCATGCGGCGGGGCGACCGAAGCCTTCCAAATGTTGATGCTCGAACACCTCGACAAACTCGCGGAAACCTCCGCCCAGGCGATCTCCAACATCAAGTTCGACAAGGTGGTCGTTTGGGAGAACGGAGGCCACAACGGCCGAGGCAGTACAGCCAATTTCCTCAACGGCATGTCGCGGACTCTTCCGCCCATGTTGCAGGTGCTCAAGGATGTCGGAGGCGTCGAAATCCCCGAAGCGCTGATTCGGTTCACCGACAGCATGCCGAGCGACGCGCCGGAAGCGGGCGATGGCCAGGCGACGGCGACTCAGCCCGTGAGTTCCCAGAGTGAGGAACCCGCGTCCGAAGACGAACCGGAAAACGAACCGGCCACGGAGAGGGAGGATGAGGCGGCCCCCGAAGCGAAAGCCACCTCGGACCCCGGCGACGAAACGCTACCCCCACGTCGCAGATAGCGACCCAAACCGGCGAATCAGCGGAACCCGCTGTCACGCAGAGCGGGTCAGCCACGTAGACCGGGCTTTCAGCCCTGACAGGTTTCCCCAACGCGTTCCAGTGATTCCGTCAGGCTAGAAAGCCTGACCTACGTATCCCCGGTGGCCTATCTCCGTTTTCGTGTCTACAGTCACCGCTGCCCCTTCGCGCAGGTAACTCCAAACTGGGAGACGCGGACAACGATGACAACGTGGCTGGAAATCGGCAAGATTCGCTTGACGACGGTCCCCGGCGGCCGTTTTCGACTCGATGGCGGCGCCATGTTCGGCGTCGTGCCGAGGCCGCTCTGGATGCGGCGAGCCGAACCGGACGAACAGAACCGCATCACGTTGGCCACGAACTGCACGCTCGTCGAAACCCCGCAAGCGACCCTCCTAATCGACACCGGATACGGCACGAAACTGACGGACAAAGAGCGAGAGATCTTTGCCACCGAGTCGCTCGAGGGCGTCGTCGGCAGCCTCCGCGCCGCCGGTCGCACTCCCGACCAAATCGACGTCGTGGTCCTTTCGCACCTGCATTTCGATCATGCGGGGGGAGGCACCATGCGACGCGAGGACGGACAGATCGTGCCGACGTTCCCTCGCGCCCGCTATGTCGTGCAGCGCAAAGAATGGGAAGCGGCGACCAGCGGACTTTCCGAATGGGTCAGCAGTTATCCTCCCGAGAACTTCGCCTGCCTGGAAGCCTCCGGACAGTTGGAACTCATCGACGGCGAAGAAGAAATCGTTCCCGGAGTGCGAGGCATCTGGACGGGCGGACACTCGCCCGGACATCAGTTGATCGCGATCGAGGATGAAGGCTCACTGGCCGTCTACCTTGGTGACCTTTGCCCGACGTGGAACCACCTGCGGCAGATGTGGTGCATGGCCTATGACGCGCATGTGGCCGAAGTGCGTCGCAAGAAGCCGGAAGTCCTGGGGTGGCTGGCCGACTCGCAAGCGTGGCTCTTATCCGACCACGACCCAGAGCGCCCCTGGGTACGAATCCGCCGCGACGATCGCCGCGAGTTCGAAATCGTCGAGAGGGAGTGACACATGTGGGTCAGAGACCAGCGTCATCCCAATGCGTTATAGTGATTCCGTCAGGCTAGAAAGCCTGACCTACGTCACTGGAACGCGTTACGGTAATACCCGTCAGGCTGGAAAGCCTGACCTACGGAGGCTCCGTAAGGTAGCGCAGCAAGTCGGCCACATCCTGAGGACTCAGGTCCTTCTCCAAACCGTCCGGCATGAGTGACTTGCCCGTGCTGCGGATCGCCTCGATGTGACTCCTCAACACCACATGCCGCTTGTCGTCCTGTTCCACCAGCGTAATGCTATTGCCCGTCTCCGAAGCAATCATCCCGGAGAAGGTCCGCCCGTCATCGGTCAACACGACATACGTGACGTATTTTCCATCGACCGAGGCGCTCGGATCGAGTATCGATGTCAACAGACTTTTCGGCCGTCGATCGCTCAGCGATCGCAAATTGGGACCGATCTCGTGCCCCACACCGTCCAACTTGTGGCACGAAGCGCACGTCTTCGCGAAAACAGCCTGGCCGCGCTTCGAGTCTCCCTTCAACTTCAATGCAATCTGATACTCCTTCAACACCTTGCTCCGATCGGGACTGCCCGAGCTGGCCAACAGTTGTGCCGCTCGCGTCCGCACCGTCTTGTCCGGGTAAGCAAGCAACGATTGACGCGTGCGCGCATCGATGTCCGCGGGCGCCACTTGATGCTGCTCGATTGCGTCGAGCAGAGCCGTCAGCCACGGACGCCTCGTCAAGAG
>WFWZ01000158.1 GCA_015490875.1 Planctomycetaceae bacterium
TCCCTCCCCCGACCCGCGACCGGGCCCGCCATGGGGACGGCCGGACGCCCAATGTACACGCACTCGCCCACGGCAACAATCGAGAATCGGTGCGGCCACGTTCGTCTCTTCGAGGACGTGACGCAGGTGCCGACAGTGGCGAAAGTTACGAGGTGATCTCGCACCGCGAGTTGTTACGCGATCGACACGTTTTCCACGGGCCATTCCGGCGACTGCTTGTGTATCTGGAATGGATTTTCCGGCGGAAACAAGGGGAAACGAGGCAATTGGGGCCAATTCGAGAAAAGTCGCCACGAGGTGGTTTGACAGGGGTGCTAGCAGGTCTACAATCACCCTCCGTCATTGATGAGTTTGGATTTCGTCACCGCGCCGCCAGGCGCCACGATTCCCAGTCGAACTCGGCCCCGTCGGACTCCTCGCTGAGCCCGGGAACCAGCGGCAGGATAGTTGGGCGCTCGCGGTATGCGCAGAGGATGCGTCACTGTGACCATGGACGAAAAGGACGTCGAGAAGGTCGTGCTGCGTGCTGTGGCCGATCGGATCGGGAAGGACCGATTCGACGTCTGGTTCCGCGACAACCAGGTCGAGATGACGTGGCGGGAAGGCCGGCTGGAAATCGCCGCGCCGACGCGTTTCTACGCCGACCGTCTGGCCACCATGTTCGGGCGGGAGATCGAGGAAGCAGTCCAGGAGGCTGCCGGGGTCAGACCCGCCCTTGCCTTCACGGTCGACCCGGCATTGGCGCGCCGAGCCCGGGACAATTTCGAGCTGGCGGCGCGAGCTCCTCAGAACCATGCTTCTTCACCAGCCTCGAATGGCATTTCGAAAACACCCGAACCGGCCGGCCGCGACGAAAAGGGACGGAGGCGGCGTCCTTTTCAGACGCTGGAGACCTTTGTGGCGGGGACAAGTAATCGGATGGCGCTGACGGGTGTGCGTGCCACCATCGAACACCCGGGTGACTTCTCGCCCCTTTTGTTATGGGGACCCCCGGGTACGGGGAAGACTCACTTGCTCGAGGCGATCTGGGTGGCGCTGCGCCGCGACCGCCGACTGCACGTGCTGTTCGTAACGGCCGAGCAGTTCACGACCATGTTCTTGGCTGCCCTCCACGGCCGCGGACTTCCCAGCTTTCGCCAAAAGTTCCGGTCGGTCGATGTTCTTCTGATCGACGACATCCAGTTTTTTGCTCAAAAGAAAGCCACACTGGTCGAACTCCAGCACACTGTCGACGTGCTCCACCGATCCGGCAAGCAGTTGGTTCTGACTGCCGACCGTGCGCCGGCGGACTTAATGGGGCTAGGCAATGAGTTGCTCACTCGCATCACCGGTGGACTCAGTTGCGGTCTTCAACTCCCCGACATCGCAACGCGCCGCGGCTTGGTCGCTCGTTTTCTCAGCGAGGCCGCCTCGAGGCTGTCGCGATCGGAAAACACGGCCCAGTTGGTGTCCAGTGCCCATGCGCTCGACGCCGTGATCGACTGGATTGCCGAGCGGGTTCCCGGGGATGCGCGGCAACTGCGCGGCGCCGTGAATCAGGTGGTGGCTTTGGCTCGAGCCCAAGGGCGCCCCCTCTGCCGCTCGCTCGCCCAAGAAGCCCTCGCTTCGATCGCCATCTCCAACCAGCAGAACGTGGGCCTGGAGGAGATCGAGCGAGCTGTCTGCGACGTGTTTGGGCTGCAACCCCGTTCCCTCCAGTCGGACAAGCGAAGCAAGGTGATCGCCCAGCCGCGCATGCTGGCCATGTGGCTGGCGCGCAAGTACACGCCGGCCGTCTATGCGGAAATCGGCGATTACTTCGGCCGTCGAAGTCACAGCACGGTGATCGCGGCGCAGAAAAAGGTCCGCCAGTGGCTCGAGTCCGACTCGGTGGTCCAGCTCGCGGGTAGGGACTGCCCGATCACCGAAGCGTTGCAGCAAGTCGAAGCACGCCTCAGGCAAACCGGGTAACACCGGGCATGGCAATTTCCGACTTGACGCCTGGTCCCCACTCGTACTTGTCCGGTCCCAGTTTCTGGCTCGAGTTGAACACCGTCTCCCAGGTGAGTTTCTGGCCGGTGTAACAGACTTCCCGCCCCAGGATTGCCATCAGCGTGCTGTAGGACATGTACTTGCCGTTGTTGATCGGCTTGCCACTGCGGATGGCATCGAAGAGCGCGTAATGTTCGGCGTCGTACATCCAGGGATCGCCCTTGCCGCGGTAACTCCACTTCGACTCCTCTCCTTCGATCAGATGGCGAAGGATCTGCGCCCGTCCTTTCGTCCCGAGCACAAAATCCTCGGTCTGATTGAAGACGCCGGCGATCTGGCGCGTGTAGGCGAAACACTTGGTTCCGTCGGCCCACTCGTAGCAGACGCTGAAGTGGTCATAGATGTTGCCGAACTTGGGATCGGTCCGGACCTGCCGGCCGCCCACGCCGAACGCGACCACGGGCGGCTCATCTCCTTTCAGCCAAAGAGCCTTGTCGAGGCTATGGATGAATTGTTCGACGATGTGGTCGCCGGAGAGCCACGTGTAGTAAAGCCAGTTACGGCACTGCGTCTCCATTTCGCTCCAATTCTCCCTTTGCCCGCGGTGCCACAACGTTCCGGTCAGGTAGTTTTCGTGGATGGCGACAATATCGCCGATCGCTCCGTCGCGCACACGTGCCACCGTTTCCTGGACACCTTTGTCATACCGCCAGCAGAGTCCGGAGACGATGTTGAGTTTCCGAGCTTCCGCCTCTTGGCACGTTTCCAGCACGCTTCGGACGCCGACCGGATCGACGGCAATCGGCTTTTCGCAAAAGATGTGCTTGCCCGCTTTCACCGAGGCGGCCAATTGCTCGGGACGAAAATGAGGCGGCGTGCACAAGAGAACCACATCAACATCGGTCTCGAGCAGTTGCTTATAGCCGTCGAACCCGCAAAAGCAATGGTCGTCGTCGACCTGGCACTTTTCCTTCAGTCCCTCGCGGAGATTCTTCTTCGAGGCCTCGAGCCGATCGGGGAAGAGATCGCACATGGCGGTGAGCACCGCGCGATTCTGGTCGCGCGTCGCGTTGACCGCAGCACCGTTTCCTCGTCCACCGCAGCCGATCAACCCCACCTTGAGCACATCCGAGCCATCGGCATGCACGGCTGGGATTCCTGTTTGGGTCGCCACGAACGTGGCCCCAGCCAATACGCTTGTTTGCTTCAAGAACTGGCGACGAGTGTTTTCAGAGGCGGGTTTGAGATCGGCCATGGGGAACTCCTCAGCCCAGCGCGGGCAACTGGTAGGACAAAAAGGGGGCAGGATGGTTGGCAGCTCAAGGGGACCTTCCCACTGGAGCACACCGGCAGACGACAACCGGCACTTCCATCATAATCGCTAACGGCACCATCGCCAGGGTGAGCACTCACCGCAGTCGCGACATGTAGCGGATCACCGTACGGTCGAGCTCTTCCAGGTCGCTTCCGAAGTACTTGCGGAACTGCCGAAGCCGCTGCTCGGCCGATAGGTTTTCCAGCGGTTGCAGCTTGGAAAACTCGCGCAGGTAAGCCACGAAGTCCTTGGGTCTTTTGCGAATCAAGTAATAGGTGAGCGCCCATGCGTCGGCGTAGGCGGCGCCCCCCGTTTTCGAACTTCGAAAGAGACTGTCGTCGGTCAGGATCTGTTCGAGCCGGTTGGCTGGGCGGTGGCGGAGGTTGCTTTGGAATTCCCGCAACCGATACCGATTGACTCGGCCGATGGTGCGCCATCCCGTCCCATTCTTCAGGTCCGGTGACTCGAAGTAGATCGCCAGTCCCTCAGCCAGCCAAAAGGGTGTCACCGCATATCGGGTCTGGAGGCCGGTGTTGTACGCGAGTTGGTGAGTCGCTTCGTGGACGATGGTCGCCACATTCCGTTCGGATCCTGGTTGAGCCAAAAGCTGTCGGATTTGCGTGGAACTGAATCGGCGGCGCCGCGTGCGACTGGCCTGAGCCAATCCTGTCAGGTCGAACATGACCATGTGGTTCGTCCGAAAGTTGTAGTATCCGATCACGGCGCTCGTGGCCTCGCCAAGCTCGTCACGCGAAAACTCGGCGTAACCGCGTTGGTCGTCAAAAATGACCACCGGCAAGGGGAACTCCGGCTCATGGAGTTCAAGACCGCGCTTCTCCCAGAAGCGAAAGTATGCCCGGTAGAGTCGCTCCAGAAGCGTACTGCACCATCGGGCATACGCTTCCGATGTATTGAACGCAATAACATAGTGGTCGGTCGTGCGCACCTGAAAGCCCGCGGGAAGCTGCTCGAGCAACCGGTCACCAAGTGCCTTCGCATCAAGCGGTTCGAAGGGGCTTTCCAGAGCTTTTCGGCTTTGCACCTCCTCGGCCGACAGGACCCAAATCATGCCGTCGCGGGTTTGCAGCAACAGGCTTCCGTCCTGGCCTTCCACCAAGACACGGCCTTCCAGGTGCAGCAAGTTCCCCTTTCGCTGAACCTCGACGCGCTCAATAGAGTCTGCGGCCAGTGGTGCGGCAACGAGACACGCCCCGATCAGGCATACGACCATCAGCACATGCCGCCTAAGACAACATGCTGCTACTTGCCAGCCGATCGAAAGCCTTGCCATACTCGCCAACCTCTCCACCACGCCGCTGCCAGTGCGCCCGGAATTCGACACTCACGCAGTGTGGTTCCCGTCCGGGTCCCGAGCAACGCCAATCCCATGCCCCCGCAACTTGCATCGTACACGGGAATGTCCCAGCGCGTAGGGTGGAATGGGAGGTCCCGACGGCGCGCGGCGGCGAGCCAGCAGACGAGACGTTGGATGTGCTGGCACTTCAGCGAGGTTGCACGCCGCGGATGCGGGCTCGAGGAGCCAAGCCGGAAAGGTCAACGGGATTGGCCCGTTCGGCTTCGGCTACGTTGCCCGCTTCGTCGGTCACGACGATTTTCAGGTAGATGACGCGAGGCATGCCGGGCCCCGGCCTCCAGGCGTACTCTCCCGAATTGGGAATGTCCGAGGCGATTACATGCCAGGGGCCCCGGCGCGACGAAGCGTACGCCAGTTTCACCGGAGTGGCAGGCAGATAGGGATCGCGAGCTTCCCAGGTGATCACGAGTTGGCCGCTTTGATGGCCCTGCCCGTACCTCGCTCCCGTAAGCTGCACGGTGGGCGGAGCCGTGTCGACGGCCACCCAGATGTCTGCGGCGTCGCCCGGTTGCGGAGTCGGTGTGGCCAACCCATTATCGCCAACGATCACCATCCGAAAGCCGAAGATACCGTCCCGATCGATTCCCACTTCGATGGGCGATTGCCGGTCCGCGTCCTTGCCCCACAGCTTCCAGTGCCGCCCTCCGTCGTCGGTGATCCACAATTGCACCTCCCGAACGTGCTCGGTCCCCACCGCCTCCACATCATAGTCCAACTCGAATCGCCTCGACTTGGTGAATACGGGCTCGGCGCCGCTGGGCAAAGTACCTGCAGGGGAGGTCGGTCCGCTTTGCAACGAAGGTGAGCTGCTTTCGGCGGCGGGCCGATTTGCCTCCGAGACCTCGCGGACCAAGCCGGTTTCCCTCGTCGCTCGAGGTGGCGGGAGGGTTTCGGCTGGGGGTGCAGCACTGTCGGGTGTGCCTGGCGAAGTTGCAAGGAGGCCTGTGCGATGAGAGCTTGGTTCCCCAGGAGACGACGCGGGATCGGGAGTCGGCGGGATGGGAGCTCGGGGCACGGCGGTGGTTCCGGT
>WFWZ01000159.1 GCA_015490875.1 Planctomycetaceae bacterium
AGGAAGCCGGAGCGGTCGCGCCGCAGGCCGATACCAGAGTTAGGGCAGCGTCATGAGGGTCCACGGACAGGGACGTCCGCGACCGAACCACCGAGCGTCTATTCCCACGTCCACGCACTCGGGAAGTGCTCGACGCTGCGCGCCCTCGTGGATGGGCCATCGTTCTCACCGATTGCCGCTGCATGTTTTGGCTCTCTGTGGATTGGTGACGGCGCTACTGGCCGGACTGGTCCGAGCCGAGGAGGCACATACGCCCGAATCGTTTTCGCTGCGATTGCATATCGCCTGGGGAGGCGGAGAAGCCAGGCGCTGGAACGGCACGATCGAGACGGTCGGCGGCACCCTTTCAGAACTCGAACGACTCGGACTCCATGCCGACGAGGCGGCTGCCATCGCCCAAGACACTCCAGAGCGCATCCTCATCCGCCCGGCTGTCCCTCGAACGTACGAAGGCGTTCAGTTCTCGGTTACGGGCCGCCCCGACACGCTCATCCGAGTCACACTCACCTCAGACCGGGAACCGCAGCACGTGCGCACCTTGGAAATACGTCTTTCCGATTTACAGTCCGGATATCGAGGCGAATCACTGGATAAAACGGGCAACCGGATCCTTATCCGCCGGGCTCCCGGCGACACGCTGCGATTGGAACTCGACCGGGAGACGCTGATTTTCGACACAGGAGAAACCTGGGAGCTTCCGATTCGCCCGTACGCGATCACCGCAGACGAGGGTCTACCTTTGCAGCTTGCCGTCGAACTCCATCGCGCTCGTTCGGACCAGGCACTTTGGAGCGAATCTCAATCTGTACATCTCGATACGCGAGGGATTGCCACATCGGTGACACCTTTCCGCATCCCTTTGCCCAGCGACGAAGGTGTGTATGAGTTGCACATTCGTCTCAAGCCGGCTCGGCTTCGAGACACACTCGTCCGCAGTAAGCCTCTGGCCGAGCGCAAGGTTCAATTCGTTGTTCTGAAGCCGACGGCCCAACGGGCGACTGCTGAAGGCAAGGACTCCCCTTCCGCGACCCCTGACTTCGATGCGGTTTGGAAGCCGGTCGAAAGCTGGCACCCGACACGCACCAACTGGACCGACTGGCTGTCGCAAATCCCGACGGTTCCGTGGCTCATGCCTTCATTTGCAAGAAAGCCGCTTGGCAACGATCGGGCGTCGGTTCGAGACTCGGCAGGAGGAACCTGGACCGAATTATCTCCCGGAGGTTGGCAGGCGCTCCCGCTTCCCGTCGATCGAGTCGGTCGCCCTCACATTCTCGAAGTCGAGTTCCCTCAGGACCTCGTTCAGAGCTTGGGCATCCGTATCGTCGAGCCGGATGCCGCGGGGCGAGTGATGGATACGGGGCTGGACAGTGGTATCCAGGTCCCTTGGGAGGCGACTCTCGAGGGCGCTCGCCGCAACGTCCATCGCCTCGTCTTTTGGCCCAAGTCCCGCAATCCCTTGGTCGTCCTGGTCAATCACGATCCCCATCGGATCGCTCGGTTCGGACAGATACGAGTTTTGGCCGGTCCCGATCATCTGCCTGCGGTTCCACGTGGCCGGATTCCGGAAAAGCCGCGTTTGGCCGCGGCCTATTTTCACAAGCCGTTTTGGCCTGCCGTCTTCTCCGCAACACAGCAGCTCGATCCGGCAACAGGCCGTTCGCTCGATGACTGGCAAACCTTTTACGAAGCGGGGACGCGTTTGGTCGAATACCTCCGTCACACGGGGTACAACGGAGCAGTCGTCTGTGTCGCGTCGGAAGGAAGCACTCTTTATCCGAGCCGGTATCTCGAGCCGACTCCCAAGTTCGACTCGGGCATCTACTTCACCGATGGACGAGATCCCCGACGCAAGGACGTCGTCGAACTCCTCATGCGTCTTTTCGAACGGGAGTCCCTGACGTTAATTCCCGCGATCGAACTTTCGGGAGCTCTCCCCGAAATCGAAGCTCTTCGGCGCCGCGGCGTGGCCACCGGCATTCTTCTGAACGATGGACGTCGCGTCTGGCCCGGCTTCCACGGAAGCTGGAAAGAACAGATGCCCCCGTACAACCCTTTGGATGATCGTGTGCAAGAGGCCATCGAACATGTATTCAGAGAGCTTGCCGAGCGGTACGACGGGCATGCTTCCTTCGGTGGCGTCGCCTGGCTGGCCGGCGGTCGAGGCATCGGATTGTTTCCCGACGCCGCATGGGGACGCGATGCGGTGACCTGGCAAAAATTCCAAGCCCAATGGTCCCAAGACCACGCCGAGGCCGACAACCTGCCTCGTACCAGCGAAACCGATTGGCTGCAATGGCGGTCACGCGAGTTGCTCTCCCTTCACCGGCGGCTTCAACGCGTGATCGCTCGAAACGCACGCAACGCACGCCTATGGCTGCTCACGCCCGACCTGTTCGCCGAAGATGCAGTCCGGCAGGCACTCCGTCCCGATCTTCTCCGTACCACCGACTTCCGGCAACAACTCCTCCGCTTCGGACTCGAGCCGGAACGCTACCGGAACGAAGAAAAGATTGTCCTCGTCCAATCCCGTCGCGTTCCCCCTCCCTTTACGCCTGCCCAATTCAGTCTCGCTTATCAACAGCGGACGCCTGCATGGCAGACGCTTTTCCAAGGCTATCAAGCCTCCGGCCTCCTTTTCTTTCACGAACCGATTTGGAGGGCCCTGCCCGGCTTCGATCGCCAAAGTCCTTTTGGCAAAGAAAGCACGCAACTGACAGTCTTGAGTCACTTGGTGCCGCCGGGCCGGTTTGCGCGAGCGCGCTTTGTTGAGGCTCTAGCCGAACAAGACGTGCATTTCCTACTGGACGGAGGTTGGGAACTG
Organism: Planctomycetaceae bacterium; assembly: GCA_015490875.1. Lineage (GTDB taxonomy): Bacteria > Planctomycetota > Planctomycetia > Pirellulales > Pirellulaceae > S141-3. The sequence continues at coordinate 2,822 of WFWZ01000159.1, forward strand.
GCCATGGGCGGCGAGGAAGCATTGCGCCGCTTTTGGCACGTCTGGCGACAACTGCCCGCCGAGTCGTTTCGCACGGTTCCGGCTTCGAGTGATGGAGCGACGCGAGCGGCCACCGTGCTCCGCGTCGCCCAACGTGCCGATGATACTTACCTCTATCTTGCCCACGCGGCCCCTTGGCCCGCCACGGTTACTGTGCAACTCCAATTCCCCCCGACCGCTTCCGCCGAAACGCTGGGGGACCACACCCTTCCGGAAGCGAATGGTTCGGGCAACACTCGAGTCTGGAAAGTGGAACTCGAACCGTTCGATCTGGCTGCCCTTCGCATCGATTCTGGCTCGGTGCGCGTCGTCTCGTGGAAAACCGAAACGCCGCCGGACTGGGGAAGTCGAGTCGCCGAAGCGATCCGCACCCTGCGGGCTCAAGCTAACCGACTTCGAGCTCCCGAGCCGATGACGGTCCTGGCCAATGCGAGTTTCGAGCAAGATGGAACTGAGATTCCCGGTTGGATCGTTGCGCGCGGCCCCGGGATTCGCATCCGAACCGACGACACGGTCAGCTACGATGGCAAGCGTTCGCTGCACATCCGCAGCTCGGGCAACATCGCGTGGGTGCGTTCCCAGAGTCTGCCAGCGCCGACGACAGGGCGAGTCTTCGTCGTCGCCCGGCTTCGAACCTCGGACCCCGCAAAGCAGCCACCTTTGCGCATCGCCATCGATGGACGGCGCAACGGAGTTCCCTATTATCGCTCGGCTCGAGTCGGAGCCGGAGATGCCAAGACGCCGAAGATCGCTGCCGACTGGGGCAACCAACCCTTTCTACTCCCCATCACCGACCTCCCGACCGGCGGCTGGCAGGACTTTCGTATCGGTTTCGACTTGATGGGCGAAGGCGAGGTGTGGATCGACGACGTCAAGATCTACGACGTCTACTTTCTTGTGAAGGAGCGTCAAGAATTGATGCTGCGCATCGCCGTCCACGAATCTCTGGCAGCTCGCGGTCGCTGGTCCGACTGCTATCACTTTCTGACCGGCTACTGGCCGCAGCTCCTCCTGTCTCAACTCGACGCTCCACCCGCACTCGTGGCTCATCGTACCGACCCGGTCGCCCCACAGCCGGCTCCCAAAGATCCCAAGCCTCCAGAGCCGAAATCCTCACCATCGATCCTGGAACGGATCAAACCCAAATGGCCGACGCGCTGGAATCCATTCTGAGCACCAAGTGTGTTGATTGCGGCCGGAAATCTCGCGAAGGCCAACCTACCCTTTCCTACCTCTCTGCGTTCTCAGCGCCTCTGCGAGAGCCCTTCTCCGCGCCTTCGTTCTCCTTCGCGTCCCGGCAAGACACGTAGGGGGTATTTCGCGGAGGCGCGGAAGGGGGTGTCTCGCAAAGGCGCAAAGAGCGCGGAGGGGATCTTAGAGGACGGTGTAATGCAATCGTTTTCTTCCGCGGGCACGTTGCTTGCGGCCGCGAGTTCCGTAAGAGTCTCCTACGCAATGATCCCGTCGATGACCTTGCCGCCAAACTGGCTGAGCTGCTTGAACCGACCGGCGTGGTAGTAAGTCAGTTTGTTGTCGTCGAGTCCCAGCAGACGCAAGAGTGTCACATGGAAGTCACGCAGGTGGTGGACTTCCTCCACAGCCGACTGGCCGATCTCATCGGTCGCTCCTACCGTCGTACCAGCTCGCACGCCTCCACCGGCCAACCAGACCGTCATCGCCGACGGATTGTGATCCCGACCGTACTTGATGCCTCCACGAACTCCGTTGTCGGGAGAACGCCCGAATTCGCCCATCCATACCACTAGAGTCTCTTCCAAGAGACCTCGCTGCTTGAGGTCACGCAACAGCCCGGCAATCGGACGGTCGACGGCACGAATGAGCGCTCCATGTGCACGCTCGATGTAGTCGTGGCTGTCCCACGTGCCGGCATAAAGCTGCACAAATCGTACTCCCTGCTCGACAAGTTTCCTCGCAAGCAGGCACCGGCGGCCGAGGTTGTCGGTCGGCTCGCGCCCAATGCCGTAAAGGTCTAACGTTTGTTGTGTTTCTCGGCTCAGATCAATGATCTGCGGCACCTGCATCTGCATCCGAAACGCCAACTCGTAATTGCGCAGACGCCCGATCAACTCCGCATGCTGAGGGTGTCGCTGCGCGTGCCGTTCGTTGAGCATCTTCAAGAGGTCGAGGTTCCGCCGTTGCTGCGTGCGCGTCACGCCTTCGGGCGGACGGATATCCAAAAGGGGCGAGCCAACCGGCCGCAGCGCGGTGCCCTGGTATTGCGTCGGCAGAAAACCGTTCGACCAGTTGGCTGGTCCTCCTTGAGGATACGAAATCTCCGGCAATACGATGAAACCCGGCAGGTCGTCGTTTTCGGTTCCCAAACCGTAATTCACCCACGCTCCGACTGCCGGATCACCCCCGAACTTGCTCCCGGTGTTGACGTGGTAATTGGCAGTCGGATGATTGACCGACTCGACTTGAAGTCCTCGATAAAAGCAGATCTCATCGGCAACCTTCGCCAGTTCTTCCCACAAGACGTTCATTGTCGCGCCCGACTGGCCGACTCGACGAAACCGAAATGGACTTTTCACGAAGTACCGTTTCCCCGAACTCATCGCCGACTGGTCTTCTCCCTTGCGAACGAACTCTTTCAGATGCAACCGATCGAGTTCCGGCTTGGGATCGAACGTGTCGATGTGCGAGGGCCCGCCCTCCATATAAAGGAAGATGCAGTGTTTGGCCTTCGCGTTCGGAAAGTGCGGGCCCTTCGCCGGATTCTTCGTCTCCTCTGCCGCCAACAGCGACGAGAAAGCGATGCTTCCGAGACCACCCTGCAAGGAATACAAGAACGCTCGACGATCCATGATGGGCACTCGCTCAGTAGACGTAAACGAACTCGTTGGCATTGAGCAATACAAGACAGATGTCGGCGAACGCGCGGGTGCGCGCATCCACCTGATGCGGCTCGATGTCGGGAACATAGTCTCGGTACTCGAACAGCGTCTCCGAGAACGTGAACGGTTCGCCCGTGTTCTCCTCGACAGCTCGCCGCACGACTTCGCGAGGATACTCGCGGGGCGCCAGTGAACGTCCTCGCTGCTCCTCGACCGCTTCCCGCCAGCGCCGCTGGACCGCCTCGAGTTCCTCCTGATCCGGCTCACGGCTGAAGGCCAGACGGAAGGCCCGCCGAATCGCCACCTCGTCGTCTTCAGTTTCCGCAAGTACGCGGACGGCGAAAGCGAGCGCCCGATCCGCCGATTCATGGCTGTTCATCAGCGTCAGCGCTTGAGGAGCCACATTCGAAGTGTCGCGCCGCTCGCACGACTCATCGGGCGACGGCTGATTGAAGACTGTCATGAAGGGATCGCGCTGGCCTCGCAGCTTGAGGGCATAAATCGAACGGCGATGCCGCTGAGCGGGCAAAGGATCGGGCACGTAGCTGGGCGCAAAGGTACCCATGATCATGCGCGGCTGAAGGGCCGCTTCGAGGTTCATGTCGGGACGCGCGGGCAAACCGCCCATCTCGCGGTTGAGTTCACCGGAAACCGCCAACATGGCATCGCGGATCTCTTCGGCAGCCAACCGGCGAGGCTGAAAAACGGCATAGCTCGTTCCCAGAGGATCCAACTTCGCCAGCCGATCTGGATGCGGATGCGTGCTGCTGCGTCGATAGGCCTGGGAGGTCATGATGAGTTCATGGAGGTACTTCAGCGACCAGCCGTGTTCCATGAAGTCGCGAGCCAACCAGTCGAGCAGTTCCGGATGCGTCGGCTTCTTGCCGGTCGCTCCGAAGTTGTTCGGGTTCCCGGCGATGCCCCGCCCGAAATGGTACTGCCACACACGGTTGACGATGACGCGAGCCGTCAAGGGATGGTCCGGTCGCGTCAGCCACTCAGCGAACGCCTTGCGTCGTCCACGGATGGTCGTGGGAATCTCGGCTGGAATCCCGGTCGCGCTCAATACGCCTGGCTGAACCGGTTCAATCGGAGAAAACAAGTCGCCCGCCCGTAAGATCGACGTCTCTTCGAGCACACCTTCGGCTTCGGGATCCTTTGGGAGAAGCAGCCGCCCTACGACTCGCTTGTAATAGCGAGTCTTCCCACTGTAGACGCTCAGGGCAATCGGCCGATATCGATCATCACCCCAGTTCCACAGTGTCCTCCATTTCTTAACGATTCGGTCCCGACCAAAATCGTCGGGCGTCTTCTTTTCTTTGGGAATGCTCTTGGCCAGTTCTTCGGTGGCCGCCTTTCGCATTTCGTGGTATCGCCGATGCCACTCGAACGCACCACAGTTCTCCTCCGGCAAGAAGGGAACATCTCGTTCGGCGAATTGGGTCGTGGCAAACACGGCCTGGATCGCGTAGTAGTCGCGAGTCGGAACGGGATCGAATTTGTGGTCGTGGCACCGAGCGCATTGAAGCGGGTGCGCGAGGAAGACCTGGCCCACGGCGGCCGTCACGTCATCCAAGAACATCTGGCGCGTAATACGCGAGACCGACATTCCCGTCTGCTCCCATGGCCCCATCCGCAAGAAGCCGACGGCGATGAGCATCTCGGGATTGTCGGGATCGATCTCATCACCGGCAATCTGTTCGCGCACGAACTGGTCATACGGTTTGTCTTGGTTGAACGAGCGGATGACGTAATCGCGATAGCGCCACGCGTTGGGGCGTTCAAAGTCGTTGGCGAATCCGGCACTGTCGGCGTAGCGAACAACGTCGAGCCAGTGACGGCCCCACTGTTCGCCATAGTGAGGCGATGCTAGCAACCGGCGGATGACACGCACGTAAGCGTCGGGACGTGTGTCGGCCACAAAGGCATCCACTTCTTCAGGTGTTGGAGGCAGGCCGGTCAAGTCAAACGTAGCGCGACGAATCCATGTCACTCGATCGGCGGGAGGCGCCACGTCAAGTCCCTCGGGGAGGCGAGCTTCAAGGAAGGCATCGATCGGATGATCGGCTATCGGAGGCGGAGATACCCGGCGCAGCGGCTGATAGGCCCAGACGTCTTTCCGAGCATAACGACGCTGCGTCCACTGCCGGCTGAGTCCCCCGCTGGTGCGTACGACGACCGTGTCCTCTCCTGCGTTGCCGCGGTATTCGCGCTGAAGCCATTCGATGCGAGCCGCATTGGGCCAGGGTGCACCGCCGGCGATCCACGCGCGGATTGCCTTGATCTCTTTCTGACTGAGCCGATCATTCTCTTTCGGCGGCATCTCCGGCCAGTCATCGTCTTCGTCACGCATCACGGCTCGATACAAGGGGCTCTGATCGGGCTTCCCGGGAATCACGCTGGGCTCGCCACTGCCACCCCCTTGTAAGAGGCTCGCTCGCGTCCGCATATCGAAGTCCCCTTCGATTTCGTCCGCGTTACGACCATGGCATGGGAGACAGCGCTCTTGAAAGAGTGGATAAACGACGGTCGCAAAAATTTCCTCGGCCGACTTGCCGGACTCTTCCGAGTCTCCCGCGCGAAGAGGGGTCGACAAGCACGCCAACCAGACCGCAAACAGGACCGCCATCCGGGACCAGCACATCGATCGAGTGTTGGTAGGTTTTCTTCTCATCAGCTGCAAGGCCTTTCACCACCGATGGTCTCAGAGCGGAAGCCGTAGGAGCCCGCCCAGCCCACACTATCGCGACCCTTACCTTCGCCATAGGGCTCTCCGCACGTTTCCAGCGGGAGCCATCCGCCGGGAGCGGCCTCCTTCGGGCCTCCTGTTCGATTATAGCGGGAGCCGATCCGTTCAGGACGGGGGCCTCTTCTCCCGGCCCCCACTTTTCGGCGGATTCTGTCTTTCTTTCCAGTGACTCATCGAAACGGCAACGATTGCCAGGAGAGCGCGTGGCGACTACGGTTGAGACATCAGACGACCGTATATTGCTTCGACCCTGGACTCGCATCGTACAGTTGACATGCCACACAACATTCTCCAGTTCGCCACTACCGTCGGCTTCCTCTTCACTGTGGCCACTCTTCCCTGGCCCGACTTGTCGGCTCAGGAAACATTCTCACCGAAACGACTGCCGGACTACGTCCATCCTCCGGTCCTCCATCCGATTCCGGACGGCATCAAGCTCGAAGTACCGAAGGAACTCGGCAATCAGCGTCTAAGTCGGCTCGGTTACGTCGACGTGACCGCGGCACCGTTTCGTGCGGACCCGACCGGTCGTCGCGATTCGACCGAGGCGCTGCAACGTGCGATCGACTTCGCGCGCGACGCGCAGATGGTCTGTCTCTTTCCGCCGGGACGGTATCGCGTCTCCGATACGCTCGTATTGCGTCACGGAATCTACATGAGGTCGCATCGAGCCACTTTGATCAACCATCGGTTGATGCCGTGTGTACTCGTAGGGAGACTCCAGACCGATGCTCAGGGTCGGGTCGTTCGTCCGCGCATCGTCCTGGTGCCACGTTCGCCCGGCTTCGACAACCCTCGCCGTGTGAAATATGTCGTCGAGCATCAGCAGTACGACGTCAAAAAATTCACCATCACGAAGAATCGCAATGGCGGTGGCCCTTCGCTGATGAACGCGATGTTCATCAACCTGGACATCGAAATCGGGGAAGGTAATCCCGGAGCTGCCGGCATGCACATCCGTTCGTGCGAAGGCTCGGCAGTTCAAAACGTCACGATCGACGCGAGGCATGGGTATGCCGGTCTCGTGGGCGCAACGGGAAATGGCGGGAGTTGGGCCAACGTCACGATCCTCGGAGGGCGCATCGGCATCGACATGCGAGGTTGGACGCCGCCGACGCCGACGATGGTCGGGATCCGGTTGTTCGGTCAGACACAGGCTGCTCTCATCCACGCCTGCCGAGGCTCGCTGACGGCGGTCGGCATCGAGATCCGATCACGCAAAAATGGCCCGCTGATCGTGGGCGAGAAGACATGGGGCCCCTTCGATGGAAGTCTCAACTTGATCGACAGCTCGATCATGTTCGAATCTTCTGCCGGTTCGAAGGGGCGGCGAGTGGCGATCGAATCGGCAGGCAATGTCTATTTGAATCGAGTGTACGTTCGCGGTGCTGACGAAATTGTGGCAGGTGCCCTCGAGGGGAAGCGCGAAGGGTGGCTGCACGTACGCGAGTTCGCATGGGGAAAGAAACGTCGCCGGAAAGGAATCGACCTCGATTCGCCCGTCTACATCGATGGCCGCAAAGTCGGTCATCTCTGGAAGGACATTGCCTCATCGGAAGGACCTCCCGAAGATCTTGTTGCGAGGCATCTTTGGGATCCGCGTCTGGTCGATGTGTTGGAAGGTCGTTTCGTAAATGTACGTGAGGAGCCGTATGGGGCTCGAGGGGACAGTGTGTCCGACGACACCGATGCCTTGCAGCGAGCGATCGACGAGGCAGATCATGTCTTTCTTCCGAAAGGGTATTACCGGATCACGCGTCCTCTCAAGCTTCGCCCCAACACGCGACTGGTCGGTGTCGCTTCGCACCTGTCGGTGATCATGGCTCGCGATCCATCCAAGTGGCCACGTAGAAATGGAAAGCTGCTTCCCCTGGTGGAGACTTCGAACGATCCAGATGCTCAGACCGTAGTCGCCTACGTCGGGATTCGGATTCCGCTGGAGGTGCGTCGCTCTGGTCCTCTCCGAACGCTTCCGCTCTATGCCCTCCATTGGCGATGTGGTCCTCGCTCATTCTTTCTTTCCAACGACGTGCACGCGTTGCGGATTTTCGGCTTTCGAGGAAGCAAACAGCACCGCCCGGCCATCCTGGCTCATCCCACGGTTCTTGTTTCCGGAGCCGGCGGCGGTCGGTGGTACAATTACCATACGACGCAGTTTTTCACACCGACGTTGCGCACGCAGCGAGCGATCCTCGTTCAAGATACGCCGGGGCCTCTGTCGTTCTACAACTTCGAGCCTCAAGGAGGTGAAGGCGAGGCAATTGCCCAGTTCCGAAGGGCTCGCCATGTATCGCTGTTCGGCTGCAAGACCGAGTGCGACACGACCTTTGTGCGCGTCTCCGACTGCGATCACGTGCGCATCTTCGGCCACGGCGGAATCGGTAATGCCAAGAAAGGGCAGGCCTTGTATGTTGTCGAACGGACGCCCAACTGGCTGCTGGCGAATTTGGCCGATCAGGTGAATCTGGGCCCGGACCGTCCGTACTACAGTGGCCACAGCATTCACCGTCATATCGACAGTTATTTTCCGATTCAGGTGCGAGAGGCGCGCGGTCGAAGCATGACCGTACCGGCACGCGAACGCCCCGTCCTCTACCGCGTGGGAAAGCCTCCATCGTCGGCCTCCAGTGTCACCGCCAGACGAAAAACGCGACCATAGTTGCCGTCGCGGTCGCACCTCAGGAATTGGGCAAAGGCAGGTCCTAAGGGCATCCCCGCGTGCGACCGTCCTCGATCGTGCGCCTTCAATCGGGCTTTGACGTAGACGGTGCGGCTTCCTCGCAGTACCGAGTCTACGGAAATCGGCCCGAAGTGAGTGGCATCCGGGTAGACGTCCCGCAGTTCCACCATCTTCTGCCATCTCTGCCCATCGGTCGATAGATATAATTCGGCTCGAGCTTCCGGATCATACTTCTGCCACACTGCAAGCCAGCACGAAAGAGTCGCCGACTCGATGGGGCGTGGAAACTCAAAACGGTATACAACCTCGCCCCACTCTCCCGAAACGGAAGGACGCCAGTAACGGATTCCCTCCGGCTCGGTCACGATGACTGCCCGATTCACAGAGTAGGGTTTGGGAGCATCTTTCTGGAACAGGTCGAAGGAGACAATGATCTGGCGGCCCTGCGTAACGACCAACGAGGCAGGCTGGCCATGAGCCGTCGGTCGCGAAACACGAGACTCCCAGCGATACGGAAAGAACCACACTGCCAGGGCAATGGCGGCAACAAAGCTCACCAGTCCGAGAACGCGAGTGCTGATGGAAAGAGAACGCACTTCGGACGGAACATGGTCCGGCCGCGATGCGCGAAGCAAACCTTCCAGTTGTTCGCGGACTTCGCGAGCTGAATTGGGGCGATCTTCTGGAGACTCGGCAATCAGCGAGTCAACAAGACGTTGAAGACGTGCTTGGCGCTCGCGCTCGAGCGAACCGTTTTCCGAGACATGCGCGATGGGAGTGGCGCCGCCGGTCGAGGGTGGCGCACCATGCAGCATGGCGTGGAGAACACATCCGAGTGAAAAGAGATCCGAACGCGCGTCGATGGGCCCCCGTTCAAATTGCTCGGGTGCCATGTAATTCAGTGTTCCGGCTGGAGGAAGGTCTTCGGTGCGGGACGCCGACACCGCCACACCGAAGTCGGTGACCTTCACGCAACCAGTACTCTCTTCGATCAAGACATTCGACGGTTTGATGTCCCGGTGGAGAATACCGCGCGCATGGATCGCCTCGAGCGCCCGAGCCAACTCGATACCGATTTGGAGAATCTCATCAAGAGAGAACCGGCGCCCCTCGCGCAGCAAGTCGGCCAGGGATCGGCCGTCGATGTATTCCATCACGAGGTAGGGAGGACTCCGACCGTCCTCCACACTGTGGATGGCGACGACGTGCGGATCGCGCACGGCGGCCATCGCTCGTGCTTCTGACAGGAATGCTTGGAGGTAATGAGACTGTTTCGCCAGTTCGGGCCGGAGGATCTTGATGGCGACCAGGCGTCCGAGCTTCGAGTCTCTGGCTTTCAGGACGACGCCCATCCCGCCGCGCCCGATTTCCTCGAGCAGCTGGTAGGGCCCGAGGAACCGAGATGCCTCCGGAGAGTCGCTCGCCGGCTCCCATCCGGGATCAGTGGAGACGAACGCACATTCGGACTCCTCCGTTGGACTCCCTTCGTCAGGCGGAGCCAATGGACGGGTCGCCATGTTGGAAAAACGTCCGCCTGCAACGTCCCGCTCGTCCTTGCCATTTCGGCTCGACTCTCGATTTTCCGAGTGCAAGGAGGGATCGGTTCCTGCCTTCGCTTCAGTCGATTCGGCGAGCGGATCACCACCCATCATTTCGGCAGTTCGAGTCCGCGCGTCGTTCGCCCGGTTTCCGCGCTCACCCATCAGGCAACTCACCCAATCGACTCAACATCGTCGGCACACTTCTCACCGGTGTCTGTTCCGGATCTCGGAATCTCTGCTTAGCCGCCCGGAAACGAGTCTCTCAGCACCCAGAATCTCCGAGTCCAGTCACCTTTTCAGCGTAACCAGCTCTACTCGCTGCATCAATGGCTCTCACCCACCGGCCCTCGCTCTCTCCTGTTCCAAAAATAACCCTACAATCGCCAGCCTCGGAAACAGGCCTCTTCCTGGTTCTGGCTGCTCTTGCCTGCTAACCTGGTGTTCGGACTCCAGGGGCTGGCAACCACGCCCGACGTTTTCCACGTGGTGCTGCAGGTCCACCTTGCGAGCCCCCACATGAAAGCAACCGATGTGGGCATCACGAGCAATCGCTTTGTGACATACTGTTCGCACCGGCCGTCGAGCCCATGGACGCGCCCCTCTGCAGCCCGACTCGCGGAAGCTGCCTTACCGGACGCCAGCCTTCCCGCTATGGCATTCCCACGGCGAATGCCGGCTACCTGCGCGCATCGGAAGTGACACTCGCCGAAGTGCTGAGGTAGCATGGCTATGCCACCGGACATTTCGGAGATTGGCATCTGGGGACGCTCACACCCGACTTTTCCGGTAAAGGCCCCAGACGTAACCCAAAGAAGAATTTCATGACGGCGGCCAGGGCGGGGTTCGACGAGTGGTTCAGCACGAAGTACGCCGTCGCGACATGGTGCTGACGCGACTCAGCAACGATGGTAGACAGATTGTCTCGAGTACATATTCCGGCGGTTCCAAAAATGAAGCAGGAAGTTTGAACGCCGTAGCCAGCCCGGTGTCCATGGGATCGGGGAGGTTGCCCGTGGCGCCACGCGTTGCTGGGGCACTTGTCGAAAAGCCACGGGAGAACGATCAGAAGTCCACCTTCATTTCAAACGGTTTCTTGTCGGTTTCATTCGTATAAGAACGCAGGAACTGAGCATAGATGGCTCCTCCTCTGCCCGACCGTAGCACGGCTCGGACGTAAATGGTCCGCTGTCCCACTAGAGGCGCATCGATGGTCACGGGATCGTCGTGACTAGAGATCTCGCGTCCTTGGTTCAGCCGAGCGATCTCACTCCAGGTCTTTCCGTCGGAGGAAACATATAACATCGCCTCAGCTGTTGGGTCCATCGACCGCCAAACGGCTAATCTCGCCGTGAGCGTCACCGCCTTGATGGGATGGCGAAACTGAAATCGATAGACAATTTCTCCCCACTGCCCAGCGACAGCAGGTTTCCAATAGCGAATGTTGCTTTCCGTGCCGAGCACGATGCCGTTGATATAGAACGGCTTCGGCTGGTTCGGCGCGAAGAGATCGAAAGCGATAATGGATGGCGGAGTCGCTCGAAAAACAGCGGCCGATTTTTGTGGCTTTCCCGAAACTGCGTTACTGGATTTCTGGTATCGTTCCCATCGGTTTCGAATCGCCTTGGCGCGGAGCGGCCCCAATCGGTCGAGAACAGGAAGATACCAATGGAAGGCTCGTGCCTTGAACGCCTCACTCAAACGGGCATCTGACGCCGCCTCGCCAAGTTTCCACCAAAGGTCACCGATGTCTGCCGCGTGTTCAGGCTCTTGTGCACCGGCGATGTCTTTCTTGGCTGCTGCACGTACTTCTTTATCCGAGCACCTCGCCAGATGAGGCAGTGCCGCTTTCCAGTCTTCAAGTTCGACGGCCAAGACGATACCGACTTCGAGTTCTCTCTCTGCCGAAGGATCTTGCCTCAAGCGCTCCTCCAACTCTTCGAGTTTGCACAGGGTAGCCGCGCGTTGGCGAAGGCTGTCGAGCGATTGACGAATCTGCCGACGGAGCTCCTTGTTCACAGACGCCAGGTCAAGGGCTCGCTTGTAGAGCTCCATTGCTTCTTCCAGACGTCCCGCGTTCTCCATCTGTTCCGCCAGCTCGACAATGACTCGTACAAGCTCCCTTTGGACCCTCCTCCGCTGTTCCCCCTTGAAGATCGTCTGGCTGGTCTTGTCCCACTTCCGAACGGCATCGGCTCGCATCGCGAGTTCATCGACCCGGTATTCAGCAGTCAATGTCTTGATTGCGTCCCAGGTAAGGGCAGGGTCACCCGATGAGATGGCACAGTCGACAGCACGACGCCGCAAGACGTACTTGTGAACAGGATTCTTCTCGCGAACTGCCTCATCTTGGAGTTGCGAAGTGAGACGCCGGTACGCTTCGAATCGATCGGGGAAAGGAAGTTGCTCGATGCGTCGAATTTCCTCTCCATGCGCCTCGTCAAAGATGCTCTCGGCTTTCCGCCTAGCAGCGTCCGCCGGAATGGAGAGACGGTCGTCAGGGACCGACGGCTGACCGGATTCACGAGCACCCTCGCCTAGAGCAGGTGGAGCACTGTCGAGCGGCAGGCGTGACGGCGTCTTCTGCTCAGACTCTTGCGAACTCTCTGGCCGCCCCAGTGGACGCCTCATGGCGAAGAGATCGTAGTACCTCTGATATTCCTCCCGCAACTCTCCCTCCGCCAGCTTGACAGCCTCGGCCTGATACTCCACCGCCTTATCAAAATCTCCTAATTCGGCATGAGCGGCCGCGATGGCAGCCAACACTTCTGCGGAAGGTTGCATGAGGAGCTTTTTCGCTTGCAAAGCTTCTTCTAGGGCCTTTCGGCCATCGCGAAACCGAGGATCCCGTGCGGTAGAGTGCAGCATCGATCGCTCTACGAGTGATTTTACGTCACCGCTATTGATTTCGAGCGCTCGTTTCAAATCATTCAGCGCTTCCTCGTAGCGGTGAAGGCGCCGCCAGGCCACAGCGCGCGAGCGGTAGGATGCGACGTCCTTGGGAGCTCGGCGTATCGCCTCTGTGAAGTCGGATACGGCCTTCCGCAAGTCGCCGTTGGCCATCCAGAAACCACCTCGAGCCTTCAACGGTATATGCGAATGTGGAGCCAATTCTACCGCGCGATCCAGGTCGGCTAAGGCACCGTAGACGTCGCCCAGCTTGTGGCGGCATAACCCCCGGTATGTAAGCGCTATTGCGTTGCGAGGAGCATTCTTCAACGCCGCTTGGAACTCTTCCAAGGCGCGACGGTACTCCTTTCTTGAGAAGAAGGCGATACCCTGTTCGATTCTCTTTCGAACGACACGAGGAACTGCGTTCAGGTTCTCATTGCGTCCGGCCGATGGCCGCCCGCCCTGAGACGTTCTCGCTCGTGACGCCGCCTTCTCTGCTTCCGACTTTCCATTCTGTGAGACTCCTGCCGTTTCCTTCCGTTGCTTCACGGCGGGCGCTAAAGGAGAACGCGCCACCGCTGATGAATGGGCAGTAACACGGTTTCCGTCGGACGACTCTTTGCGGCTCATCCCCACCTCGCGGTTCATGATCCCCAGAGGGTCTCTGCCGAAACAAACCCACAAGAGAACAAGCGCTACCGAGATCCCGGAGATCGCCCCTAGCGGGATGGAGATCCACGCGAGCCAGGCTCCACGCCGGGGACGGCGTTTCCGCGAAGCGTACTGCCATCGGCCGGCATCCGATTCGGGAAGATCGGGTACTTGGTCGCCTCTATCAGACTTGAAGGGGGCAACCACCTTTGGAGGGGCTATTACTGGTGGTGCAATTGGTGGCTGTTTCGGACGCTGTTTGTCCATGGGCCAGACATCCTCATATTCACTGACGGTTTCTGCTACGAAGAACTCTGCTCTTATCAACTTCTAGTTCTACGCTGAGGTAAAACACTTTGCCGTACGTTCCAAGAGAATCGCAACGCAGGAACTGCGCATAAGCGGGCCCCAACGCCATCCCGTCGTGACGTCTTCCGCGATCATGTGATCGGAGCCGTGCTTTCACGTAGACCTCACGTGATCCGCGCAGCGGCTCGACGACCGTCACCGGTCCCATATGCGTGGCATCGGGAAAACCGTCCCGCAGGTGAGCTACTTCATGCCATGCGTTTCCGTCGGGCGAGACGTGAAGCTCTGCTTCCGCCAGCGCGTCCAACAACTGCCAGATTGTCATACGGCACGAAAGGGTCGCGTGGCGCACGGGCGCCGGAAAACAGAATCGGTAAACGATCTCTCCCCATTCTCCAGAACGTTCGGGACGCCAGTAACGGACGCCATCGGGCTCCGTTACCAATACCACCTTATCGACTTGATAAGGCTGGGGAGCCGCCGAATCGTAGAGATCGAACGCAATCACGATCTTCCGGCCATCCGCAGCGACCACCCGTGTAGACCTCCAATCGTTCGCTTCAGGACGGCGTGTTCGGTTTGCCACCCTCCAGGTGAATACGAAGGTCACCATTCCCACGAGTACGGACACAATTAGCAATCGTCTGCTTGTCGCAAGACGGTTTCGAGCCCCCCGGCTCGCTCGTTGCAGTTCCCCGGCGATCTCTTCCAACTCCTCTCCAACACTTCCCATTGAGGCAGGCCGATCGCCGGGAGAAACCGAAGTCATCTGCTGACAAAGCTTCTGTAATCGGTCGAGAACCCGTCGCTCCGTTGAGTAACACAGCTGTCTTAGAGCAAAGTGGATGTTCGGCGGCATTGGTGACGGAGAAACGTGTCGAGCCAACATCCGCAAGACGCACCCCACAGAAAACACGTCGATGCGCTCGTCGATCGCCCTCCCTTGGAATTGTTCGGGAGCCATGAAATACAGCGTTCCGGCCGGCATCGCTTCTTCTATTCGTGACGTGGCGATCGCGATCCCGAAGTCGGTCACTTTAACACGCCCGGTCGAACGCTCGATCAGGATGTTCGACGGCTTGATATCACGGTGCACGATCCCTTGAGCATGGATCGCTTCTACAGCTCTGGCTAACTCGATGCCGATCCGAATGACGTCTACGAGTTCCACCCGGACGCCACGCCTCAAAGCGGCTTGTAGCGACTCGCCCTCCACATATTCCATCACTAAGTAAGGCGGCTCATGTCGATCTTCCACATCATGGATCGCCACGACGTTGGGGTGGCGGACCGCAGCCATCGCACGCGATTCAGCCAAGAAGGATCTCACATAGTGGTCCCGATGGGCCAAATCAGGGAGGAGTGCCTTGATCGCAACGTATCTCCCGAGTTTCGCATCGTATGCCTTGAGGACGACTCCCATCGCGCCGTGTCCGATCACTTCCGTGACCTGGTACGCTCCCAGCGTGCCGATTGAATCAGAACGCTGAGGCGGGTCGAGCGTCTCAAGGACGGCCGCCCACTTCGCATCCCCACCCTTGGCGTTGGGCGTGGTGGAGGACAGCATTGCGGTAACCCGCTCCAGAGGAACTGCGCTGAACTTTTGGTCCGCGACCAAGTAATAGGGGAGAAGCTCTTCGACATCCGCCCGAACCGATGGATCGCGCCGGCAAGCATGGTCGAGATACCGCTTCCGTTCTTCTTCGGAAGGGAGGTTCGCAACTTCGGCCAGCAACTGCTCGACTCTTCGTTCCCACGTGCCCATTGGCATTCTCACGCTTGGGCATCCCATCGCTTACGCCTATCCACGTCTCGGACCCTAAACACTCCAGTGGGGCCCCCTACAAAGATAGCGACAAAAGCTTGCCGTTCGTTTCACGCGGCAGAGGGTTTTTTCTCGGAGAAGCGAAGGGGCTTGGGATGGAGCACCATGGCTCAAGATCGCTCGATATGATCGAGATAGCGGAGCAGCCAGGCCAGCCCGAACTTCCAACGCCGGTAGGCCGTGGAACGGGACAAGCCAAGAAGCTCGGCGATCTCATCCAGACTCAACCCCCCAAAGTACCGCAGCTTCAGAACTTGCGCCGCCTCCGGTGCCAGTTGTTCGAACTCTCCCAAAGCCTCGGCCAGCTCCATGTGAATCAGGTCGGGGGCGGATGCGGACTGGACCGCTTCCTCCAGGCTAACTCGTGCCCAGCCGCCCCCCCGCTTCTGCCGTTTTCGACTTCGAGCTCGATCGATGAGAATGCGGCGCATCGCCTCGGCAGCAGCAATGAGCAATTCGCGTCGGTCGGCCCAACGGACGCGCCCGCTACGCAGGAACCGGAGATAGACTTCGTGCACCAGACCAGTCGGCTGGAGTGTCTGAGTATCGCATTCCGCGGCCATTCTGGCCTGAGCTATCTGACGTAACTCGTGGTAGACCTGCGGTAGCAACTCATCAAGGTAGAATTCGGTTGAGGTTGTCGGCTCATCCATCGATCTGCGATGAAATCCTTGCAAAGCGGAGTGCACCGGACTGCCCCTTCACATATGATACCGCATGGCCATCTCAGCGGAAGTATCGCATATGATTGGCTACGACAGCGGCGTCGCCGTCTCGTGACAAAGTGTCTTCAGTCGTGGGCGGTCGCGTGCTCTCCGATGAGCCTGGTGATCCATCTCGGATTCTGCCACTGAATCCGCAAACTGAGAGGGATCTGCGGTTCCCGATCCCCGCAAGGCGAAGGCACGCCGAGCCGGATCGAATGACGCATACCGAACTCCTTCATTCCTTCAAAAAAGAGTGGTTGACTTCGGAGGGCGTTGCCGATATAGTCTATCGTCGATCAACGATGAGGACATTGCCCGTGGCCAAGAAGAAAAAGGCCGGAAGACAAAAATGCAGCTCGAAGCCGGTGAAGCTGCCCGATGATGCCAGCGCCGAGGAACTGGCCCGACTGGCTCGGGCCATGGCTCATCCGGCTCGCGTTCGGATCCTGCGTCTGCTGATCGATCGCGAAACCTGCATCTGCGGAGAGATCGTCGCCGAGTTGCCGCTCGCCCAGTCGACCGTTTCCCAACACCTGAAGATCTTAAAGGAGTCGGGCATGATCCAAGGTGAAATCGACGGACCGAAAGTCTGTTACTGCATCAATACCGACAAGCTGGAAGCCCTCAAGCGGCTCATTGCTGCCCTTTGATTTTTTTGCACATAATGATCGCTTTTCGACGATGAACGATGATAGGGAGGTTCGCATGAGCAAGGTTCAAATCTACGACCGACCGATGTGCTGCTCGACCGGCGTCTGTGGCCCAGAGGTCGATCCCGTCTTGCCCCGGTTCGCCGGCGACCTGGAGTGGCTCAAATCGCAAGGCCACCAGGTGGAGCGATTCAATCTGGCTCAGCAACCGCAGGAGTTTGCCGCCAACAGGCAGGTGCAACAGCTACTGGAGAGCGAGGGAACCGATTGTCTTCCCTTAGTGATCGTCGATGACCGCGTGGTCAGCCGCGGCGAATACCCATCGCGAGCCAACCTCGCCTTGTGGACCGGTTCCACACTCAAGCCATCGAGCTTGCCCATTGCTTCTAGCGACAGATGTTGCGGCGATACTGGATGCTGCTGAGGAATTCACGATGGCACTACTTCCCAACCCAACGCGGATCCTTTTCTTCACCGGCAAGGGCGGAGTCGGCAAGACGTCGATGGCTTGTGCGACTGCCGTGCAGCTTGCCGAAGAGGGCCGTCGCGTGTTGCTCGTTTCCACCGATCCGGCCTCGAATCTGGACGATGTGCTGGCAACGAAGATTGCGAGCGAACCGACGCCCATCAACGGCGTGCCCAATCTTCACGCCATGAATATCGATCCTGCCGAAGCGGCACGGCAGTACCGGGAGCGAATCGTTGGGCCTTACCGAGGCGTCCTTCCGGACGCTGCGGTGGCGAGCATGGAAGAGCAGTTCTCCGGTTCCTGCACGCTGGAGATCGCTGCTTTCGACGAGTTCTCTCGATTGCTGGGCGATGACTCGGCAACGGCGCAATACGATCACGTCATCTTCGACACCGCTCCCACCGGCCACACGCTTCGATTGCTAACGCTTCCGTCAGCGTGGTCCGGGTTCCTGGAGACGAATACCACGGGGACGTCGTGTCTCGGTCCCTTAGCGGGTCTTCAGGCTCAGCAAAAGCTCTACGAACAGAGTGTCGCCGTCCTTTCCGACGCAGAGAAAACGACGCTCGTGCTGGTCACCCGCCCCGAAGCATCCGCGCTCCAGGAAGCAGCTCGAACCAGCAGTGAACTCCAGCAGCTTGGAGTGCAAAACCAGCGACTCGTTATCAACGGTGTCTTTTCGGCTCAGACAGATGACGATGAATACGCGGCCGCCATGCAGGCACGATGCGAGCAGGCATTACGTGCTCTGCCGGATGAACTCGCTTCCTTGCCTCGTACCACCGCACCCCTGCTGCCCACCGGCTTGCTGGGAGTCCAAGCTCTATTGCGAGTCGGCAACCCGCACACCGGCTGCGCACCGGATATAGCAGACGAAGTCCTGCCGGAGTTCGCTGTCGGTTTGAAGGCACTGGTCGATGAGATTTCTCGGGCGGGACGCGGCGTCATCATGACGATGGGGAAAGGCGGTGTCGGCAAGACAACGGTGGCTGCGGCGCTCGCCGTGGCACTAGCCGATCGAGGGCATAAAGTGCTGCTGTCGACTACCGATCCGGCGGCTCATCTGGCAACGACGTTGGAAGGTGATGCGATTCCGAATCTGACGGTGAGCCGAATCGACCCGGCAAAGGAGACAAGAGAGTACACGGCCGAAGTCATGGCGACGGCGGGAGCGCATCTCGACGAACAGGGCCGTGCTCTTCTGGAGGAAGATTTGCGTTCTCCGTGCACCGAGGAAATCGCGGTGTTTCGTGCGTTCGCTCGAACCGTGGCCAACGGGACCGATCGCTTCGTCGTTTTGGACACGGCACCCACGGGGCACACGATTCTTCTGCTCGATTCGGCTCTCGCCTATCACCGCGAAGTCACCCGGCAGTCGAGCCAGATGCCGGATTACGTCGAAGCACTCCTGCCGCGCCTTCGCGATCCCGACTTCGCCCGCGTCCTCATTGTGACGCTACCAGAAGCAACGCCAGTCCACGAAGCTAAGGAGCTTCAGGAGGACTTGAGGCGCGCTGACATTGAACCGTTTGCCTGGATCAGCAACCAGAGCCTTTGCCCTCTCGAGGTCTCCGACCCGGTCTTGCGGCAGCGGAAGTACCACGAGATTCCGTACATCCGCAACGTCCGTGAGTCTTTGGCTCAGCGGTTCGCCGTCGTCCCCTGGCAGAAGAAGCCTCCCACCGGAATTGCCAGCTTGCGGCGGATTGTACAGGCGGAAGACGATCTCGTGGGACAAAGCCGTTAAGGAGAATCGTCGAAGGCCATGTACCGGAGTTACGCGAACTATACACCGTCCGAGACACCCAAAGTGCCGGCTCGATAGACGCCGATACCCAGGAGGTCGCCGCCGCGAAGGGGCAGCGATCTTGAAAGAGCGGCACAAGCGGCCCACGAGCATCCCCGGCCGGAACGTCATGGCACGGCCGCAGTACTTGCCCCGCGGTGACCGATGATGCTCGGGCCACTAGCCCCTATTGTACAACACTTGCTGCAGCAATCCATGTCGGATTCTGCCAGTGGACCCCTATGCCGGGCGAAGAACGTCCTTCCACCTGCGTCGCACGTGATTCTAACCCTCATCGTCCGCCTCCCAGATCACCTGGCCGACTTCGAGACGTCCACTACCGTCGAGAGCCGCCATGAATGCCTCCCAGGCTTCCATCACGCTCGGAGCGTCCGAGACGCCACGTACTACGACGCCATGGTCCCCAGGCTTGCTTGCAACATCGTCTTCCCATGACGGGCCGAGATACACGCCCAAACCGCGAGACGGGTTTCTGTCTTCGGTAGACATGAATCCCGTCTTATCCACATCAGCGAACTCGATCCGTGCGACGATTTCGCCATCGGTTTGTGATATGGTGACGCGTTTTACCTTCATATCGTCTTTGCCCTTCTTCGTACCTTGTCAGACTCATCCGCAATCTGACCACTATACCTGATACCCACGATGGAGGTATTCATTTCTCCTCCACACGACGACACACTCACTTTCCTCATCCTCATATAGCCGGGTCCTGTCACAATCGCTTGAGATACAACCTGAAATAATCCTGCCGACGTCACTCTCATGAACGGTGGCGATGTTTTCCATTAGCGCTGTAAACGAGTGGAAAGAACACGAGCCTGCTGATCTCCGCGTGAGTGGCAGGACACTGTTTTACTCAACGCCTTGCGGCATCAACGAAGTTGTCACTCGGCCGTGGCTGCAAAAGCGGGCGAAAGCGGAGATGTGCTCAACGCCTTGCGGCATCAACGAAGTTGTCACTCTTCGACTCCAGCCACATCGCAAACGCTATCAAACGTGCTCAACGCCTTGCGGCATCAACGAAGTTGTCACGACGTATTTCTCCGGGGCCAGGGCCCTCAATCGGAAGTGCTCAACGCCTTGCGGCATCAACGAAGTTGTCACGGACGTCGCTACGTCCGCATCGCCGTGTTCGGTCTGTGCTCAACGCCTTGCGGCATCAACGAAGTTGTCACCGGATGAACGCCCGGCAATCGATCCGCTCGGGCCGGTGCTCAACGCCTTGCGGCATCAACGAAGTTGTCAC
>WFWZ01000160.1 GCA_015490875.1 Planctomycetaceae bacterium
GACGGGCGTGGAAATGGTCTTCTTCGCTGCGCAGATGTCGGGACTTCCGTACCGAGAAGGGCTGCGCCGAGCCCACGAGATCCTCGACTTTTGCGGAGTGCAGCAGGAGCGCTATCGGGCCGTGGAAACCTACTCGACCGGCATGCGACAGAAGATCCGGTTCGCGTCGGCCATCGTGCACGATCCACCCCTGTTGATTCTCGATGAACCCACTTCTGGTCTCGACCCCGAAGAACGCGATGCCATGTTGCACCGCGTGAGCCTGCTGGCTCGCCAACACGGCAAATCGATCCTCATCTCCACGCACATCTTGCGCGACGTGCGGGAAGTCTGCGACCACGTCGTCGTGCTGGGGCATGGTCGTGTGGTCGGCAAAGGAGACCTGGCCACGCTCCTCGCTCCCGTTCAGGACTCGTGGGAAGTGGAGATCGCATCAGGTGATCCGAAGGAACTGGCGACACAGTTGCGTCAGCTCGGCTGCACCGTGGAATCGTTGGATGGACGGAAGTTGGCCGTCGAACGATCGCAGGTCGACTCAGCGCGCCTCTTCGCGGCCGCGGAAGAGGCTGGCGTTGTCGTGCGCGCATTCCGCCCCGCCCGACGTTCGCTCGAACAATTCTTCCTCGAAGCCGTGGAGTCGCCATCGGATGACCCTGCATGAATTGGGATACCGGCCGTGGAACGGGAAGCTCCACGGACGCTGGGATCGATGGTACGTCATCGCGGCCAACGGCACGCGACTCGCCTGGCGCAACCCGTGGCTCCGACGGCTACTCGTGTTGGCCTGGCTCCCGACCGTTTACCTCGGCGTCGGCTTCTTTCTCTACGAACAGAGCGTCGATCATTCACTCATCGCGCGGCGCATGCTGATTCTAGCCATCCAGTCCTTCCCGGAAGCTGCGGCGATCGTGCCCGATCTGAGGCAGGATCCTGCGATGATCCGCCACGCCTTCTGGTCCATGCTGTTGCTCGTTTTCCTACGCTACCTCCAAGGAACCCTTATGGTGCTCGTGGTCGGGATGTTCGCCCCGAGCCTCATCACGCAGGACCTGCGCACACGCGCGTACCTCCTCTATTTCTCGCACGAGTTGACGTCGTGGGAATACCTACTGGGGAAAGCCATGGTCATCTTTACCTACCTGTCGCTCATCACGCTGTTGCCTGCGACCGGCCTGTATATTCTGGCCGTGATGCTTTCCCCGAACCTGAGTGTTCTGTACGTGACGTGGGACCTGCCGCTGCGCGTCGGCGCGGCGACGCTCGTCTTGATGATTCCCGCTGCCTCGCTGGCGTTGATGTTCTCGTCGCTGACCGTTGAGCGGCGCTACGCCGGGTTCGGCTGGTTCGCTCTTTGGATCGTCGGATGGGTCGCCCACTTGACGCTCCGCCGCGTCACCGGAGGAGGCGACTGGTGGTGGGTTTCGGTGAAGCACACGATCGGCAAAGTCCAGGCATGGATCTTCGGCGTGGAAGACTTCGACCGTGCCGCCCCTGCCTTGATCCTCCTGGCAGCCTACAGCGCGTTCGCCCTCGTTCTCGCTCGAGCTCGCATCTTGACCCCTTTGCGCTCCTGAACTGACCCCCATGATCGAACTCCAGCGCGTCACGAAACTCTACAAACTCGTCATCGGCATCAACGACATTTCGTTGTCACTGCCGCCGGGAGCGTATGGTTTGATCGGCCCCAATGGCTCGGGTAAGACGACGTTGATCAACTTGCTCACGGGACAACTCAAGCCGACGCTCGGCCGCGTCCGCGTCTTCGGTCAGAACCCCTGGAACCGGCCGCAGCTCTTGCGCCGCCTCGGATATTGCCCGGCGGTCGACCCGGCGCACTGGAATGTCTCGGCACTCGAGTGGGTCACCTATCTGCTGGAGATGACCCAGTATCCACACTCCGAGGC
Organism: Planctomycetaceae bacterium; assembly: GCA_015490875.1. Lineage (GTDB taxonomy): Bacteria > Planctomycetota > Planctomycetia > Pirellulales > Pirellulaceae > S141-3. The sequence continues at coordinate 1,905 of WFWZ01000160.1, forward strand.
CCAACACAGAGCCGAAACGGCGCTGGCCGAGGTTGGACTGGCCGACGTGATGCGTCGCCCGATCCAGACCTACTCGCTCGGGATGCGCCAACGCATCAAGCTCGCTCAGGCGCTCGCGCACGAACCGGACTGGCTCATTCTCGACGAACCCTTCAACGGACTCGACCCGATCGGCCGGTTCGCCATGACCGAGTTGCTTCAGAAGTGGGTGCGTGAGGGAAGGAACCTCCTTTTGGCCAGCCACGTGCTCCACGAAGTCGAAGAGATCACTCGGTCGTTCTTGCTGCTATGCGGAGGCCGGCTGCTGGCGAGTGGCACGGCCGACGACATCGCGGCCGACCTGGGGAACATCGTGGGCGAAGTCCGCCTGCGCGGCACGCGCATGGACCGGGTGGCCCGTGAAATGGCGGACGACCCCGACGTCTTCTCCCTCCGCTTTCTGCCTCACCGAACCGGCCTGACGATGACCGTGCGATCGACGGATGCCTTCCGTCGCCGGCTGCAGCGCGTCCTGGCGGATCAATCAGTCGTCCTGGAAGAACTCGACACGCCGGGGCACTCGCTCGATACCCTTTTCACTACGCTGATGAAGATGCACCGAGGGGAAGCGGTCGGGGGAGACGTGATGACTCCAGCCGGACAAGGAGAATGAATTGTGGATGGGCGTTCGATCTGGGCTGCTTTCCGATTCGAGTGGCGACGGTCGCTTTCGGGTTTCCGGATCGCCTCCTGGTGCGTCCTCGCCTTCTTCACACCTGTGCTGATCTTTCTCGTGCAAAGCCGCTCACGAGCAGATGTATCGCAACTCGTCATGGGCTCGGTCATCTTCGTGCTCGTCGTCGAAGTGACCTGTCTCCTGGGACTCCTTCTGTGGGGAGCGCCACTCATCCAATCGGAACTCGAGTCGAACAGTTGGATCTATCTGGCCGTTCGTCCTCGAGGAAGAATCC
>WFWZ01000161.1 GCA_015490875.1 Planctomycetaceae bacterium
TCGCACTCGGTGGTTCCGCTGATGGCCAGAGGTGGAAGCTCGACGAAGGCGGGCGACGTCCTGGATGGTGGCTGCGGCTTGGACGCGGCCGGGTGGGTGTTGGAGGCGGCAGTTTCGGGCGAGTGGCCGTCGAGCCGCCTTTTGAGCCGTAAGCGTTCACCAGGGCCATGGTTGACGGGTCGGATACCTTGGAGGGAGAAACGGTTTCAAACTCCCAAGACCAAGGAGGTGCCCCATGGCCCGTCGTCCCGATCCCGCCAAAACCCGACTCTGGTCCGACCGCCTCAAACGCTTCTCCGATTCCGCACAGACCGTCACCGACTTCTGCCGAAGCGAAGGCGTCTCGGTTAGTGCATTCCACTACTGGAAGCGCCGCCTGAAAAATCACGCTCTTCCGACTCCGAACGATGCGCTTACCACCGCGCCCTTCCTTCCCGTCCGCCTGGCGGAAGCTGCCGCTCCCGTTCCTCCCAACAACGGCTTCATCGTCCGACTCCCCGGCGCCATCGAAATCGCCGTCGGATCCGACCCCAGCGTCGGCCGGCTCGTTCTCGACAAGGTCCTGCACGCCAGTGGAGTTGCTCAGGAGGATAAGCCGTGCTGACCATCGCCTCGGACCTGAAGATCTTCGTCTACACACGTCCGGCCGACATGCGCAAGGGCATCCATGGCCTCGCCGGTCTCGTGCGATCCGAATTCGACGCCGACCCCACCGACGGCAGTCTCTTCGTCTTCATCAATCGCAAGCGAGATCGCCTCAAGATGCTCTACTTCGAATCCGGCGGATTCTGGCTCTACTACCGTGTCCTGGAATCGGGAACGTTCGAACCACTCCATAGCGACGATAACGATGTCCCCTCTCTCAGGCTCGATGCAACACAGCTTTCGATGCTACTGGCCGGCGTCTCACTGGTCGGTTCAACTCACCGTCGCAAACGATATGCGCACCCAGAAAAAGAGCACGCCGCCTGAACTATGACCAAACAATCGCGCACTCAAGACGCATCTGTGTCATCGTTGATGCAACATCGCCAAAGATAGAGACGCACACATGCACTTTTTTTGAAAAAAACGACAAAAAGATGCGCCAGGGGTCTTGCGCTTTTGACTGCTTTTGCTACACTTGCAGGCATGAACGATGGAACGTCTCTGACCAAGACTCAACTCCTCGAACTGCTCGCCGAAAAGAACTCGGCCTTGGAAACGCTGGCCGCAGATCTCTCTTCCAAGGATGCTCAAATCGAATCGCATCGTCAGGAGATTCGATCGCTCGACAGTCGGCTCCAGGAAATGCAAGCCGAACTCGAGAAGGCCAAAGCCGAAGTCGCCGGCTGGAAGAAAGCGTACGACGAACTGATCCAACAGCGCTTTCGCAATCGTAGCGAGCGGTATATCGACGACCCGAATCAATTGCGACTCGATTTCGGCGATACCGACGAGGCGGCGGATGCCGCGGAAGGCCTCGCCGACGCGCTCGAGGATCAGTACCAGGAGGTTCCCGCTCATCGGCGCAAGAAACGCCGTCGAACAGACGAGAGCTTTCCCGACTATATCCCGCGCTATGAAGAAACGGCGGAAATCGACGAAGCGCTCAAGCACTGTGCCAAGCACGGCGAGCGGCAGTTGCTCCCCAAGGAAATGTGGGACAAGACGAGCACGCTCGAGTACACGCCTCCCAAAGCCCTGGTGCGTGTCACACTCTATCCCAAGTATGCTTGTGCCGGGGCTCCCGAGTGCGGCATCGTCTCGCCCGAGCGTCCGACGAGCCTGGTCGAAGGCAACCGGTACGACACCTCGGTCGCTGCCCAGGTCATCACCGGCAAGTACGGATATCACCTTCCCCTGTACCGTCAGCAGGATTACTTCGCCAGTATCGGATGGCGGCCTTCTCGGAGCACCCTCTACAACATTCTGGCTCAGTCCCACTTCGTGCTCGAGCCGCTGTTGGACTACTTCAAACGTCTGGTCCAGGGGGACTCGGTGGTCGCCACCGATGAAACGCGCGTGACGCTCCTGGTACCCAAGCACCTTCCCGAGTTGGACCTCGAGGATCGACGGCAACGCAGGATTCATGAGGTGTTGAGCGAGGCCATCGCCTCGAACAAACCGAGTATCAGCGGCAGGATGTGGGTCTACCGCGGGATCGAAGTTCCGCTGAACGTGTTCGACTTCACGGTAAGCCGCCACCGCGATGGGCCGGAGCTGTTCTTCGATGAGTACGAGGGAACCCTTTTGGGAGACTGCTGGTCGGGCTTCGAGTCGATTGTGGCGGCGTCGCATGGGAAGATCCAGCGAGCCGCCTGCAATGCGCACGCGCGCCGCAAGATCATCGAATCCCAGGCATATCCGAAGGACCGGCGCCAGTGGATGTTGTGGTACCAGGAGCTGTTCGACATTGAAGATGAGGCGCGGAACTTGTCGCCCGAGCAGCGATTGGCGTTGCGGCGCGAGAAGGCGGGTCCGATTTGGGACTCGATGCGGGAGGCACTTCGCGAGGCGGAGGAGCGGATACGGAACGTGATTCTTCCGAAGTCGGATTTCGGCAAGGCGCTGCAATACGTGCGCAACCATCTGGAACCGCTGACGCGGTATCTGGACGACCCCAAGATCCCGTTCGACAACAACGAGACGGAACAGCTGATGAGGCAGGTGGCGGTCGGGCGGAAGAACTGGCTTTTCCACGGGTCGGTTCGCGGCGGCGAGCGGGCGGCGGGGATGCTGACGCTGGTGAGCAGTGCCTGGCGCAGCGAGCTGGATGTATGGTACTACGTCAAAGATGTGCTGGACGCCCTGTTGGCAGGCGAAACCAACTACGAGCGGCGCTTACCTTGGACGTGGAAGGAGTCGCATCCGGAGCATGTGCGCGAGCACCGAGTGATCGAGCGCAAGGAGCGAACGGAGCGGAAGCGGCAACGGCGCGCCCGACGGCGGGCACACCGAACGCGTGGCCGCCCGCGGGATGGGTAAGTCGGGGGCAGGAGTTCGTCGAGACAGACTCCGACGAGACATCTGGTCGATAGCCAATCTTCGTTCGAGATAGCGAACCTCTTCGAAATGTCTGGCATGACGGCGTGCGCTTCTGCGCGCGCTGTGATCTGGTAGAGCCGAACAGTTGTTCCAGGCCTATCGTTGCGCTACGGTGCGCCGACGCGAGGCGATCGGCGCGGCGTGCTCCGCGCCATCGTCTGGACGGGCATGACTGTGTCACTGTGGTTGTCGGAGTCGGCCGCGAGTCGTGTCACCGCAGCGGAGCGTCGTTGACTGATCGTCCTGCCGCAACGTTCATCTCATACCGACTCTCATCTCCGGCTCACCTGGGATTGAGGTCGTGACTTGCGCGTGCCGACCGGGGGCCCATCGCCCCGCGTCCACTCGGCCTCGCATAATGGCCCTGGTGGACGCTTACAGATATCTGGCCGCCAGGTTGCCGCTTTCGAACCGCAGCGCCAAATGATCGCCGTCGTAGACGTACTGCGACAGTGACCTATCTATGTGGACATCGATGTGATGCGACGAAGAGATCCGATAGGACGCTGTCTCTTATACACATCTCCGAGCCCCGAGACAGG
>WFWZ01000162.1 GCA_015490875.1 Planctomycetaceae bacterium
GCGATCGCCCTGGGATGGAGCACGCGTCAAACGGGACGCCTGACACCGGCCATCGGGATTCACATGCTGTTGAACGGCCTAACGGTTACGCTGATTTTGTTGGGGGCGTCATCCTCTTGAGCCGGGCCGGCGTCACGCGTACGCTTGAGGCGACTTGAGGCGGGCGTTGGCCGCTCGCAGGCAACGACAGACCAACTTGGACGAGGAGAATGGGGATGACCGTCGGTTTCGGCATTATCGGGTGCGGGATGATCGCCAACTTCCATTGCCGAGCGATCGAGGAGATTCCTCGAGCCAAGGTCGTGGGATGTTTCGATATGTACGAACCGGCGGCCGAGCGGTTGGCGGAGCAATATGGGTGCCGCGCTTATGCAAAACTGGCCACGATGTTGGCCGACGATGCCATCGACGTCGTGACGATTTGCACTCCCAGCGGTGCTCATATGGAGCCTGCGGTGGCTGCAGCCAAAGCGGGCAAGCACATCATCGTCGAGAAGCCGCTCGAGATCACCTTGCGGCGGTGTGATCGGATCATCGAGGCATGCGAAGAGACGGGCGTCGTTCTCTCGGCCATTTTCCCCTCGCGGTTTCATTCTTCCAGTCAATACATGAAGAAGGCGATTGACGGGGGAAGGTTTGGGAAGTTGGCTTTGGGAGACGCCTACGTCAAGTGGTACCGCACGCAGCAGTACTACGACAGTGGCGCATGGCGAGGCACTTGGAAGCTCGACGGCGGCGGCGCTTTGATGAACCAGGCGATCCACAGTGTCGATTTGCTCCTGTGGTTGATGGGACCGATCGCCGACTTGTCGGCTCGCTGCGCTACGCTAGCGCACGAACGCATCCAGGTCGAAGACACGGCGGTCGCTTCACTGCATTTCGAAAACGGAGCACTCGGGGTGATCGAAGCGACGACGTCGGCTTATCCCGGTTTTCTCAAGCGGATCGCCATCCACGGAGATCAGGGCACGGCCGTGATGGAAGAGGAAGACATTAAGGTATGGGAGTTCGCCAAGAAGCGTAAGAGCGATCAGAAGATCCGCGAGGAAATGCAGAGTCGAACGAAGACGGGCGGGGGAGCCGCCGATCCGGCGGCGATCGGTCATCACGGCCATAAGCTGCAGTTCCTTGATGTCCTCAAGGCCATCAAGAAGGGAACGCGGCCGGCGATCGACGGATACGAAGGGCGTCGATCGGTCGAGGCGATCTTGGCGATCTACAAAGCGGCCGAAACCGGACGCACGATCGAGCTGCCTCTGAAGCGAGACCCGGTGCTGAAGGCTCGCAAGGGCGAATAGCCGCTCGCGCCACGTAGGTTAGGCTTTCGAGCCTGACAGAACCGCTGTAACGCGCTGGGGTAACATAGGTCAGACTTTCCAGCCTGACGGAACTACCGTAACGCGTTCGCACAACGTAGGCCAAGGTTTTCCAGGCTGACCCGTATTGCCGCCACGCGTTCCGGCAATGCCTGCCCGGCCGAAAGCCTGACCTCCGTAAACCATCTGCCACACATTTCCCACCTTCGGTGTATAATGTGTCTCTAAAGCTGCTGCTGCGCGCGGTGTCCTTTGCCCCCGTGTATGGAGTATGTCCATGCAAGATCGTTCGAGTCCACGATCGGGTGAACTCGATCGTGCCGATGCCACCAGTCCCCACGAGATCGACCCCACTATCCAAATCGCCCATAGGGCCGACACCTCCGGTGAGTCGCTCCCTGTCGGAGAAGACGACGGGGAGAGTATCGTTGCTTCCATCGTCGGCTCTGGTAGCTCTTCCTCACCGGAGGGCTCTTCGTCCGCAGATTCCGCCGGCCGGCCCGTTCCGCTTTCCGCTGTTGGCCATTTCGAACTCCAAAGCCAGATCGGCCAGGGTGGGATGGGGACCGTCTACCGGGCTTATGATACTCAGTTACAACGAGATGTCGCCATCAAGGTCCTCACGGCAACCGAGGACCAGGTGTTCTTTTCGCAGGGAAAGCTGCGGTTCATCAACGAGGCTCAGATTACCGGCCAGCTTCAGCATCCGGGCGTTCCTCCCGTTCACGAACTGGGAACGCTTGACGATGGCCGGCCTTTTCTGGCCATGAAACTGGTCAAGGGCCAGACGCTGCGTGAGCTACTCAAGCGACGCAGCAGCCCGGCCGAAGACCGCTCTCGGTTCATCGCCATATTCGAACAGGTTTGCCACGCGATTGGGTATGCCCACAGCCATCGGATCCTCCACCGGGACCTCAAGCCGGGCAACATCATGGTCGGAGCCCATGGCGAGGTCCAAGTCATGGACTGGGGACTGGCCAAGGTCCTGGCAGATCAGATGGAAGCCGCTGCAAAGGCACGAAATGGGGCGGAGGTGACATCCGATGCTCGAGCCGACGACGCATCCCTCACCGCTCCGTTTGATACCAACGGCAGCACGGCCGACCGGGGTGATTCGGCCACGTGTACCGGCCAGGCACTCGGTACCCCGGCGTACATGGCGCCCGAACAGGCGGCCGGCGAAATCAGGAATCTGGACGAACGGGCCGACGTTTTCGGTCTGGGGGCCATCTTGTGTGTGATCCTCACCGGCAAGCCTCCCTACTCAGGCGAGAACGCTCAAGAGATACTCCTGAAAGCAGTCCACGGTGAATTGGACGATGCACTTGAGCGGCTCGAGGCATGCACCGACGAACCGGAACTCGTCGCACTTTGTCGGCGTTGCCTGTCCTTTGACAAGGCCGATCGGCCGGCCGACGGCAATGCGGTGGCGGCGGAGGTGGTGCGGATCCGCGAAGCGGCCGAATCGCGGGCTCGCCAAGCGGAACTGGAAAAGACCGAAGCGCTGGTGCGAGAAGCCGAGCAGCGCAAGCGTCGCCGGCAGGTGCTCGTCGCTGCGGCTGCGGTGGTCCTCGCCTTGGCGATCGGCATGTGGCGAGCCGACGAGAATCGCCGGGCCGCCGAGGCAGCCAAGCGAGAGGCAATTGCTGAACGCGATGCCAAGACCGAGGCACTGGCCAAACTGGAAGTGGCGCTCGAGGCCGAACGGGAAGCCAAGGAGTTGGAAAAGGAAGCGAGGACGCAGGCGATGGCCGCACTGCGGTTCATGACCGACGACGCGGTCAAGGATCAGATCGCTGAGGGAAAATCACACTTGTCTCAGAAGAAGAAGGAATACCTGAACCGCGTGATCGAATTCTATGAGGGATTCGCTCAGATCCGCGGCGAGCGCGAGGAGGCTCGAGCGATCCGCGCCGAGGGGCTTTATCGCGTAGGCAAACTCCAACTTTACTTGGGCGAGCCGGACGCGGCGCAGGAGAGCTTGAAGAAGGCCGGCGATCTTTATCGCGAACTGGTGGCCGCGTATCCGGACC
>WFWZ01000163.1 GCA_015490875.1 Planctomycetaceae bacterium
CTCCGGTCGTGCGCGGGCAGTATCCTGCAACGGGAACTCCCCAGGGATTTCCTGCACCCACCTCACCCGCACCGGCGACCGGCACTTCGCCGACCTCACCTCCGTCCACCCCGCCACCGACCGGCCCAGCCGCTTCCTCCGGCAGCGGTGTCCCGCTGGCGCCGGTCCCCCCGTTGCCTCAAACAGGACTCACGCCCGAGCCGATCGCTCCGGGGCTGACAGGACCGCAGACAGCGGACGTCGATATCGAGGTTTGGGAGACCACGACCGGCCGATTCAACATCGGGGCTGGAGTCAACTCGGATCTGGGCGTGACCGGCCAGATCGTCATCGACGAACGCAACTTCGACTTGTTTCGGCTGCCTCGGAGTTGGGATGACTTCATCTCGGGACGCGCTTTCCGCGGAGCCGGCCAGTCACTTCGCATCGAGGCGATCCCGGGCTCGCTGGTCCAGCGCTATTCGGTCAGTTTTACCGAGCCGTATCTCTTCTCGACGCCGGTGTCGATGAGCACCAGCGGCTTTCTGTTCGATCGCATCTATCAGGACTGGATGGAACAGCGACTCGGCGGAAGGCTCGCATTCGGATATCGGCTGACGCCGGACCTCTCGACGGCCCTCTCGATCCGCGCTGAAGAGGTAAAAGTGTACCAGCCTCGCATCTCCGGCGTTGCCGCACTTGACAATGTTCTCGGAGACAACTCGCTCTACAGCGGTCGCGTTTCGATCACGCACGATACGCGCGACTTTCCCTTTGCGCCGACAGAGGGACATCTCTTGGAACTGAGTTATGAACAGGTCTTCGGCGACTTCGACTACTCGCGGTTTGAAGCCGACTACCGCCGCTACTTCTTGTTGAAGGAGCGAGCCGACGGGTCGGGACGCCACACGCTGGGCGTTATTCTGGGCGGCGGAATCAGCGGAGCCGCCACACCGCTGTTTGAAAACTACTTCGCCGGTGGCTTCTCGACGCTCCGAGGCTTCACGTTTCGGGGAGCTTCTCCCGTGGAAGCCGGCGTGGTGGTCGGCGGTCGACTTCGGATCCTGGGATCGGTCGAATACATCTTCCCACTGACGCAAGATGACATGATCAAGGGCGTTCTCTTCACCGATTTCGGCACGGTGGAGCGGGATTTGACGGTGCGGACCGAGAACTTCCGCGTGGCACCCGGTTTTGGGTTGCGCGTGAATATTCCAATGCTCGGTCCCGCACCGCTGGCGTTCGACTTCGCCTTCCCGGTGGCTCGAGCCGACACCGATCGCCTACGTGTCTTCAGCTTCTTCGTCGGTGTCAACCGCTAGCTTTATGCCATGAAACCGATCGGCGACCCGCTTCCCCCATAGAAATTGCGAATATTGGGGAGAATCGTGTCGAGATCGCTGTTGGTGGCGCCATACCACAGAGCCAGTTCGGCAGCGTACTCGTCGACACTCGTCGTCGGAATCAACCGGCCTCGACCCGTGTCAAGCGGGTTTCCGAGCGCAAGTGACGTGGGATAGTCTCCCCAGATTCGACCACCGCGCACGGAATCGCCAATGATCATGTGGTTCCCTCCCCACGCATGATCGCTTCCTTTGCCGTTGGACGAAAGCGTCCGGGCGAAGTCCGACATCGTAAAAATGACGACGTCGTTTTGCACACCCAGTTCCACCAGCGCGTCATACAGCGATGCCAACCCTCCGTCGACTTCAGGCAGCATGGCGTTTTGTCGGCCGATCAGACCGGCATGGTGATCCCAGCCGCCTCGAGATACGAAAAAGATCTGACGTTGTTGGTTGAGTGCCTGCCGAGCACCGATTGTCTTGGCGACCATTTTCAATTGGCGCCCGAAGTAATGATTGGGGAATGGCGTGTTGATCTCCACATTATTCGTCGCGTCGTTGAACGCAATCGCCGCATCGATGGCGGTGCGTCGCGTCTGAGCATGCGTCTTTTCGAGCAGATCCCGGTAGGTCTCTACCAGGATCTGGTCCGTAGCATCGGTCAACACCTTGTCGAATCGCCAGCCACCACGGTATCCGTTCAACCTGGTCGCCCCGCTGTCCTGAATGACATAAGGAACGACCGTGTCTCCCGTCTCGAAAATGTTCACCTCATTCAGTGAGATATTCATCGAGATCGTTGGATTCTGGTTAACTCGGTCCAGCAGCAGATCGGCCATGCGTCCGGCCCAACCGGTCAGCTGCGTACGCGATTGGGGAACCGCCGTCTGCCAGTGGCGAATCATGTCGGCATGCGAATAAAGGCCCAGCGGCAGATTGCGTTTGGCCTGGTAGGAACTCATGTCGGTTCTCTCGATGAGACTCCCGACATTGGCGAGGAACGCCATCTTGCCGTTTCGGAAGAGCTCGGCCAATCGCGTCAGGCCGTGGTGCATGCCGAACTTGCGTCCCGACGCTGCATCGACGATTTCGTGCACATCATCGTTGTCGGGGTCGTTGGGATCGTAGTTGAGTGCCAAGTTCGATCGGACCTGGCGATAGTCGTCGTATTCGTTCGGTTCGAGTGGGCAGAGGACGTTATAGGAATCGATTCCGCCGTGGAGGAAGATGCAGACGAGCGCCTTGTAATCGGCATTCGACTGAGCCGCCACGGCCGTGTTGAACGTCTGGAGCTGCAACAGGGTGTTCAAGACGGCTCCCGAACTGAGCGCCGCGCAGCCACCCGAGTGCCGCAAGAACGAACGTCGCGAAATGGCCTGCCGCAAAGGGTTTTCCGCTTTGTTGTGATCAGTCTTCATCATCTCACCTTGTATGGTATGCGAGAAATAGAATTCTTATTCGAAAGGATCCTGGGAAGTCGACCATCCAAACCGCCCACCTACTCGTCACAAGCGCACTCGGGACAAGTCAACACCGCCAGGATGGCCGCTCGCGCCCGCCAAAGCGCATCGTTGGGGCCATTCAGATGGGCATCGAGCGCATTGGCGATGATCTCACGGGTCTTGTCGCTCATCGTCCCGTGGCAAAGGAGCAGATCGAGGTGCTCCATCAGAGCATCCGTATCGCTTGCCATGTCCGCCTCGGGTTGGAAATCGAGATTGATGTTCACATAGGTCGGCGGATCCCCTCCCAGGATCCGGAAACGGACTCGCGAATTGATCACATCTCCGCGCAACCGGTTGGCGAATCGATTGGCGATGACTGACGTGAGGATTTCGAATTCGGGTGCCACGAGTGCGCCGTTGGGAATTCTGCGCGACGGTTTGTAGTTCGTGATGTCTCCCGGCGGCTGGTAATCGGGGTCATAGAAGTTGAAAACGTGAGGCGACAAGTAGGGGCCTTGGTTCATGTTGTAGTACTGCGACGGCAGCATGAAGTAGCCGTTGGCATAGTCGCTTTCAGGTCGGAATGCCCGAATGAAGGCCGTGTACCGCAGGACCGGCTCGCGCAAGCGGGAAAACTCGGTGCCGCGCGTCGAGACGACGAGTCGAAGGGGGCGCCACTTCAGGGAGAAGCGCGTCGACCGAAGAGCCTCACGGTCCAGCAAAATGGCTCGCAACACCGCTTTGAAATCGCCACGCTCGCCTTGCCGATTGCGAGCGAACCGACGGGCGACCCGACGGATGTACCCGCGTGAAGGATTCGATTTGACGAGGCGCTGGATGAGTCGCCGAGCGATGAAGGGGCCGACGTTCGGGTGATGGAAAATGTTGTCCAGCGCTTCTTCGATCTCCTTCTCCGGATCATCGGGCACATGGACCACTTGCCCTCGCAGGAGGGTTTTCGGATCAGTGTCGTGATACTGCGGATACATCTGCATCGGCGCGTGCAGATTGGCCGGTGCGCGATAGAAGTGGTCGCCGGGATAGCTGAGCCCGGTAAAGACTCGAGCGAAGGCCTTGATCGTTTCGTTGTCGTACGTGGGAATCAAATCGCCGTTCTTATCTCGCCGGTATTCGCCGTCCTGACGCATCTCGTACAGACCGATCGAAAAGAGCTGCATGACTTCGCGAGCGTAGTTCTCGTCGGGATAGATGCCCCGAGCCGGATTGGGTTTGCGGTTGCGGATGTGACTCAGGTAAATCCCCATGACCGGGTGATACGTGACATCGTGCAGCAACTCGCGGTAGTTGCCGAACGCGTTTTCGGCCAACATGTCGTAGTAGTTGGTGATGCCCATCCACTGAGCGTATCCACTGGCATCGAGTCTTCGGGCGTTGAATGTTCCGACGTTCTGTCCGACGACAAAGATCTGCGCGAGTGCCCATGCCATGCGCTGCCGCAGTTGGTCCTCGCCGCGAATAGCGATATGCCACCAGGCATGATGGCGGTAGCGAGTGTGGTTGATACCCTCTTGGATCGGATCGAAACCGTCGGTCTTAAGCATCTCGCGGATCAGTTCGTGGTGGTTGGACGCGGGAATCCTGAATTGAGCTTCAATCCACCGAGCCATCGCGCGGCGCCGACCGTAGCGTTTCATTTGATTCGCCAACTCTTCGATCTCATCTTCCGTCGGACCGAATGTCGTGCGCGACAAGAACTGCGCTGCGTTGATCTTATAGTAGGTATCAACCAACTCCCTCCAGCTATCAATCTTGAACGAACCAGCTCGCGCCTCCGGAAGAGTAACGTCGATACAAAACCAAACGACCGCTAGACTACACAAACACGTCCACCGACGGCCCGACCACATCACCATGACAACCTCCCACAACTGGCCGCGCACGAGCCGACTCGCCGCTCGGATGAAACCGCAAGCCGTCGGAAACACAGCCGCTCCTAAGACACCGTGTGTTGTGAACAGCGCATCTGAAAAAGAGGACAGGGCGTGATAAGAAAAGTGATCCAGCTGTCGTCACGCCACGAAATCGCACAGCCCAGATTGTAAGCGACCTCACATCACTGTCAAGCGATTCCTACTGACGGGATTGTGTCTCCCCCTGAAAGAGCAGGGATCGAGATGGCGATGGTACGGGACCGCGGCTCGACTTTTCTTGGCGGTACCAAACGCCCCGTCCGACGGGTCTTCTCGGTCGACAGAGGGAGTCCGTTCTTGCGCCTCGAAGACTGCTTGGGCGTGCTGCCGGACAATGGTGGAGGTTTCGCGCGCGAGCCAACGGGGTCGTCTTAGTTGGTACAACCCGCACCGCCGGCCCGAAGTCTCTGATGGCCTGAGTTGTTTCCGTATCCTGTGTAAAGCCTTAGGCTTTCCTCGACGATGACGATGGCTGGAAACCTGCCTGAGGCTCGGTCGGTCGCCGCATACCGGTCGATCGACATTGCAGCTTCGATTCCACGGGAGTAGATCTGGTCGGGGCAGCCACTGGCAGGAGAAAAAGCCGGTCAACGGAACTCAAACTGCGAGGTAACCAGCGGTGACTCGAATCAACACGAACGTCGGATCCCTGATCGCCCAGACGACGCTGCAACGCAACAATGCAAACTTGGCCATCGCTCTGAAGCGGCTGAGCACCGGCCTGCGGATCAACGAAGGGCGGGATGATCCCGCGGGTCTGATTGCAAGCGAGTCGATTGCCAGTGACCTGACCGCCATCGACAAGGCGATCGGCAACTCCGAGCGCGCCAACCAGATCATCGCGACCGCCGATAGTGCTCTCGGCCAGGTCAGCAACC
>WFWZ01000164.1 GCA_015490875.1 Planctomycetaceae bacterium
CGTTGGCGAACTTCGTCAGACTCTCGACAACATAGTCGGCGCCCGACTCGAGCGGCCGGAAGGACGTCGAGGTTGCCAGTGTATGGTCGACGGCCAGCAGCACCCCACGGTCGTGACACCAGCGTGCCACTCGCTCCACGTCCACCACGCGAAGCCGAGGATTGGAGATCGTTTCGACAAGCAACAGGCGCGACTCGGGGCGCCAGGCCTGCTCGAGGGACTCGAGCGAACAGGGATCGACGTGGTCGACCGCAAGTCCCCATCGACTTCCCTCCTCCTGAAACAACCGCTGCGTGCGACCATACAGCTCTTCTGCCAAGAGCACATGGTCGCCGGGGTGGAGTCTGGCCAGAAGCAGCGCAGCCAACGCCGCCATGCCGGAACTCGTCGCCACCCCCCACCGAGCCCCATGGCGGCGGCCCCACAGCTCGGTCAAGCGGCGGGCGCCCGGATGACCGTCGCGGCGGTAAACGTCCCCAGACAACTCGCCCGCAAGGAGTTGGTCTGCCTGCTCCACCGAGGCGCACTGCCAGACGGTGGTCAGTTCGAGCGGCGGAGCCACCGGTTGGGGACGCCTTTCGCGGCGCGCCATTCGGTCCTTCTCATCTGCCATCGATGCTCCCTCGACTATGCGGCCCACCAGTCATCGGGCAAGTTGCCGTCCGGTCCCAACGGAAGCGGGCGCAACTCGCTGGCCACTTCCAGATCCTCTCGCGCCAGCGCCTCGGCATGGTATGCCTGCGAGCATTCCACTTCGGCCAGGTGCAACGTGTCCTGGAACCACAAGACTCGAGCCTGCTCCGGCGGCGTCAGCCCGATCACCGAAAGAGCCACGTCGAGGATCTCCCGGTCAGTCTCGTAGTCTAGCGGCAGGCGCGCTCCCGAGAGGTGACCGGCCGTGATGACGTTGGTGCGAGTCTGTGCCACGTCCATGTCACGCAGTACGCGGGATCGGCAAAGTTCAGCCAGACCGATTCCCGTGGCATTGCCGGCGGTCGCCGGCGAGAGCGAGCGGACGGCGATGTAACAGTGCGAAGCTTTCCGGCCTCCCGTTTCGCTCACCTTGCGATCGACGACATTCGTATCGAAGCCGGTCCCGCTGATATCCTTGCCGATCCGGTCGATCAGCAGGAGGTGCGATCGAGGAAACGGAAGCCGCGGCATCCACTCTTTGGCCAGTTCGAGCAATTCCGGTTCCCGCTCGAGGATCTCACTGGGCAACACCGCCTCGATCTTCGCCGTCTCGTCATAGGCGTTTTCCAAGATGGCCACACCGCACAGGATCGGGCAGCGCGCGAGTACCTCCTGAGCGACCGCACGAACGATCTCGTCGAAATCGTGGTCGAAGATGGCTCGGTGATAAATGCGTGCCCCCGCGTGCTTGCCCAAGCCGATCAATAGCATCTTCATCAGGCCGCTCTCGACGGCACCCGAAAAATCGGTATGCGGCTTGACGCGTCCACAGACGATCACGTGGTCCGCCTCAGCCGCATATCGATCGAAGTGAATGGGGAATCCTTGAGGTGCCTGAGTCACCACGACCGTCTCCATCGATGCTCGAATGGGGCACTCGCACGCCTCTTCCGTGATCCCCAGCTTCTCGAGCACGCGGACCTGGCCTTCGACGGTCCCCCCTCCGTGGCTTCCCATGGCGGGAACAAGAAACGGTTCGCCTCCGTGACGCCGAACGAACCTGACGATCGACCGCAAGATGATCGGAATGTTGGCGATGCCGCGACTCCCGGCGGTAATGGCGACTTGCATCCCGGGGCGGATGTGTTCGCCACAACCACAGCGACGCAGCTCGGCCTGGACCGTCTCTTCGATCGACGCGACGCGTGGGCGCGGGAGTCGCTGGCGCACGCGGAAGAAACGAGGCAACGTGGCAAGCGGTTCGGAATGGCCCATGGGAAGTGGCTCCCGGCGGTCCGACCGGTCAGGCCCTGGCCGGCTCGGCGAATCGAAGCTCAGCTTTCTGGAGGCGCTCGGCCAGCGATGCCATCAATGCATCTTCGGCCGTCTCGTTCGGAGCTTCGTAGGTTACCGAAAACCGAAGATAGGCTCCCGCATCGTCCCAGGGAACG
The DNA here is from genome assembly GCA_015490875.1 of Planctomycetaceae bacterium. Taxonomy (GTDB): domain Bacteria; phylum Planctomycetota; class Planctomycetia; order Pirellulales; family Pirellulaceae; genus S141-3. The sequence continues at coordinate 2,085 of WFWZ01000164.1, forward strand.
GTCACGATCGAGTGCTCGGTGATCAAATACTGGCTCGCCTCCTCGGCATTGGCAAACGTCTTTCCTGCGGCGGCTGCGATGGGTGCCGGTGTGTAGAGGAAATACGTGCCTCCCGGCATTTTGCACTCGAAGCCGCACGACCGGAGCGTCTCAACGAGTTTCCGGAGACGCCGCTCATAGCGCGCGTGAACTTCCGCAGGGATTTCCGGCGTGTCCAGCGCCGTGATGGCTGCCTTTTGAATGGCGATGAACTGCCCCGAGTCGCTGTTGTCTTTGACGTCGGCGAAAGCCTGGACGATTCGTTCATGCCCGCACACCCAGCCGATGCGCCAGCCGATCATATCGAATCCCTTTGAAAGCGAATGAACTTCGACGCCCACCTCTTTGGCGCCAGGGACCGACAGAAAACTGAGCGGCTCGCCTTCGAACGTCAACACCAAATGCGCGGCATCCTGGATGACGACGACGTCGTGCTCGCGAGCGAACTCGATGACGCGTTCGTAGAACTCGCGCGTGGCGACTCGGCCCGTCGGACTGTTGGGATAATTGATCACCAACAACTTGGCTCGACGTCGCACATCGTCGGGAATCGCATCCAGGTCCGGAAAGAAGTCGTTTTCGGCTGTCAGGGGAAGCGGGTAGACTTCGCCGCCGTAGTAGCGCGTATGCGTTCCGGCGACGGGGTAGCCGGGAACGGTCATGAGCGTCACATCGCCCGGGTTGATGAAGCAGGCCGGCAGCATGGCCAGAGCCGTTTTGGAACCGATGCAATGATTGACTTCCTTCTGGGCGACGAGCTCCACGCCGTAGTGGCGTTGCATGAAGCGAGCAACCGCCTCTTTGAACTCCGGGATGCCGTTGTCGGCATAGCCACGATTCTCCGGCCGATTGATCTCTTCGACCATCTTTTGCCGCACTACCGCGGCGGCCATTCGATCGTTTTCGCCGATTCCGAAGTCGAGCAGTTCGCGGTCGGGATGTTCGGCCAAGGCTCGCCGCTTTGCCCGTTTGATCTTCTCGAACTTGTAGATATCCGAGCCCTTGCCGTAGTCGGCTCCGCCGATACGCTCGGCGAACAACTGCTGGAAATAAGGATCACTCATGGGGGACGTACTTGCGGGTGTCGAGTGAGAAAAAGGAAGCAGGAGCGGCCGTTCCACTCCCGAACGTCCATCAGAGTGACCGATTTCCCTAATCAACTCAACCCGCCTTGGTTCCTTCCTTCGAGAGGGAGCGGGGCCGCAAGCAGTGCCTCGATCTATCCGGCTCGCCGGGGAGAAAGGCGGCGCCGTCGAGCGGGAGGGTCCTCGGAGGCCTCCAGTTGCGAAACGCTCGGACCACCCACTTCCATCGTTCCCAGATATTCGCGGCGCACGGCATCGCTGTTTTGGATTTCTTCGGGCGGACCTTCGGCCAACACCTGTCCTTTGGCGATCACGTAGCAGCGGTCGACGGTCTGGAGGATTTCGCGAGCGGCGTGGTCGGTGATCAGGATCGAGATCCCATCTTCGCGCAACTGACGAATCGTCTCTTGGATGCCCTGAACGGTCACCGGGTCGATGGCGGCGAATGGTTCATCGAGCATGATGATTTCGGGGTCGGCGAGGAGGCAGCGAGCGATTTCCAGCCGGCGGCGTTCGCCTCCCGAGAGAGATCGGGCTTTCGACTTGCGCAAGTGTTCGATGCCGAACTGCTCGAGGAGCCGGCGGCAGCGAGCCTGACGGGCTTTGCCGCGCACACCGAGCAACTCGAGCATGCACAGCAGATTCTGCTCCACCGTCATCTTGCGAAAGACGCTCGCCTCTTGGGCGAGATACCCCATGCCTCCGTCGCGAGCCCGGCGGTACATGGGCCAGCGCGTCACGTCGCGGTCTCCCAGATAGACCTTGCCGGCATCCGGAGCGATCATCCCGCAAACCATGCGGAAGATGGTCGTCTTTCCGGCGCCGTTGGGTCCGAGCAACCCCACGATCTCCGACGGCTCGACCTGCAGACTCACCTGGTCGACCACGCACCGCCGTCCGAACGTCTTGCGAAGTCCCTCGGCTCGCAGAATCGACATTCCAGCCTCCTTGCGTTTCCCGTTTCCCCGACCTGTCGAGCCGCTCGCCTCAGCGAATCCACTGCATTTGAGGAACGTTGGGTAGCGGAATCCCGCGCAGCCAAGGCACCGGTGTGGGGACGTGAATCCAAATGGGATGGGGCCAAAAGACGGCCAGAGCTTTGCCCGTAAGCAGTCGTCGCGGCACCACATGGCCTCCCAGCCACGAACGAGCATCATAGCTTTGAGGACTGTTATCCCCGAGTGGAAAGAACTGGTCGGGCCCCAGCTCGAAACGAACCCAAGGCCGGCGGCGGAAGAGATCGACCCGATCCCAGGCCTCCGGATTCCGCAACGCGTCCATCACATCTTCGTAGGTAAGTCGTCCCTCATACTCTCCAAGGTACTGGTTGCGGGTGTCGGCGATGTAGTAGATGTCGCGGTGCAACTGAAGGCGGTGGACGGTGGCCGCCACGCCGCGAAGCCCCAATCGGGCCGGTGCAAAGTCGCCCGGCTCGTCGGGACTCCACGAAGGCAACTCATCGAACGGATCGACGTCATACGTGGTCGGCCCATCGAAGGAGACAACACGCCCGTTCACCCACAGCACCAATTGGCTGTCGACATTGGCTAGTCGGAGCCGATAAAGCCCGGCTCCGCGGACACCCGTTTGCGCCGTCACTCGTTTGGGGCCCTTCTCCCCTTCGCCGAAAGGAAGGCGGCCATCGTCCAGAGTGAGCGTGGCAAGTCCAGTCGCCACATCGACACGGCACGTGTGGTGTCGTCCCGACTCGATGAGCTCCAAGACGATTTCGCCTTCATCCCCGAGCAGCTCGATTTCGACGGTCATGGCCAGATCACCTACCCAATGGCGACCATGCGCCAAGTCATCTCCGTAACTCGGATCGATGGAACTGGGCCGATAAGTGCCGCTGGCGATATTGGCCATCGGTTCTTTCTTGAAGGCGTTGTACGCATAGAAGTCAGTGATGAGATATGGTTTGCGGTCGATGCGAGGCACATGCCGAGCATCCGCAACGGCCTTCCAGTCGCTTGATGTCGGAACAATGTGGCGGTAATAGAGCCATGCCGTCTTGGGAGTCGGTTTCTTCAACGTGTACACGCGCCCGTCGCGGCTCGCCTGCCAGGCCTTGCCGGCCTCGCCAACTCCTTGCCAGCGGTGGGGGAACCCGGCGCGGTAGAGTGCCGCCGGAGTGTACTTCGTGTCGTAGACCAACTGAAGCATGGCTTCGATCTTGTCCGGCGGTTTGCGCGCGATTTGACTGGGACCGTCCGGCGTTTTTCCCGTGTAGATGTCTCCGGCGAAGATCGTAATCCATTCGCCGGGCAAGCCGATCAGTCGCTTGATATAGTTTTGCTTGGCGTCGTCGGGAAACTTGAAGACGATCACATCCCACCGCTTCGGTTCGCGGAACTCGTACGAGAGCTTGCTCACGAGAATCCGATCCCCCGAGTACGAGCGGTGCGCCTTATCCTGGCGAGGATCAAGTCGGTAAAAGTAGCGACAGTTTTGGCAGACGGTCGCGACGGGGCTTTCGGGGAGCGAGTTCGGGTCTTGAGGTTCCTCGCCGCTAGCCCCCGCCTCGTAGCGATACCCGCACTGCGGGCAGACCAGGTCGACGTGGCGGCCCATCAACGTGGGCGCCATCGATCCTGTCGGAATGATAAAAGCCTCGGCCAAAAACGCACGAAAGAGGAACGCCAAGACCACGGCCATCGAAAGCTGTTCGATCGTCTCCCGGCTGACGAGCCCCTTTTCGCCGAAGATGCGCGGTGGCGGAGGAGGCTCGGAAAAACGGCGCTCCTTCCCGCCGGCGACTTCGACGAGATAGACGAACTGGTCGGACGAAGTTTCTGTTTCTGCCATGGAAATATCAAGTCTTTGGCGTGGGTCGGCTCATACGCAATCGGCGGCCTTTTCAGCCGCTTTCCCTTCCAAGCCGCCAGTCTATCAGATCGCTGGGGAGAGACAAACGTGAATCGGCACCGCCGGTACACCCCTCGCGCCGGGGGGAGTCAAGCGAGTTGCACGCCAAGACGTTGGCGGAAGCGACGATCCGGCGCGATGCGCTCGGTCGCAAGCGGCGACGCGGTGGCTGGTTCACCGTGAGGCGAGATCGGGCGGGGTAGGTGGACGGGGAAAGCTTCTGCGTGGCGTATTTCGTACTTCGCGGCGCCGAACCAGTTGACCTGCTGTTCGTGACAGCAGATGCCGGATCTCGTGACGGGTCTATCCCATATAATTGTGAGGTTTCCAACGGACGGTACTTGGCGCAGCAGAGCTTGAACGTGAAGCATCTCAAACAGGAGTTGTGAGAAGTGAGATTCGGATTGCGTTCTCTTGTCATTGCGATTCTCTGTTTCTGTGCAGCCGTGTCTCTCTTTTGTGGGATAGAACGCAAGACGGTTGTCGTGCAGACGGGCGATCCAATGGATGTTACAATCGTAGGAGAGGGCTTTTTCGAAGTAGTCGATGTGGCGCAGGGGAGAACTTACTATACTCGCACCGGTAGGCTGGATTGTGGCACCGACGATCTGCTGGCAATTCGCAGTTCTACCCTCGCATTACAGCCGCAAATCGCAATCGGAAAAGCAACGGAAATGCGAATCAAGCCAACCGGCGAAGTTCAGGTCACAGATGATGACAGCGATCTGTGGGTGACCGTAGGACAGCTTGAGCTGGTCAGGTTTCAGCGTCCACAGTTCCTAGCAAAGTGTGGGCAAGGGTTGTTCCGTGCGACGGAAGCGTCCGGCGTTCCGCAGTCTGCAGCGCCGGGAACACGCGGCCTGGGATTGCTTTGTTCCGGGTGGCTCGAGAAACCCCGCGTTATTGTCGATGAGCAAGCAATGTGGGTTGCCAGCTTTGCTATCTTTTTCTCCGTATCGATGATCGTTTCATGTATACTAGCCCGCCCCAAAGAGAAAAGAGTGACGTGCAAGGGCTTGGACGAATGACAATCATGTGGCACTATGCGCCATGGCGGCATTTCACGGCCCATTGCGATGCCTTCCAGGCGATGGACTGACAGACGTGCCCTGTCGGCGCCTCCTGCATGCCTCGGGGCAAACACATTTCCCCTGACATGGGGACTCCGGTACCGGGAGATGGCAATGAGGTATTATGCAGAATATCGCAAAGTAATAAGTCGCCGACGCTGGTTCGTTTCCTGGGGACTGATTCCGGGATATGTCGCAACAACAGTTGTGGTTGCTGGCATTCTGGGAGTGCGGGTGAATGCGCGATTACAACCTGCACAGTTCGCGTTCAACGGGGCAGTCAGCGTTCTAGCATGTGCCGTATGGGTATACGCTATCGCGCTCGCCGTTGCATGTCTAGAAAAGCGACGGTCTCTTCAACGGTTTTACACTTGCGTCGAACGAGGGCGGCAGTACGTCGAGTTCGAAGATGGGCACTTTGGCTATGGGTACGAGAATATGATCGAAGTTCGAGTTTCCTACGAGGCCCTACAGATGAAGCTCAACGACCATAGCAAGGAGATCATCGTCAGAATTGGTGGGGATCGCCTTATTGTGCCCTACCGGGGACTCGATGACGAAGCACTCGCGCATGCAAGACGCGTAGCACAAATGGCCCGACCCTGAGCGGAAGAGAATCGAGTGAATGCCCCAGAGCGGGGAGCGGCGACAAACTGCGCCCCCAGCGCTTTGGCAGCACAAGGCGACGCGGCAACAGGTGGAAGTCAACTGCAAACGTCTGCTGTAGCCGTATTGAATGCAATTGATGTCCACCCATTACCACTCATGCCATTCATCTCAATAGGCCGGGCAGGACTCGAACCCGCGACCAAGGCATTATGAGTGCCCTGCTCTAACCAACTGAGCTACCGGCCCGTGTCGGTGCCGAGTCCGCTCCCCGCCGGTGCCACGGTCGCCCCCGCGGGCGGAGCCGTGCTCAAGGAGCCTTGCCTCCGCAGACTCGCATTCGACACCCTTCCATCTTATCCCACGCCCTAAAGGGACTCCAGCGGCATGCGGGCCCATTCCCTTTCCAGGCCCGAACCATCGAGCCTGGGGCAAGCGAAGCGGCGCAGAGGGGAATGTCGCCCCAGTAGGTTTTTCTCCGCACCATCAGCTCAATAAGAGCTGCAGATCCTCGGCCGTCAGCCGACTCATGAGACTCCCGTTCGACGCCACAATCGCCTCGGCCAACTCCCGCTTCTGCTCCTGGAGCTGCACTACCTTCTCTTCCACCGTATCCTTGGCAATCAGCCGATAGGCGAAAACCCGCTTTTGTTGGCCAATCCGGTGAGCCCGGTCGACTGCTTGCGCTTCGACGGCCGGGTTCCACCACGGGTCGAGGATGAAGACGTAGTCGGCCGCCGTCAGATTCAAGCCATGCCCGCCCGCTTTGAGGCTGATGAGGAAGACCGAACAATCGGCATCCTTCTGGAACCGATCCACCTTCTCCTTCCGCTTCCGCGTTCTCCCATCAAGATACTCGTACGTGATGCCTCGGCTGTCCAACTGGTCGCGGACAATCCCCAACATCGACGTGAACTGAGAAAAAACAAGCGCCTTGTGGCCTTCGCTGATAACCTCCTCGAGTTGCTCCAGCAACGTCTCGACCTTGGCACTCGATGCCCCTTTTTGCTTCTTGTCGAGCAATCCCGGATGACATGCGGCCTGGCGCAACCGCAGAAGGGCCTCGAGCACGTGGATCTTGGCTTGTTTCAACCCCTTCTCTTTAATCCGTTTACTCAGCATCGACTGGTAGTACTTGCGAAGTTCGTTGTATTGCCGTCGCTCTTTGGGCGAGAGTTCGCAGACAAGCGTTTGTTCGGTTTTCGGCGGCAAGTCGTCGAGGACTTCTTCCTTCGTCCGACGCAGGATGTACGGAGCGACAGCGCGGCGCAGCCAGGTCAGGGTCTCTTCTTCGGAAAGTTCCTTCGACATGGACCGGAACCGACTCGCCTGGCCGAGCAGTCCGGGATTGAGAAACTCGAAAAGCGACCATAGCTCGCCAAGGTGGTTCTCGATCGGAGTTCCCGTCATGGCGAGTCGGTGTTGAGCCTTCAAGAGCCGAACCGACTTGGAGATCAACGACGAGCCGTTTTTGATGGCGGTCGATTCATCGAGGATGACGTAGTCGAAGTCCTGTTCGCTCAGCCATTCGATATCGCGTCGCACAATGCCGTATGTCGTGACGATGAGATCGTACTCGTTGAACGAGTCACGATGTGCTTTGCGAGAGACGCCGGTATAGTTGAGCACCTTCATGCGCGGCGTGAACCGTTGAGCCTCGTCGATCCAGTTGAACACGAGACTCTTGGGGACAACGACGAGCGATGGCGCGTTTTCTTCACCGCGGCGACGCAACTTCTGATGCTGGAGCAGCGCCAAGACTTGGACGGTCTTTCCCAGCCCCATGTCGTCCGCCAGGCAACCTCCCAATCCCATCTCGTTCAAAAAGAGTAGCCAACCGAGTCCCTGTTTCTGGTAGGGGCGCAACTTGCCCTGGAAACCTCGAGGCTCACGTTGGGGACGCACGCCCTTGAACTGCTTGAGCCGCTCGCAGACGCGACGATACCCGGCATCGGTCATCACGTCGCCGCGCTCGGCCAAGAGGGCATCGATCAAGAGCGCCTGAGAAGAACCGAACCGCAGCGTCTCCCCTTCCTCCCCGATGCTCATGTCGACCAGCCGCTTCAGCGCCGGATCAATGTCCTCCGGTACGAGCCCCTGCCTTCCGTCCTCTAACTGAATCGTCCGCTCACCTTGACGAATGGCTCGCAGCAGCCGCGGGAGCGGGACCGCGACGCCTCCATAATCGCATGAGGCCTGAAGATCGAACCAATCGAGGTTCGACGTGACTTCGATTTGGAAGGTACCCGGCCGGCAAACAGGCTTTCCCGAAAACGTGATCTCCCAACCCTCGAGCGAACGCGCTAACTTGGAAATGCACGATGCCGGCACCGACATCGCTTCGGGGAACGTCTGCATACGTACCCCGGGAAAACGGTAGGCCTTTTGGACAAGCTCATAGAGGTAATCCGTTTCGCGATCCAAGTCGCGCACGATCAACAGGTCGTTGGCCGAGTCATACACCGAGACGGGATCGTCGAGGTCTACGGGAAAATCGCCGTAGTAGAACCGAGGCACGACGAGGACGTCCGCGGACTCCATCTGGAAATCGACGGCCGGCCTGGGAGTCAGGCCTCGGCGGGGAGGCCGGCCAAGTTCTTCAGGGAGCCGGTCGGCCAGAGCTCCCCCAGCGACTCCCCACAGCCATTGGCGAAAGGCCCCGATTTCCGATTGCGGCAGAAAGACCTCGTCGGTCTCGCGGAATACCGGCAGCCAGTGCCGAGCCTCTTCGGTGAATTCCGTCTCGAACAGCCGCCCCTGATGATAGGCAAAACGGCGGTTGCCCAGCCACTCAATGTCGCCTCCGATATCGAGTCGGGATGCAGCCTCAGACTCTTGTTTCAGCGTCCACTGCGCGCGAATGCGCCACCTCCCGGATTCCGGACCTTCGACGGCGATCCCGAACTTCAGCTTTCCATTTCCCCACTCGAGCGGTTCGTTCTCTTCAGGGGACCACACATCCTCCAAGTCGAGATTGACGTAGGAACGCTCGTGTCGAGCCAGCGCCCTCAGGACGTCCCCAGAGACATCATTCGGAAGTAACACGCCATGCTCCCGGACGAACTGTTCGGGGTCCGAGTACATCAACTCCCCCGGATGGTAATAGTGACGGTACGGCCTCCAAGGTGGCTGAGAGGTCTGCGCTGGTTTGCCGTTATCGCGATGGGCGGCCAGCAGTTGCAGCAATTTGCGGTCTTCGGATGGCAGCATATGCGATGACAGGAACTTGTCGGGATCTTCCGAAATAAGATGGGGTTCTCGCCACGTGCCGTTTTTGTTTTGAAGACTGTTCCAAATGAGAACGGCGATGCCATCCATGGGCTGGCCACCCGCATCGGCAAGTGCCAGGGTGAACCAAAGGCGAGCGGGCTGCGACAAACCGAGCCGGGCGGATGGACTGTTTTCGCTGGCCACTGGCAGGGCCGTCAATATACTGGGGATGATCCGGTCTGGCCCGTCTTGCAAAAAACGCCCGTCGAAGACGGTATCGTTGTCTCCCGAGGCACTCGATGTTGCGAGCCGACGATCGCTCGGAATGGCCGGGACCTCGTAGCCAGGGAGCGTGAGTTTTCCTGCATCCAGAAGTTCGACCACGACCGCGACGATGTGCTTGCACATGTCGGCCACTTCGAACTGAGGGCAGGAGCAGTAGCAATCAAGGTCATCAACGTCATCGCCGATGATCTCGACCTCGTAGGACCTGCCGCGACTTCCTGCTACCTGCGCCACATAGCGCCCGGGATATGGACAGTCCACCTCGAGAACGTGGCCCTCGATCCAGTAATTCAATCCTTTCCGTATGTCGCTGCTGTCAGCCACGTACGTCAGAGCCTTCCACCATTTCACTTCCGTGAGGGCCATGCTGCGTCCTTCAATCGAACATCCTGACCTGCTACCTTGACCGGTGGAGTCGCGCCGCCGGTGCACCAAAGGCCTCATTCTGCTACAGATACAAGAAATGGGGAAGTCCGATCGGGACATCGGCCCTTCGAAAAGGGAACAACCCGTAGACTCCAACCCCTCACAACGCGTACAAGCGCTCAACTCGATGCTTATGCCCCTGTGAAAGGCCAGCCGAGGACTCATGCCTGAGGGCCACTTTTTCGTCTTCGAGGGAATCGACGGTGTCGGCAAGACAACCCAGCGCCGGCGGTTCGTCGCGTGGCTCGAGGCGCAGGGCTACTCGGTCGTGACCTGCCGCGATCCGGGCGAGACGAAACTGGGGGAGTCCCTCAGAAAGCTCCTCTTGCACGCCGACGAGACACCGATCAGCGGCCAAGCTGAAATGCTCCTCTACTTGGCGGCTCGAGCCCAACTCGTGCACGAAGTCATCGCCCCGGCTCGCCGCGCAGGCCACACCGTCGTCTCCGATCGCTTCCACCTTTCGACGCTCGCCTACCAGGTGCACGCTCGAGGATGGGACGTCGAGGCGGTCCGGCCCGTCGTGACGTTCGCCAATGGCGGCTGCCGTCCCGACCTTGTCTTCCTGCTCGACATGGACCCCGCTGCTGCGGCCACCCGACGTCACGGACCCGACGACCGCATCGAAGCTCGCGGTCTGGAGTACCTCCAAAAGGTCCGTGCCGGGTTCCTCGCCGAAGCCGAACGAGATCCCGATCATGTCGTGGTCATCGACGCGTCGGGTACCGAGGATGAGGTGTGGTCGGCCGTGGAAACAGCGGCTCAACGAGTCTTGTCGCCTCGGCCAAACGGACAAGGATAAGCTCTCGAAAGGCAAGCAAGGACAAGAACAAGGGAGTCTCCATGAGTTGGCAGGGCATCAAGGGGCATGACGAGACGGTCGCCAAGTTGCGGACCGCATGGCAGCAGGGTCGGCTGGGGAGTGCCTACCTGTTGACGGGCCCGTCGGGGATCGGCAAACGCCATCTGGCCCATGCGCTGGCTCAAACGCTGCTGTGCGATCGCCCGTCGCCCGGGTTTGCTCCGTGCGGCCAGTGCGAATCGTGTCGACTCTTCGTCACGGGTTCCCATCCCGATTTTCTCCGCGTCGCCTGCGAGGAAGACCAGCGAGTATTGCCGTTGGAACTCCTGATCGGCGAGCGGCAACATCGTGCTCGCGAAGGACTCTGCTTCTGGATCAGTCTCGCACCCGTCCATGCGAATCGCAAAATCGCCATCCTCGAGGACGCCGATCTGCTGGCCGAAGAGGGCGCCAACGCCCTGTTGAAAACACTCGAGGAACCGCCGATCGGCTCCGTCTTGTTCCTGATCAGCCACAACCTCCAGCGTCAACTTCCGACGATCCGGAGCCGGTGCCAGATCTTGTTCTGCCCGCCTCTGGATGTGCCCACACTCGCCCGGCTCATCCAGGACCAGGGACTGGCATCGACTCCCGAAGAGGCCGAGCGCCTGGCTCAGTGGAGCGCCGGGAGTCTCGAGGTGGCACGCGAACTGGCCGATCCGGCGTGGGCCGAGTTTCTGGGCGAGCTCGAGAGGTTGCTGGCTCGCCAGCCCGTCGACGGCGTTGCAATAGGGCGGGAAGTCGCGGCGTTCGTCGATCAGGCGGGCGAGTCGGTCCCCGCCAAACGGAGCCGGCTTCGCCAGGTCGTGCGGCTCGTCTCCGAGTCGCTCCGGCAGCAGTTGCGGCAGGCCGTCATGCACTCGGATGCCGAGGCCCTCCAATGGGAGCTGATGCGGCAGATCGACCACTGCCTCTTGGTGATGCAACAGATCGATGCCAACGCCCACCTCCCCACGTTGATCGACGCCTGGACCGAGGCTCTGGCCGGAACCCGGCTCGCTGCCGTCTGGTAAAGCGGAAAACCTGTCCGACAGCGCGGGAACTGGGGTAGCTCTGGGAACCTGGGAAAGGCGGCAAGAATCTCGGGGAGCCAGACCGGTCTGGACGGAAACGGCACAGGACGGAATAATCGGGGACTCGAGGGAGGCTCCAACCAAAGGAAACCACAAGCATGAACTTGGATCCAGGCCAAATCATCCAGTCGTACACCTACCAGAGCTACCAGCGGCAGCGTCAATTGACGCTCGGCGACCTGCTGCTGGAGAACCGGATCGTCTTTCTCCAGGGGGAGATCTACACCGGCAACGCCAACGAAGTGGTGATGAAGCTGCTCTATTTGCAGAGCGAAAATCGCCGGAAGATGATCCACTTCTATTTGAACTCGCCCGGCGGCGACGTCGTGGCGACGCTGGCGATTTACGACACGATGCAGATTTTGAGTTGCCCGGTGGCCACCTATTGCGTCGGGCAGGCGGCCAGTGGAGCCGCCGTGCTGCTGGCGGGCGGGTCGCCCGGCAAGCGGTACGCGTTGCCTCATGCCCGAGTCATGCTGCACCAGCCCTATGGTGGCGTCGGAGGCCAGGTGAGCGACATCGAGATTCAAGCGCAGGAGATTCTCCGGACTCGAGAAATGCTCAACGAAATCCTCTCCCAGCACACCGGAAAGCCGCTGGAGCAGATCGCCAAAGACACCGACCGAGATTTCTTCCTGAGTGCCGAACAGGCGAAGGAATATGGCCTCGTCGACGAGATCCTCCAAAAGCCGGAGCAAGAGGAAGAGACGAGCGACACTTAATCTGTGGGCGCGGCAACAATGTGGCGCCCCAACGTTTCCATCGATCCATTGCCGACGATTCGATAAACCGACCTAGACCCGTTGGGTCATGTTCAGGAGTAAACGCTCATCATGCCGTTGATTCCGTACGTTATTGAAAAGAGCGGCCGCGAAGAGCGTGCCTACGACATTTTCAGCCGGTTGCTCAAGGACCGCATCATCTTCCTTGGGACATCGATCAACGACGAAGTCGCCAATCTCGTCGTCGCCCAGATGCTCTTTTTGCAATCGGATGACCCGAAGGCCGACATCCATCTCTATTTGAATTCACCCGGCGGCTCGGTCACCGCGGGACTTGCGATTTACGACACCATGCAATACGTCACGTGCGACGTTGCCACGTATTGCTTGGGGCAGGCGGCTTCGATGGGAGCGGTGCTGCTGACGGCCGGCGCCGAAGGGAAACGATACTCGCTTCCCAACTCACGCATCATGATCCACCAGCCGCTGGCCGGCATGCAGGGAACGGCTGCGGAAATCGAAATCCACGCGAAGGAACTCAAGCGGATCAAGCAGCGGATGAACGAGATCCTCATCAAACACACCGGGCATCCGCTGGAGAAGATCGAGGAAGACACGGACCGCGACCGGTTCATGACAGCGGAGGAGGCTCGAGATTACCGCCTGATCGACCATGTGATCGAACACATGGACGCAGGCTAGTCGCCGCTGCCGGAGCGGGACTCGAGGCGAGGGAGCGCCATGAGACTCTTCATTACGATCGGTTCATTGAGTGTGCTGTTGGCGGTGGCCGGCTGCCGTCGAGATCCTGCGCTCCAGGTCTACATCGACCAGATGAACGCCGAAAAGCGGATGCTCGAAAACCGACTGAACGAACTCCAGTTCGAACTCGAAGCGAAGGAACGCGAACTCGAGCGCTATCGTCGTCGGGCAGGCGAAAAGACCTCGGAGCCCGATCGTTCCCACCGTTCTCGCCCCGTTCCGCAACTCGAGCTGCCGGCTCCACGCGGTCGTCGCGACGAGCAAGAAGAGGAACCGGACGTTCCCGATCTCGACTTGAGCCCTCCCATGATTGAGCCGGGGGAGAAGACGGGAGACCAACGGCGCTCATCTACTTCTGTCGCATCGACAAGGACGTCTGGACAGGCCAAAGGCATCGTCCGGCTGGCCATCGATCGGAAACGCACCGGCGGCGTTGACCGGGATGCCCTGCCGGGGCACGACGCGATGCGAGTCGTTCTGCAAACGCTCGATGCCGATGGCAACTACCAGCCGATTCCAGCTCCCATCGAACTGGAACTCCTTGAGCGGGGAAATGGAACGTCGGTCGCCGTTTGGCGGTTCACGAAAGAAGAAGTCGAATTGGAGATGGCTCATGCGGACGCCATCGAAGGCCTGACGCTCGGAGTTTCGTTGCCGAAACGGCCTCGAGCGACTCGACAATACCGGCTGATCGTTCGATACCTCGGACCGGCGGGGAAGATCGAAGCGGACATGCCCATCGAACTCGAGCCCAATGCCCAGCGCACGTCGCGTTGGACGCCGCGTCGTGACGGCGCAGCCGAGCCGGAAGCGAGGATCGGGGAGCAGGTGGAGACGCCGACCGAGCCGGCTCATCCCACCGCCCCGAATGCGTCGCGCTGGCAGCCGCTGCGGTGAAGTGTGGCGTTTTTTCTCGCAAAGAGGTGTCTCTCGCAGAGGTGAAGAGATGTCTCTCGCAGAGACGCTGTAGGACCCATAGGACTCATAGGACTCATAGGAGGAGTCGAGTCGAGGTGACAGCTTTGAGTCATTGGGTGCGCGAGATCAACTGCACCCATGACTCAGCCGCGAAGCGGCGGCATGCAATAGCTATGGGCGTCAGCCCATAGGATCTGGAAATCGCCCGACAGCGCGGGCTAAGAGAGATCGACGTACGATCCGCATCGGTTCGCGTCCTTGTTTTGGGCACCCTCGCCATCGCCTTGGCGGCATGGCGCCGCCGAGGCGTCGTGGGCCTCCTTGCGCTGTCGAGGCGCTGGATCTCGGTGTGCTCCTGAGCTCAGTCTGTTGCGAGGGCGCCCGGTCTTTCTACGCTGCCGAAGGACTGGATCTCGGCCCCCGGTCACCGTGCGTTCTGAAGACGCGGGATCTGCGCGAGTGGCCATCGCGCCGTCACTCGAGTCGGGAGCCCCTGGATCTCTTGTGCCGCCGTTCTGAGTAGCGGACCACCGCGGCCCCAGCCCGCCCCTCGCGCTGGCCTTGCCGACCGAATCACGCAACGAGCGACTTTTCGCAGGGACCACACGCTCACCGAAAGGACACGATTTTCTGAAGACGGCGGGAAATTGCCTGAAAACCGCCCCAGCTGGAGAGTGGCACGAATGGCACAACCATTATGACACAGTTGCCCACCATAGATCACTGATCGAAATCTGATCGTAGTTTACGTTGGTCGATATTTCACGTCCGACAATTCGCTCGATCAGTTTTCTACTGACGTTGAAGCGTTCGCTTGAAAACGATTCGACCGGCACAACGAGACAATCGCGAAGAACGTCCAGAACTGCGTCACGGTGATTCGAAAGTACGAAGGCTAAAGGAATTAGTGCACTAAGGAGAAGTATGACTTGCCGATCTTTCAATAGTCGGGCCCAGTTCTCGTCACCTTCTTCCCAGTCAATGTGTGTGTCGGCAATCCGCTGTCTGCACCCAGCCAATGCGTTGCGGACTTCAGCAACATCCCAACGGTCCTTTTTTCGCAGCGCTGTCTCAAAATACCTATCTAGCGATTCTGTCATCTTGGTGATCCTGGGATGCCATGAATAAACCCATTCTTGTTGCGGTAGATGTTCAGAACGTTTGTGAGCTCGCCCGTCCTGCCGTGAACACCGATATGTCGGTCAAGTATGATCGTCGCCTTGTTGCCAACCCAAAGTCCGGCACTATCTGCGTAGGCTGCCGCGTCCAAGACAAGCTGCTTCTCGTTCACGCGGAAGAGGAATTGGCTTTTTCCAGCAGCCAACGAACCCGTGGTATGAGCCACCATGGCGGCATCATCGAGTACGTAAACACCGTTAGTAAGGTAACCGTGACGATTGGTGAAGATTCGGGGAGGCGTGAATCCGTCGGCACTTATTCGGCCGAATGTTTTACCGACGGATCCTCTAATTCGGGCCTCGTTCGTCAGAACTTCGTCGAGTACGTCGTCGAAGGTCTTTGTCACTCCGCGACTCTTGTATCTTCTCCAAAGGTCCGTGGCCTTGTCAAGCAGTTGCTTCGCGCGCTCCTTCGGGCAGCCGCCGAGAGCCTCGATGTGCCGCTTGGCCAGACGGAACGTCTCGCCGTCCACGACGATCGCGAAGATCTTGATCCCCGCGACGCGCACGAGCTTGTCGGCGTGGCCGACCGCCACATCAGTGGCAGCCGCCCCCAAGTTGCCTTCGGCCACGTCGTTCGCAAGCAACACCAGGTCGCCGCCGGGAAGGAAACTCACCGATACCGTGTAATAGGTCTCCGCTAGAGCCGCCGCTTGTTCGGCCGCGATTTTGAAATTCTCGCGCAGCGAATCTGTGCCGAGGCTGTTGAGATCGTCGATGTTGAAGGATGTAAGATCTTCGAGACGGCGCCTGTCCCATGCCACGCGCGGTTTCTTGATGCGTTTTCCATTGGGATCCAGCCAAATGGAATAAGTTCCTGCAAAGGACCGAGCGCCGGGGATCTTCGAGGGGTCGAATTTGATCTCCTCGCGCTTGATACCTACAACGCGACCAGCCCGGTAGTAATAGAAATCGTATAGCCACCCCCCGTTGGGGCCTCCGGCTCCTGCGCGGATTAGAACTGCGTCGTATACGCTTTCCTTCTTGTCTTGTTCCTTGAGCCCACTCGGATCGGTCTCATTGACCGGTCCGTTGCCGACGTAGCGATTGACGTTCGTATCGCCTGCGGAAAAGCTGATCGGGTCCTCGCTCACGAAACGGCCCGTTTCCCCGTCGTACCAGCGGGCGCGGTACCACATCAGGCCGACGTCGTCGTCCTCCTCGCGAGCCGTGTAGCCGAAAATAAAATCGACCGTCGAAGACGAACCACCACCTTGGCCTCCGCCGCCGGATCCTCCGCCACCTTGGCCTCCACCACCCGAACCGCCTCCGCCATAGCCGCCGCCTCCGGAACCCCCTCCGCCTTGCTGGCCTTGCGCGGCCGCAAGCGGCTTGCCGAACGCGCTGTAGTCGATCGACTCGACGATCTGCGTCTCATCGGTCGCCGCGTCGTACTCGGCGATGTCCCGGACACTCCCCTGGTTGTCCGCCAGCGGCCAATACAAGTTCGACGTCTGGCCCGTCGCCGCGTCGACCCGCTCCTCCGCCAAAATCTGGTCCACCGCCGGGCCGTAGAGATACC
>WFWZ01000165.1 GCA_015490875.1 Planctomycetaceae bacterium
GGCTGAACCTGGCCCGCCGCGAGAAGATCGGAAGATCTTCGCCCTACCGTCCTCCGCGGGACTGGGGCGGCTTCTTTGTGGGGGGGCTCGGTCGGCTGAAGTGAACCGGGCGGCCGCGCATCCGGTGGCGGGGGGGCCGGCAGTAGCGTGGCGGTGATCGAGCGGTTGGGGGCTGCGACAAAATAGTTGCAAACGTTTGGGCCCCCAATTATGTTGAAACCATCGGTATCGATTGGTGAAGCTCTAGGCATTGCTGCGAACGCAGCGGGTTGCGGCGACTTTGCGTCTGGGCCATTCGTTTGCGGTTTTTCGATTGGAAGTGGGAAGTTCTATGTCGAAGTCATTGACCAGAAAGAACTTGCGTCGTAAAGGTCGGACGTTTCGCCCCGAGGTGCTTGAGCCGCGGATGATGCTTGCCGCCGACGTCTTGGGCGCGCTCGACTACAACCCCTTCCACAACGCGTTGAATCCGGCTGACGTGAATCTCGACGGCTATGTGACTCCCGTCGACGCACTGACCGTCATCGACGGCCTGACGCGGTTTGGAGCCATGTCGATTGAGGAGTTGGCGGCGAGCGAAAATGCAGGGCAGTTTTCTCGCATAGCGCCTGACAGCTCGGGGGATGGCTATGTGTCTTCTCAAGATGCTCTCGTTGCAATTGAGGCGCTCCACAAATTCGAGGGCCAATCGGACCCGGTTATTGAGTTTTCGTACTCGCTCACGGACGTATTCGGGAATCCGATCAGCAACCGGCAGGTGAAGGTGGGTGAGGACTTTCGGCTGAACATGTTTGCCAAGGATATCCGACCGGTTGCCCAGCGATTCGGGGTCTACTCGGGTTATTACGATATTGTCTATGACAACCCGAGTGCTTTTTCGCTGGCGTACGGGGAGATTCAGCAGTTTACGCTTGGCAATTGGAAGCGGACGGCGGGGACGTCGTACACATTGACGTTCCAGGGCGAGACGACTCAGCCGATTCCTGGGGATTTGACGAAAGAGCCGATGGCGGACGCGATCCGGGTGGCGTTGGAGGGGTTGCCCTCGGTGGAGCCTGGCGACGTCGAAGTGGTGGCACGAGGCAACACGGAGTGGTGGATTCGGTTCATCGGCCAATATCAGAAGACGAATGTACCGG
The DNA here is from genome assembly GCA_015490875.1 of Planctomycetaceae bacterium. Classification (GTDB taxonomy): domain Bacteria; phylum Planctomycetota; class Planctomycetia; order Pirellulales; family Pirellulaceae; genus S141-3. The sequence continues at coordinate 1,140 of WFWZ01000165.1, forward strand.
AAATGACGGTAGATGTATCGAATCTGGTTCCCCGTGATCCCAGCCAGCCAGTCAATGGCCAGGTGATCGAGTTGTATCCTGCGGACGTCACGAACGCCGACACGTTCAGGAATTCGTTCCCACCGGGGCCGGAGCAGGTGCTCGCTCGGCGACTTGGGTCTCAAGGGCCTTCCAAGTACGAGGACATCGGTTCATTTTGGTCGGAGACGAGTTCGACGGAACGACCGGACCCTGATGCGCCTGTGTTGTTGAACTACGTCGTTTTGCACGCGGAGTCGAAGGGGCGTGTGACCTTTGGTTTTGGGCGTCCGGACAACCGTTTGGCGGACGTGCTTTTGTTGCAGTACAAGAATGACCAGGGACAGTTGGTCGACTTGCTGGATGAGGACCCGTCGCTGATCGACTATTCGCAGACGTTGACGGTCTTTGTCGTTCAGCCAGTCAACGCCGAGGACGACCTCTTCCCGGCTCAGGGGGATCCCGACATCCTGGAAGACCCGGCTGCGCCGATTGAGCTGGATGTCTTGGCAAATGACTTCCTGGAGGAAGGTTCGACGGGCACGTTGGCATTGGATCCCAATGGCTTGGGGACGCCGGACCAGGGAGGGACGGTTCAGGTTTCCGGTGGCAAGATCCTTTATACACCGGCTCAAGACTTCTTCGGCACGGAAACATTCACCTACACGGCCGTCGACGGTTTGGGGAATTCGGACACGGCGACGGTGACGGTGGTCGTCGCGAATGTGAACGATCCGCCGGTAGCCGTCGATGACACCGCGACGGTCGACGAAGACTCGGTGGGGAATGTGCTCGATCCTTTGGCCAACGACGACGTGGGCCCGCCGAACGAGAATGAGACGCTGCGCATTGAATCGGTGTCGGCTGTTTCGCATCCGCAAGATTTCGCGACGCGTGTGCGGATCGTCAACAACGGGACTCGCATTGAGTATGATCCGATTCCCGATTTCTTTGGCGAAGAGGTGTTCGATTACGTCATTAGTGACGGCAACGGCGGGTTCGATACAGGCCGAGTGACGGTGACGGTCGTCGATGTCAACGATGATCCGACGGCGGCCGATGATGCCGTGACGGTGGACGAAAACAGTACCGACAATACGATCTCGGTGTTGGCCAATGACTCAATCGCACCCGATGCCAATGAGACGTTGACGATCGTGGCACCGCTGAACCCCGTGAACGTCCAGCCCGGCTTCGACACTCGGGTGCAGATCAGTGGCGGCACCGTGGTTCTCTACACGCCGCCGGCTGATTTTGTAGGTGAGGAGAGTTTCGAATACACGATCGATGACGGGCGAGGCGGTCAAGATACGGCAACGGTCGTTGTGACGGTTGTGAATGTCAACGATCCCCCAACGGCCGTGGACGATCTCACGTTGGTGGCCTTCGAGGCGCTACCAGACCCGCAGACCTTGGATGTTCTAGCCAATGACAGCGTCGGAGCCAATGACGTGGGCGACGAATTGACGATCGTTTCGGTCACGCCCACAGCTGGGGCCTTCGACCCCGACAGCACGATCACGATTGCTCCGGACGGCAAGACGCTGCTATATATCCCCAATCCCAATCGTCCGGCCGTATTCTTTGATGAATTTAGCTATACGGTTTCGGACGGTACGTTCACCGACACAGCGGACGGCAAGATCGAAGTACTTCCCTTGAATCGTCCCAAGGCTCGAGACGATGAGTTTACCGTTCAGGAAGACAGTGCCGACAACGTGCTGGATGTGACGACGAATCCTGCTGGTCGTGACTTCTTCAACGAGAGTGCCACCCAGCGGACGCTGACGATTGTAACGCCGCCCGCTCATGGAACGGCCACTGTCAGCGGACTGGATATCCTGTACACGCCCGATCCTGACTTCTTCGGTACCGATACGCTGGTCTATGAGATCGATGATGACTTCATCGGCGATGATGGACAGCCGAGCGATCCGGATCAGGCAACAGTGACGATTACCGTGGAGAACGTCAATGACGATCCGGTGGCGCGCGACGACGTGGCTACGGTCGCAGAAGATTCGGTGGACAATCGGATCGACGTTCTCGCCAATGACGATGATGGAGTGGACGAGGGTGAAACGTTGACAGTCGTCGACGTGATGACGCCGGCCGGATTCCGCGGCTCGGCTTCGGTTTCGCCCGACGGTCTTGCCGTCTTGTATACGCCGGCTCCCGATTTCTTCGGGAATGAGACGTTCGAGTACCGCATTTCGGATGGGAACGGCGGGTTCGCGACGGCTCAAGTGGATGTGACGGTGACGCCGGTCAACGATGATCCGACTGCCAACGACGACAATGTGACGGTGCAGGAGGACACGGTTACCGACATCGATGTGTTGGCCAATGACACGTTTGCCCCCGACGAGGGTGAGACGCTGACGATCACCGACGTTGGCTTTGGCGGAACGTCAGGTCAGACCGAACAAGGGGGTACGGTGTCGATCGTGGGCGGCCAGGTGCGTTACGAGCCGCCGGCCGACTTTTTTGGGACGGACCGCTTCGGCTACAGCATCACTGATGGCAACGGCGGCAGCGATTCGGCCAACGTGACGGTGACGGTCGAAAACGTCAATGATCCGCCTGAAGCGGTTGCCGATCCGACGCCGGGTTCGGGCGAGAAGATTCTGGCGATCAAGGACTTCACCGACCAGGAAATCGACGTGCTGGCCAACGATACGCCCGGCCCGGGAGGAGAGACGGGGACACTCACGATCGTGGACGTGGGAACACCCAGCCAGGGAGGAACCGTGGCGATCGCTCCGGGTGGTGACCGGCTACTGTACAGTCCTCAGACGGGATTCACCGGAGTCGAGACCTTTACGTATACCGTATCCGATGGAGAGTTAACGAGTAGCACCACGGTGACGGTCGATGTGGTCGAGGCGATCCCGAGCGACGTTTCCGGGTTCCTCTACATCGATGCCGATAACGACGGGGAATTCGATGAGGCCGAACCGTTCAACGACTTGAATGGAAACGGCATGTGGGAGGCGGGCGAGCCGTATCAGGACCTCAACGGCAACGGCTACCGCAACGGCGCTGAATTGCGGCTGGGGGGGATCGACGTGACGATCGTCGGTCGGACGATTCGCGGTGAAACCTACAGCCGTACCTTGACGACCGGACCGGATGGCCGCTTTGTGTTTGAAGATGTACTTCCCAGTTCGCTCGATCCTGGTGATCCCGGCTACTCGATCTTCGCTTCGCAGGGTGCCTTCCTGATGGATGGCAAGGACAGCATCGGCGAGCAGGGAGGGCAAGCCGACAGTGATCAAGACATGCTGACTGGCATCAAGCTGAACATCTTTGGAACCGACAACGCGCGGAACAACCGTTTTGGTGAGCGGGGCATTGATGCGCGGTACTTCAATCGTTCCAACCTCTATGCCAGCTCGACGCCCTTTGGAGCCCTCGTCGCCACGCGCAGTGGCGGACCCCAGTATTGGTTCGCTCTCATGGAAGGATGGGAGAACGTCACCAACGTGAGCATCACCGATATTGGGCTTGCTGACGCTGCGAATCCGAAGACGGTCAACACGCTGAAAGTGACGGTGCAGTTCCGTAACGGAACGTCCCGTGAAAAGGTCATCTCCTACGGGACGCCTGAGTGGGCTCACGTCCGCATCAACGGACTGGATGGTGCTGGCGGCTACGTCTTCCGCCTCGACGGTACGTTGGCCGATCTCGGGTTGGCCGGTGGCGGGGAGAGTGAAGGGGAATATGTCGAGTCGTTGGACGTCTGTTTCGCCGAGTGGGGAGCCAACTGAGTTGCCGACAGGTCGACAGTTGGGGCTCCTCGCCGGGTAAGTGCTACCACCGGACGGTGGCTCCCACCGAAAGTGCGTGCATATAGTATTCCGCGTTTCGGAACTGGAAGCTTGGGTTGGGTGTCACCTGGGTCTGGTCGACATTGAGATTGACGGCGTCGGTGGCGAGCGCGACGTTGCTCCACCAGGTGAATCGGTACCCCACGTTCAAGGCCAGGTAGTCGTTGACGGAGTAGGCAGCCGTCACGCCGAATTCGGGGATGTACGCCGTTTTGTTCCGCGAGTAGGTGCCGATATTGGATGCCTGGGTCAGGAGGCCGTTGTTGCTGGTCACCGGGCCTCCTCCCGTGTCGACGACGGTACGACCACTGATCGTGACCCGCTGGTTCATGTTGCCGACTGCCAATTTGGCCAGGAGGCTGACGGTCAGCCGCCGATAGTGGAAATCACCCACGACTCCGATGACGCCGCCGTGGAATTCGTTGCGAGCATCGAAGTTGTCGAGGATATCGAGGGTCGTTCCCACCGGGAAACCACCTCCGCCGAGAATGGTGCTCGAAGACTGAATCGACAGGTCATCGTCGATCCTCATGAACTCATAGCCACCGAAAGCATCGACCGAAAATCCCCGGCCGACCCATACGTTCGTCCGCAGATAGGCGTCCGTACCCAGAATGTCGTTGGTGGCTCGGATCGAAATACTGCCGCGAGAGACTCCCGGATAGGCGACCAGAAAGGCATCCTGGGTTGCCGTATCCACTGCGAAGAAGGGGCGGGCGATGATGGTCGAACCATCGGAAGAATTGCCGTATCCGACGATGTCGCCCGCGAATCCCCAAACAGTGGCTCCAGCCCCCAGACTCTCGAAATCGTCGAACCATGTGCCGAAGTCAAGGCGGGCTCCCCCTTGACTGCCGTCCCCGATATCACCGTTGCCAAAGAGGATCGTGGTTGCAGGTCGCCCCAGCACACCAGCATCTGCCTGGGGGGTTCCCGGTGGACTGGTGGTGACGAGTGCCGGCACCCGGCGTCCTTTCCCCCAACCAAGCAGGAAATCTGCGGAAACCCACGCAATCCAACGACGGCATGCCGGACAGGCACATCCTTGGTAGTAGTGTTCACAACCTCGCTGGTCACAGCATGCTTGCCCCGCATTTGCAGCATAAGCCTCGACTCCCGCAAGGGCTCCTTGGGTGGAAACAGCCGTAATGGGAGACCACTGCAGCGACGGGGGGCTTTGAGCGAGTGCTCGGGACGCCACCGTTGCGGCGATGAGCGCGATTGCACAGCGGGCAGACATCATGAGCATCTTCATGGGCGGAACTCGCATGAGGGAACGGTCGTCATTCCTACCCGTTTGATCGGTCAAGCTTGACATCCGCAGCAAACAATTCGCTACAGCCGGAAAAGCCTTCCTATCTTGACTAGCTTCTTGCTTCACCTCCCTTGGGAGGCGATCTGGCGAGCCGGATCGTCAGAATTAGTACCCTATCCGGGATCTTGCGGTACAATTCGAGGACGGAGTTCTGCTTAAGCGCGGGCCGTTGGGGACCCGGCTCCCGGTACTCGTAGGATGGGTGGGTGTATGAGTTCAGTCGCATCGGAACAGACGAGCGTCCAGGAAGGGGAGGGCGTACTCGAGACTCCGGAGGTGGTCGCCGTTCCCCAAGGTGGCTACCGCGACGGTCGACTCCGTCGATGGTTGACACCCCGTCTCCGCAGGTGGCGTCGCGTTTTACCGATCATCGACGCCTACGAGAAACAATACCTCCGGTGGGATGATGAACGGCTTCGGAAGGAGAGTCTTTCACTTCGTTTCCGGGCCAAGAGTGGCGAATCGCTTCACAATCTGGTTCCCGAAGCATTCGCATTGGTCCGCGTGGCTGCTCAGCGGACCATCGGGTTGCGGCACTACGACGTGCAGATGATTGGAGGGATGGCACTCTTCGAGGGCGTCATTGCCGAGATGGACACGGGCGAAGGCAAGACGCTGACGGCAACGTGCCCTCTCTATCTTCGCGCTCTGGTCGGCAAGGGAGTGCATCTGGCCACGGTCAACGACTATCTGGCAGCTCGCGACGCCCAAGAGATGGGCCCTGTCTACGAGTTTCTTGGGCTGACGGTAGGGTGTGTGCAGTCTCAGGACTCGCAAGAGCAGCGGCGGGAGGCGTACGCCGCCGACATTACCTATGGAACGGCCAAGGAATTCGGCTTCGACTTCCTGCGCGACCGGTTGTTGCTCCGGCGACTCGGTCGCAAGGCCGGGGATTTTCTCGGACTGGGGAGCAGCCAGCGGTGGGACGACTCGGGGGACAAGCCGGTCCAGCGGGGCGCCTACTTCGCGCTGGTGGACGAGGCGGACAGTGTCCTCATCGATGAGGCTCGGACTCCGCTGATCATCGGATCGCTGGGAGACACGGTTCGCGACACGATCGTCGCTACCTACCAATGGGCCGCCGAAGTGGCTCCTCAGTTTGTCGAAGACGTTCATTTCGAGGCGGACGACGACACCAAGAAGATCGAGTTGAAGGCGGAAGGACGTCAACTGGTGCGGCGACTCCCCAAGCCCGACCTGGTGCGAACGGTGGGGCTCATCGACCTGTACGAGTACACTGAGAGGGCGATCAAGGTCCTGCGCGACTTTCATCGCGACCAGCAGTACGTCGTACGTGAAGGCGAAATCGTCATTGTCGATGAGTATACGGGGCGATTGGGCGAGGGTCGCAAATGGCGCGACGGGATCCACCAGGCCATTGAGGCGAAAGAGAAGGTCGAGGTGACGGTTCCGACGGGACAGGCGGCGCGCATCACGGTGCAGGATCTTTTCTTGCGCTATCCATTCCGAGCGGGAATGACGGGGACTGCCATGTCGGCGGCTCGCGAGTTTCGCAAGATCTACAAAATGCCGGTGGTCCGCATCCCCACGAATCGTCCGATTCGGCGAAAGGCCCTGCCGACGCGTGTGTTCGGGACGAGCGAGGAGAAATGGGCTGCCATCGTGGAGGACGTAAAGCGGTTGCACGCCGAGGGCCGACCGGTGCTGATCGGAACGCGATCGATCGACAAATCGGTGCATCTGTCCCGTTTGCTCAACGAGGCGGGGATCGCCCATCAGGTCCTCAATGCCCACGAAGTCGCCAAGGAGGCTGATATTGTGGCTCAAGCCGGACAAGCCGGCCGCGTCACGGTCGCGACCAATATGGCGGGCCGGGGGACCGACATCAAGCTGGGGCCGGGAGTTGCCGAGAGGGGCGGCCTGCACGTGATTTGTACCGAGCGGCACGATGCCTTCCGGATCGACCGGCAGTTGTATGGCCGGTGCGGTCGGCAAGGGGACCCCGGCACCTATCAGCAGTTCTTGGCTCTTGATGACGAAATTCTTCGCAACGCCTACGGACCGCAATACGCGGCGAAGATGGAAAAAGTGGGCAAGGGTCGCAAGGGAGAACTGCCCGCCTACGAAAAGCTCTTCCGACGAGCTCAGCGAAAGGTTGAACGCAAGCACTTTCGGGACCGCAATGTCCTCCTGTATCACGAGCGGGAGCGGAAAAAAATGCAGCGGGAGATGGGACAGGACCCGTATCTCGATACGGCCGAGTAGCCGGCTCGCGGCACGTGCACTCGCCTCTACACAGGGCCCGGTTCGGGGGAGAAGGCGAGGTGGCCTTCTTTTTTCGTTTTTTTTCGGTAAATCGGCCAGGGCTCCAACGTATCTTACTAGCAATGGAGCACCTGGTTGGCGAAGGCGACTCGAGGCAGCCGGATGACAGACTCGCTGGAGCGATGCGACAACGGGGGGCGGGATGCGGTGCCTCGCGGGTTCCCATCGTCGCCTTCGGTCGCCGACTCGCTGGCCGAATTGCTTCGTAGACATGGGGGCAAGGTGGCCGGTCATCTCCGGCGCCGTTTTCCCGGGCTCAGCGAAGAGGAACGATATGACGTCTTGGTCGATGCACTCCTGCTGTTCACACGCCTGTACGATGCGAACCGCGGGCCTGCCGGACCATTTCTCCTCCTATTGGCTCATCACCGGGCGATCGATTTCTTGCGGACCGAGCCCCAACGTCGCCCGGCATCGGCGTCGTGGCTGGAAGAGGTGCCATCCGTCGACGGTCCGCCGGAACGGCGATTGGAGCAGCGCGAGCGGGTGGAAGAGATTCGCGAGGCGATCGGACATCTCTCGAAGATGGAGCGGTTGGTCGTGGAGGCGGACGTCGAGGCCGGAGGCGCCGTCAATGCTCGGCGGCTCGCACGACAACTCGAGACGACCGAGCGAGCCATTTATGCGGCTCGAGCGCGTGCTCGAGAAAAGTTGGCCAGGTGGCTGTTGCCGAGCGCCGGTTCTTGAAGGACGAGGCAGGATGAGGTGTGGCGTGTTCGGCGGACGGTGAGGTGCCTTCACGATGTTGCAAGTAGCTATCAGCGATGACCGGGAGGGGCGATGAGTGACGCGGCGTGGGACCTGATCGTGCGGCGACTGCGCAATGAGTTGGGAAAAGGGACGCTCACCTTGGCAGAGGCCGATGCCCTTTATGGTGAAGCGCCGGAGGAACCCCTGTCGGAAGATCAGATCGAGCGATTGGTGCAAGCGACGATTCGCCGGGCCAAGCAGTTGGCTCGGGAATCGCGACATTGGCATTTGTGGATCGGACTTTCTGGCGCGGAGGGACACCGAAGTGTCACCCTGCATATCGCTGGAATTGTGGGGGAGGACATTTCGGTCGGCCAGGTGAGCAGTACGATCCGCACGCCAGATTGGGCCGTCGTTTCGATTAGTTCCATGGATGTCCGTTCCGACGAGCTGGCAGGAAGTACCGGTGGTACGCATGGTATCGGTGATCGGGCGAATAGCGAATCGACCGATCCCGCGGGTCTCGACTGGAATGAGGTTTACTGGGAAGTGAGTACGCCTCTGGTGGCTCAGGAATCGTCCTTGCCTTGTGTCGACATGGTTGCGGAGGACGGAATCGAGAAGCACCGTAGATAGGCGGGAGATGTGAGGTATGTTGTTACAGTCGTTAGATTGCGCAGGGTCGGCGGTGGTCATGGGTGTTTTGCTCGATGCTGGTCGCGAAAACGCTTGCGGCGCTATTGGGCACGAATAGGCTGGAGTTTGATTCCCACTTCGCACGGCAGACCGTTCACGGCTGCCTTTTCAACTTTTTCCCGGGTGACAGACTATGTCGTCGGAACAATCTTCGGTGAATGCGGAGACGGTCGAGAAGACCAAGCAGCAGATTCGCGGCCTGGTCAACGAAATTGCCACGCTCTCCAAGAGCGATCTTTCGCCGGAGCAGTTTTATGAGGCCTTTTTGCAGCGCATTGTCACGGCACTCGCCGCGGCAGGTGGCGCCGTGTGGGTCGTGGGGGAAGACCGCCGTCTCGAGTTGATGTATCAGATCAACTTGAGCGAAACGTTGCTGGACGAAACGTCGGACGAGACGCGGCGCCACATGCGGCTTCTGAAGCGGGTGATTCAGACGGGCGAACCGCAACTCGTGCCTCCCCTGGCCGGCTCCGGCGACGAAGAGGGAGGCGGCAATCCGACGCGATTCCTGCTCGTCGTCGCACCGCTGCTCGGGGACGGCAAGGTCGAAGGCCTCGTCGAGGTGTTTCAACGTCCCAACGCCCAGCCGGCCACGCAACGAGGCTACTTGCGGTTTGTCATCCAGATGTGCGAGTTGGCGGCAGAGTGGATCAAGTCGCACAAGCTCCGTCAGTTCAGCACGCGCCACTCCCTTTGGGCCCAAGCCGACGAATTTGCTCGGCTCGTCCACGAATCGCTCGATTTGCGGGACACGTGCTTCACAGCGGTGAACGAAGCGAGACGGTTGATTGGATGCGACCGCGTGGCGGTGGCGATCAAGCGGGGGCCGAGTTGCAAAGTGGAAGCCATCAGCGGCCAGGATACGATGGAGAATCGGGCCAATATTGTCGCCGCGTTGAACAAGCTGGCGACGCGCGTCGTGGCGACCGGCGAACCGCTGTGGTTCGAAGGAGAAACCGAGGACTTGCCGCCTCAAGTCGAACATGCGCTCGAGGAGTACGTCGAAGAGTCTTACGCCAAGTCGATCGTAGTCATTCCTCTTCGCAAACCGGACCGTCCTCATGAACTGGCTCGCGAAGCCAAGCATGGCGAGCTCGAACGCGAGCATCAGGGGGAGCGCGAAGTCTTCGGGGCGCTTATGGTGGAGCAGATCGAAACGGAGCTTCCTCGGGAAGTCATCCAGCCGCGCATCGACCTCGTCTATGAGCACACGACGCGGGCACTCGCCAATGCGCTGGACCACAACGAAATCTTCTTGATGCCTCTGTGGCGGGCGATTGGAAAGTCCCGGGTTCTCGTCGAGGCGCGCAATCTGCCCAAGACCGTCATTGCTACCGTTGTCCTTGTGGCGATCCTCATTGGACTCTTTGTCGTGAGGACCGATTTCAACATCAAGGCGCGGGGGGCTTTGCAGCCGATTCGGAGACGCGATGTCTTTTTCGGGGTTGACGGCACAGTCAATAAGATCCTCGTCAAGGATGGCGACAAAGTTCAAGCTGGCCAGGTACTGATCGAACTGATGAACCCGGAACTCGAGCGGCGATGGCATCAAATCAGTGGTGAATTGGATGAGACGAACGAGCGGCTCGATGCCGTGTACGAACAGCTCCAGCAGGGAAGACGGCATGGATGGGAGAATCCCGCCGAAGAGGCACAGGTGTCGGGACAGTTGCAGCAGTTGCGTGTCCGCAAGAAATCGCTGGTGCAGCAATTGAGCTGGTTGAAAGAGGAACGCGATCGCCTGTCGATTCGCAGTCCCATCGACGGCATTGTCATGCTTCCGTGGGATGCCGAGCAAATGCTGCTTCACCGGCCGGTCAGTGCTACACAAAAGGCGATGACCATCGCAGATCCGAGTGGGGGGTGGGAGTTGGAGTTGCGCGTGGTGGAACGCCGGATCGGTCACGTCTTGGAAGCTCAGAGAGCCAGCAAAGAGCCGCTGCCGGTTTCTTATGTTTTGGCCACCGACCCGGCGACCAAGCGATATGGCATGGTTCGCAAGATCCACGAGATTGCGCAGGTCTCCGGAGAAGAAGGTCCCACGGTCAAGGTGCTCGTCGGACTGCGGCAACCGCTACCCGAGGACCCACGGGCGGGGGCCACAGTCATCGCGCGCATCAAGTGCGGGAGGACGACCGTCTTTTATGCATGGTTCCATGAAGCGGTCGAGTGGGTCCAGAAGCACATTTTGTTCTGACCGACGCGACGAACTCGACAGGCATGGCCGAACGGAAGATCCATCATTATCAGTTTTCGATGCGAGGCGACCCGATGCGTAGGAATCTATTACAGCGAAATCGTAGGGAACTCTCCGTAGAGCTGGCACGAGGTGGCATCCTCGCCACGTTGGTAATGCTTGGCCTGATGGCGGCGACGGTGGCAGCTCAAGGCCCCTCCGGGCGGGGCGCGAGCCGAGATGCGGCCGATGCGACTCACATGCATGTCCTCATCGTTCCGATCGACGAAATCGACTTGCCGGCTCAAGAAGCCGGAGTGATTGTTGAACTCAAAGCGCGCATGGGGACCGAAGTTAAGAAGGGCCAGTTGATCGGACGCGTCAATGACAAGGACGCTCAAGCACGGCTGAAGGCAGCGCGAGCGGAACTGGAAATGGCTCGCGTCCAGGCCGAGACCGATGCTCCTGTCCAGGAAGCTCTCGCGATGGTGGAGATTGCCGAGGCGGAGTATCAGAATTCGCAGCAGATCAACCGTGAGCAGCCAGGAGCGGTCAGCCTTTTTGAGCTGCGGCGTCTCGAGGCGACTGCCAAACGCGCTCACTTTCGAGCGGAGATCGCTCGAGTCGACCAACAGGTCGCTCGGTTGACCGTGCATGGCCGGGAAGCTCAGGTCGAACGGATTCAGGCGGAACTTGAGCGACGCCAGTTGGTCTCGCCGATTTCCGGCGTCGTGGTGCAGCGTTTTCGCGACGTTGGAGAATGGGTCAATGCGGGAGATCCGGTCGTTCGGATTCTACGCATGGACCGGTTGCGGGCCGAAGCGATGGTGGACGCGAACAAGTACACGCCGGCGGAATTGCTGGGTAAGCGGATCGAGCTGGTCGTGGTGATCAAGTCTCCGGAATCGAGTGAGGCTGTGGGGAGTGCCGGCGGAGATGCGGCTCCCGGTGAAGTCGTCGAGCGGGTGGTTGCGGAGATCACGCACGTCAGTCCCGAGGTGGATGCCGGCGGATACTTCTATGCTCACGCCGAATTCGACAACATCCAGCGCAATGGGCAGTGGGTGATCCGACCGGGACTGAAAGCTCGCGTCGTGCCCCATTCAGAAGCTGCCAAACGATAGAAGATCTTTGGTGACCGGCGATCGGTTGAGCCGGCTCCCGTTTTGACATGCGTACGATGGCCCATTGACGACCTGAGGAACCGTTTTTCGCACCATGGCGACCCTTGCCGACAGTTTGGTGAGCAGTGCATCCCGTCCGCTGGCACTGCGCATGCGCCCGGACCTGACAGCGCGGCAGCAGCGGTATCAGGGGCGCACCTACTGGGTCGTCAAGGAGCCGGTCGGACTGAACTACTATCGCTTTCATGAAGAGGAATATGCGATTCTTTGCATGCTCGATGGCCATACGAGTCTCGAGCAGATCAAGGAGGAGTTCGAGCAGAGGTTTACGCCCCAGAAGGTCACGTATCAGGACTTGCAGCAGTTCATCGGGATGTTGCACCGGAGCGGGCTGGTCATCAGCAATGCTCCTCGGCAGGGGATCCAGCTTCGCAAACGCCGCGATCAGAAGAAGCGTCGCGAGTGGCTCGGGCGTTTGTCGAATGTCTTCGCTATCCGTTGGCGAGGCATCGATCCCGAGCGCATCTTGAATGCGATCTATCCGTATACGCGCTGGTTCTTCCAGCCGCCGATGATGATTTTCGTCGCTCTGCTGGCGATCAGTGCGCTCTTGCTCGTGAGCGTCCAGTTCGATGTGTTTCGTTCTCGACTGCCGACGTTCCACGAGTTCTTCTTCGGCTACAAGAACTGGCTCTACCTCCTGGCCGTGATGGCCGTAGCCAAGGTATTGCATGAGTTCGGGCATGGTCTTTCGTGCAAACATTTCGGAGGCGAGTGCCACGAAATGGGGTTCATGCTGCTCGTCTTCACACCGGCACTCTATTGCAACGTCTCCGATTCATGGATGCTTCCGAACAAATGGCACCGCGTTTTCATCGGTGCAGCGGGGATGTACGTCGAGATTTTCTTGGCGTCCGTAGCGACATTCATCTGGTGGTTCTCCGATCCGACGACGCTGGTGAATCAGCTCGCGCTGCGCGTGATGTTCATCTGTTCGGTCAGTACGATCTTGTTCAACGGGAACCCGCTCTTGCGGTTCGACGGGTACTACATCTTGATGGATATCCTCGAGATCCCCAATTTGCGTCAGAAATCGACGGAGATCCTCAAGCGGTTCATGGTCGACTTGTGTTTGGGGATCGAGCAGCCGGAGAACCCGTTTCTGCCTCAAGAGAACCGCTTCTGGTTCGGCATGTACACCATTGCCGCTGTGATCTACCGCTGGATCGTGGTCCTTTCGATCTTGCTCTTCTTGAACAAGGTGCTCGAGCCGTACGGCTTGCAAGTGATTGGTCGGATTATTGGGGCCATCGGCTTTTTCGGTCTGGTCGTGCAGCCGCTCTATCAGTTGGGGAAGTTCTTCTACATTCCTGGGAGGATGCACAAAGTGAAACGACACCGAGTGGCCATTTCGCTGGCTGTGGTCGTGCTGCTGATCGCTGGCGTATGGTTCGTTCCGCTCCCGTACCACGTGGAGTGTTCGTTCAACGTGAAACCGGGCGATGCGGCGACGGTGTACGCGGCGGTTCCGGGGAGGCTGGCCGAAGTCCGTGCGATTCCCGGCAAATGGGTCGAGAAGGACTTCGTCTTGGCGAAGCTGGAAAATGCGAACCTCCAGATCGAGGTACTGGATCTGGAGCGGCGCGTTCGGGAACTCGAAATCGAATTGACCAGTATTTGGCGGCAAGCGCGTCATCGCAAGGGCGCGGCACTCCGCGTGAAGGAGATTCGGGAGCAGCTCGAGGCGTTCTCGAAGCAACTCGACGCGAAACGGATGGAACTCGCCGAACTCGAAGTACGGGCTCCCGTCTCGGGAATCATCTTTCCCGTAGCCGATCGGCGGGACAACGCTTCCGAGGGTGAGTTGCCGACATGGTCCGGCTCGCTACTGGAGCCTCGCAATGTGGGGGCGTTTCTTCAGCCGAGCGATGCAATCTGCCAGGTGGGCAATCCGAAAAGACTCTATGCCGAGTTGTTGATCGACCAGTCGGTGATCGAACTCGTACAGAAAGGACATGCCGTCGAGCTGATGTTCGAGGCGTATAGTGGCGAAGTGTACGATTCGGAGATCGAAAAGGTTTCGCTTCCTCAAGTGCAGGCGACTCCGTTGAGTCTTTCGGCGGCGGCCGGGGGAGAAGTGAATACGAAGACGGACAAGAGCGGCCGGATGAAGCCGCTTAGTACGACCTACCCTGCCTTGGCGCCGCTCCCGGATGGGCTGACGGGTGTGCGCGTCGGGATGCGGGGCCGGGCCAAGGTGTATACCGGTTGGCAGCCGCTGGGATGGCGGCTTTATCGTTTTGTCGCAAGGACGTTTCATTTTGAGTTGTAAGGATCGTTTCGTGGCCCATGTGCCGCGCTGCGGATGGTAGTGTTTTTGTTTGCGTTAGATGAGGAGTAAGTGATGGCCAAAGAAAAAGCCGAACAAACCGAAGCTCAAGCCGAAGAAACCCAGGCTGCCGAAGCACAAGCCCAGGCGCCGGCCGAAGGTCAGGCTCAGGCAGCACCGCAGCAGCAACGTGCGCCTCAAGGTGTGCCGCTGCAGGTGAACGATGTCAACGCCGTGGCATGCTATGCCAACTTCTGCCGCGTGACCGGCTCGCCGGAAGAGCTGATCATCGATTTCGGGCTCAATCCGCAGCCGGTCGGAGTGCCGAAGGACCCGATCGAGGTCAAGCAGCGCGTCATCATGAACTTCTACACGGCCAAACGGTTGCTCGCCGCGCTGCAAATGTCGGTCCAACGCCACGAAGCTGTCTTCGGCGTCTTGGAGACCGATGTGCAGAAGCGTTTGCGACCACAGTTCCAGCAGCAACAGGCGGGTCAGAACGCGTAGTCGGTCGATCGAGACCGCGCCACGTTGCGCGACCGAACACCTGGACTCGAGACACGCCTGGTCTCGAGCCAGGTGTTTTTTCTTTGCGCGAACGCGCGTCATCCCACGCGCGTCGTTCTTGGAGACTACCGGCCGACGCAGTAGAGGTGCTTCCAGCCGCGGAGGAGGATGCGGTCGCCCAACGGCACCGGCGAGGCAATGATGGGCTCGCCCATCGGATTCTCAGCCAGGAGTTCGAAATCCGGGTCGATCTTGGCCACAAAGACGGTCCCATCTTCGCGGACTGCGTAGAGCCGGTTTGCGACGATCAGAGGCGACCCGTAGAACTTGGAGCGGTGCTTGGGGAATTGCGCGGACCAGCGTGTCTTGCCACTCTCGGGATCGATGCAGACGAGTCGTCCCCGGTCGCCCAGTACATAGACATGGCCGTTATAGACCGCCGGCGTCGGCACAAATGTCCCGATATCGGTGCGTTTCCACAGCCGGTGGGTAGCGGTGACGTCGCCTTCGCCGGCCACCCGAATCCCATGGAGGCGAGGAATGCCGCGGTCGTTGCGCCCAAAGGGCACGACGACCACATCGCCGCAGACGACCGGAGAGGCGACGGTCGGCCACAGTGGATTGCCTTCAGGATTGAACCCGCCGCATGACCAGATGAGCTTGCCATCTGCCGCGTCGTGGAGGGTCACATGCTGGGCTCCCCAAACCAGGATCGCCTCTTTGCCCTGATGTTCGATCACGAGCGGAGTCGTGTAGCCGTGATCTCCTTCGCGAGGCGTCTTGTAATTGCGGGCTACTTTCCAGGCCAGCTTGCCGGTCTTCTTGTCGAAAGCGGCTAACCACGAGTCACCTTGGTGGATGCGGGCCATGACGACATGACGCTTGGTGAGAACGGGCGATGTTCCGTGATCCCAGTAGAGGATCTCGGGACCGAACCGTTCAATGAGATTCATTTGCCATCGGATTTTGCCGTCCATGTCGACGGCCGCAAACGTGCCGCTCTTGAAATAGACGAAGATGCTTTCCCCGTCGGTCACGGGTGAAGCATTGCAGCCGGAAGCGTTGCGGTGTTTCCCCGGTACTTCCTTTCCGAACTCGGTTTTCCAAAGTACCTTCCCGTTGGCATCGAGGGCCATCACAGCGTCCCGTCCTTCGGCCGGTGTGGTGACATAGATGCGTCCTTCATACACGATGGGAGTCGAGCATCCCTTCCCTGGAAGGCGTACTTTCCAGAGAACGTCCTCGGGTTTCCAACGCACCGGAAGGTTTCCGGCCGTTCGGCTACCATGGTCCTGAGGGCCCCGCCAGGTCGGCCAGTTCGAGTCCGGGCCGGCGCCGATCACGAGTGAGCTCGCAGTCAGGGCAAGAAGGCCGGCAATCAGAGCACCTTGTTTGCGCAGCATCTTCGTCTCCTTCGCGTCGTGGAGTGACGGGCGTGTGTGAAGAAAGGAGGGGGGGGACAAACGGCATCGATCTCACGATGCCGGCCGGAATCGTCATTATAGCAGGCCGGCCCACACGTCTCTATCGGCGCCGGTTGTCCTTGCCGAGCCGTATGCCATAAGATGGGGCCTGCTGGCAAGGGGCGAATCCGACATTTTGCCGCCTACTGGCGTTAGGTGGAGCAAGAGCGGTAGCGGGGAGGGCGAGATCGTGGTCCTCGTAACATGGTGGCTCCGGTGCGGCGCGCGTGGTCTGCGGGTCGCGGGGCTTTGGGGTGCGCTGCTGACGGGGCTGGCTGGTGGAACTCGCTCGGTACACGCCGATACGGAAGTGGCTCGCGGCGGCATGGCGGCCACCGTCCATCCGCTGGCGACCGGAGCGGCTGTCGAGGCGATCGAGGCGGGAGGCAATGCGGTCGACGCGGCCATTGCAGCCGCCTTGATGTTGGGCGTCGTCGATCCGCACAATTCGGGTATAGGGGGTGGCTGCTTCATTCTCATCCGGCGTGCCGATGGCCATATTTTTGCGATTGACGGGCGGGAGACGGCCCCGGCCAAGGCGACGCCGGACATGTTTGTGCGAAATGGAAAGGCGGATCCGCAGCTAAGCCAGACCGGCCCGTTGGCGGTGGCGACTCCCGGCGCATTGGCAGCCTATGCGCAGGCCGTGAAGCGATACGGGCGGCTACCCTTGAAGCGATCCTTGCGGCGTGCGGCAGCTCGAGCGCGCCAAGGCTTCCGGGCGACCCCCGTCTTTGTGTCGCGTCTTCGTCCCACGGTTCCCCTATTGCGACGTTTTCCCGAAAGCCGACGGGTCTTCTTGAAGCCGGACGGGAGTCCCTTTGCGGTGGGGGAGCGGGTGAAGTACCCCGATTTGGCAGCCACGTATGAGGCGATCGCCGAACATGGGATCACGTGGTTCTATCGAGGGCCTTTTGCTCAAAGAGTGGGACGATGGATGGCGGAACACGGAGGCGTCCTGTCGGCGGAGGACTTTGCCGCTTATCGTCCCGTCGACCGCCAGCCCATTCGCACATCGTATCGCTCTTATGAGATTGTCGGTTTTCCGCCGCCGAGTTCAGGTGGGGTTCATGTGGCCCAGATCTTGAACATGCTCGAGGCGTACGATTTGCGGAAGCTCTATGAGCGCGATCCGGCGTTGATGGCGCATGTGGTGCTTGAGGCGATGAAGCGGGCATTCGCCGACCGCGCCTACTGGTTGGGCGATCCCGATCAGGCGAAGGTGCCGCGTGGTCTGATCGACAAAGCGTATGCGCGCGCGTTGGCTCGTTCGATCCGGCTCGATCGGGCGACGCCGGTCGAGCGTCACGGGAATCCGCCTCGAGCCGATCGCGACTGGTTCGCTGCGCCTGCTAGTCCGCGTCACACGACGCACTTGACCGTGGTGGATGGTGAGGGGACGTGGGTGGCCATCACGCAGACGATCAATACTTCGTACGGTTCGAAAGTGGTCGTGCCAGGAACGGGTGTCGTTCTCAATAACGAAATGGATGACTTCGCAATCGCTCCGGGCGTCCCCAACGCTTTTGGTCTGGTCGGTGCGGAAGCGAACGCGGTGTCGGCCGGAAAGCGACCGCTGTCGAGCATGAGTCCCACATTGGTCCTGGAGAATGGACGGCCTATTCTGACCGCGGGAGCGGCGGGTGGTCCGAAAATCATCACGCAGGTTGTTTTGACGCTGATTCGTTTTCTCGATTTGAAGTGGCCGCTGCAGGAAGCGGTCGGCCGTCCCCGCTATCATCATCAATGGAAGCCGGATCGGGTCGTCGTGGAGGATCAAGCGGATGACGCCTTCGTGCGGCGTCTGGAGGCGTTGGGGCACCGAGTCGTGCGTTCCCGTAGTGGCGGGGTGACGCAGGCGATCGCCTGGCGGGCAGGGCCGAGTGGTACCGGTGAGTTTGTGGGGGTGGCTGATCCTCGAGCCTCGGGAAAGGCCCAAGGATGGCCCCGGGCAAGCTCCTCCCAGTCGAACCAGCGACCAGATGCCAAGAGTGTGTCACCTCAGGGCGGGGATCGCCGTGAACCAGAGGGCGCGTCTTCGGCGCGGTGAGTATCAACCATGTGGGATGCCGTACCCCGTTACCTCGTGCCGTTTCGCCTGACGGAACGGCCTCATTTCTTTACCGATATCCTGGTGATCGGCGGAGGCTTGGCGGGGCTGCGAGCAGCCAATGCGGTCGACCACTCGCTCCAAGTCTTGGTCGTGACGAAGGAATCGGCGGACCAGTCGAGCAGTCATTACGCTCAAGGAGGGATTGCCGGAGTGCTCGATCCGGAGGATCGGTTTGAGAATCACGAGGAGGACACGTTGCGGGCAGGCGTGGGGTTGTGCCACCGCGACGTCGTGGAAATGGTGGTGCGGGAAGCACCGCGTCGCATCGAGGAACTCGTGGCGTGGGGGACTCGGTTCGATCGCGAGAACGGCCACCTGGAACTGGGACGGGAAGGGGGGCACAGCCATCATCGCATCGTGCACGCTTTGGGCGATGCGACCGGACGCGAAGTGATGCGGGCGGTCATTGAGCGAACGCGGCAACAGGAGAACGTGACGCTTTGGGAGAACACGTTCACGGTCGACTTGTTGACGTGTGAGGGAGCGTGTCGGGGAGCGATCGTCGATCATCCTCGGCACGGAATGATCCTGGTGTGGGCCCGGCAGACAATCTTGTGTACCGGAGGAGCCGGGCGGGTTTACCGTGAATCCACGAATCCACCCGTCGCGACCGGCGACGGTCATGCCATGGCATTCCGAGCCGGGGCGGAGCTGCGCGACATGGAATTTGTGCAGTTCCATCCGACGGTACTTTACATCGCGGGGAGTAGTCGGAGTTTGATCACCGAAGCGATGCGGGGGGAGGGAGGGAGGCTGCTCGACGTGCACGGCCGGCGGTTCATGCCGGAATACGACGAGCGAGCCGAGTTGGCGCCTCGCGACGTGGTGACTCGAGCCATCGTCTCGCAAATGGAGGCGACGCAGCATCCGTGCGTTTATCTCGACGTGAGCCACCTCGACGCTTCGCTTGTACGGCGCCGTTTTCCCGGCATTGCAGCGGCGTGTGCGAAGTTCGGGATCGACATCACGCGGGAACCGATTCCCGTTCGCCCGGGAGCTCATTATATGATCGGCGGGGTCACCGTGGATTTGCGGGGAGCGACGACGTTGCCCGGGTTGTGGGCGGCCGGCGAGGCAACGTCCAGTGGCTTGCACGGTGCCAATCGCCTGGCATCTAATAGCCTGTTGGAGGGCCTGGTTTTTGGGGCTCACGCCGGAGAGGCGGCTTCGCGTGCCGCTCTGGAAACGCTTGGCGAGGGGCGGCGGCCTTGGCCGGTCGAGAGCCCGGCGCGAGCCGCTTCCCGGGAATCGCTCGACTGGGGCGACATCCGCAATTCGCTGACCAGCCTGATGTGGCGGGAAGTGGGAGTGCGCCGCGAGACGGCGAGTTTGGAGGATGCAGCGCAGACGATCGACCGATGGCAGCGGTATGTGCTGAATCAGGCGGTTGCCGACCGGCGCGGTTGGGAGCTGCAGAACATGCTGACGGTGGCGAGGCTCATTACTGAGGCGGCTCGACGGCGCACGGAGTCTCGCGGGGTCCACTATCGGGTCGACTATCCTGAGACCGACGACCGGCGGTGGCGGTGTCACTTGGTCCTTCGCCGCTGGGATGCCCCGAGCGTGGAGCGGCGCGAACTGGGATCGGAAGGGACGCGTAGCGATTAGAACAGGCGGGGCACTCGATGGTAGGACGCCTGTTGTCGAACGAAAGGGCGTTCTACTATCATTCTCTGCGGACCTCAGGGTAGTGGGGGAGTCCGCGAGTCTTTGGGCAGACTCCCCCTCCCATCACTTTCGGCGGACGAGGATTCCGATGAACGAAGCAGCTCAAGCAGCAACCTCGACCAAGGCTGCACCAGCCATGATCGAGGCGATTGGCCTTTCCAAGTTCTACGGTATTTTTACGGCGATTCGGGATGTCAGTTTCACCGTACAGCAGGGGGAACTGGTGGCGTTCCTTGGCCCCAACGGCGCGGGCAAGAGCACCACGATGAAGATTCTGACCGGTTATCTTTCTCCGTCGGAAGGTGTGGCGAGGATCGCTGGTCACGATATGAACTCCGATCGCATCGCCGGCTCGGCGCACCTGGGGTACCTTCCCGAAAACGGGCCGCTCTATCCCGATATGACTCCGAGTTCCCTGTTGAACTTCTTTGCGGATGCTCGAGGGATGGACAAGGCCTATCGGGCGGAGCGCATCGAGGCGGTCGTCGACATTTGCCAGCTCGGATCGGTCTTCCACAAGCCGATCGGCAAGCTCTCCAAGGGTTACCGACAGCGCGTCGGGATGGCGCAGGCACTGCTGCACGAGCCCGACGTCTTGATCATGGACGAACCGACGGCCGGATTGGATCCGAATCAGATTCGCGAGGTGCGATCGACGATGCGGCGCATCGCCGAAGAGAAGACGATTCTGTTGTCGACGCACATCTTGCAGGAAGTGGAGGCGATGGCGAGTCGCGTGATCATGGTGCATGAGGGGCGGCTCGTCTACGACGGGCCGGTCAAGGAGTTGGCCAAAGACGAGGGGCTCGAGGCGGCCTTCGCCCGGCTCACGAAGGCATCGGCTCCGGCGGCTTGAGCCTTCGCGTGAGCCTGGCGTCCGGGAGGTTATCGTGCGACGAGAGGGAAAACACAAGATCGCGAGAGGGAAGAGCGAGTAGACAGCCATGACTGAAATGTTGATGCAGGTCCTGTGGTTGCTGGCGATCGACGTCGTCTTCTTGATCGTGCTGGCGCTCGTCTTGGTGCCGTTGGGTGTGTACAAGCGCGCTGCCTTCGCCGTGTTGCGGAGGAACTTCGTCAGCTATTTCAGCAATCCCACGGGATATGTTTTCCTTTGTTTGTTCGTGCTACTGACGTCGTTTTCCGCCTTTTGGCCTCACGAGTTCTTCACGAACAACCTTGCCAATCTCGACCAGCTCAATCGGTTCCTTCCGTTCATCATGTTGGTGTTTATTCCGGCCATCACGATGGGAGCGTGGGCGGAAGAGAAGCGGCAGGGGACGGACGAGCTGTTGTTGACGATTCCGGCGGACGACTTCGACATCGTGGTCGGCAAGTACCTGGCGGCCGTTGGGGTCTTCACGGTTTCGCTTCTGTTTTCCCAGTTGTCCAACTTTGTGGTTCTCGTGTCGCTCAGCAACGGGGAAGTCGATACCGGCCTCTTTTTCTCCAACTACTTCGGCTACTGGATGATCGGTCTGGCGATGATCGCCATCGGGATGATCGGATCGTTCCTCAGCAGTAATCTGACCGTGAGTTTCATTCTCGGGGCGATTTTCAATGCCCCCTTGACGTTCGCGGTTTTCGCCGACGCCATTTTGCCGCCACCCTATTCGGACTGGGTTTCCCGCTGGAGCATTGCGACACAATTCGAGCCGTTCGGGCGAGGCGTTTTGAGTCTGGCTTCGGTTGTTTATTTCCTGATGGTGGCGGCGATCGGACTCTACATTTGCATCGTGCTGGTGGGCCGCCGCCACTGGTTGGGCGGGCGCGACGGCGACTCGCTGATTTACCACTACGTCATCCGCGTGATCGCCTTGATCGTGATCGTGATTTCGACCACCGCGATCTTCCATTCGCGAGTGGCATTGCGAGCCGACCTGACGAGGAATCGAACGGCGTCGCTCTCCCCGGCGACGCTGAAGATCCTCAAGTCGCTCGACCCGGAACATCCCATCTTTGTCCATGCGTTCATCAGCCGCAAGGTTCCGAAAGAGTACGCCGAAGTGAAACGGAACTTGCTGACGTTACTGCGCGAGTTCGAGGCGCAGGGGAAGATCCACGTCAAGATCTACAACAATATCGAGACGTTCAGCGATGAAGCTCGGCGGGCCGAAGAGCATTTCGGCATCGAGCCGCAGCAGTTGCGGTTTCGCGAGCGGGGTCAGATTTCCGAGGAGGAGGTGATCCTGGGGGCCGCGTTTACAAGCGGCCTCAATCGCGTCGTCGTTCCGTTCTTCGACTACGGGATTCCCGTTGAATATGAACTGATCCGGTCGATCGCCACGGTGGCGAAGAAACAGCGCAAGAAGCTCGGGGTCGTCCACACCGATGCCAATTTGATGGGAGGATTCACGTTCACTGGTGGCCGTCCTCAGCAGCTTCCCAAACAAGCGATCATCGAGGAATTGGAAAAGCAGTATGACGTGGAGGATGTCGATGCCACCAAGGCCATCGATGCAAAGCAATACGATGTGTTGCTGGTCGTACAACCTTCCTCGTTGCCGCCGGAAGGACTCAAGAACCTGATGGCGGCCATTCGAGCCGGAGTGCCGACAGCCATTTTCGAAGACCCGCTGCCCAACTTCTTTCCTCATGTTCCCGGGACGGGCCAACCGAAGAATCCGTCTCCTGGAATGCCGGGAATGCCCACGGCCAAGTCGGACATTCGGGAGTTGTGGAAGCTGCTGGGGATCACCTCTCCTGGCCGAGTCAATCCGCGAGCGTTCCGACCGCCGCCGCTCTTCCAGCCCGACATCGTCTGGCAGCAGTACAATCCCTATCGGAAGATCCAGGTCCGTGCGTTCACGGACGAGTGGGTGTTCATCCGCAATGAGGCCCCTGGTGGCAGCGACTCGCTCAATCCCAACGAGGACGTGACAGCCGGCTTGGAAGAGGTGTTGCTGCCCTATCCGGGAGCGATTGAGCCGGCCGTGGACAGCAATCTCCGTTTTGTCAAGCTGATTCAAACCGGAACCCTGGCAGGGACGATTCGCTACGACGATCTGACTGCCTACGAGTCGGCTTCGGATTACGAGAAGCTGGTGGCCAGCCAGGTATTGCGCGGCCGTCAGGTCATCGCGGCACGGATCTTCGGGAAGCTCGACGACGAAGATGCCGACGATCCGTCCGAGGATGGTTCCGAGGAGGAGAGCGAAAAAGGGGCGAAGGAGGCCAAGTCCAAGAGGAAGGGAATCCGCGTCGTCTACGTGGCGGATATGGATTTGTTGGCCCCCGTATTCTTCTCCCTGCGGGCTCGGCCGGATGAAATGAGCGAAATCCGCTGGCAGTTCGAGAACGTGACTTTTGCGTTGAACGTGATCGATGAACTCTCAGGGGACGATGCGTTCGTCGCCGTTCGCAACCACAAGCCGCGTCACGCGACGTTGCGGCTGGTGGAAGTGCAGATCCAGGAGGCAAAGGAAAAACAACTGGACCAGGAACGGAAATTCCTCAAGGAATACGAAAAGGAAGTGAAAAAAGCCGAACGTGAAAAAGACGAAGCCGGAAAGAAGATCAAGGAGAAACTCGACGAGTTGCAAAAGAAACGCGAGCAGGGTGAGCCGGTGAATATCGTCGATATCATCGCCCTATCTCAGCAGTACCAGGCTGCCGAGGCGCGAGCCGATCGCCGATTGCAGATCAAGCGCGCCCAACTGGAGAAACAGCGGGATCAGAATATCAAGAAGATCCGACGAGAGGTCGAGTTGGAGATTCTCGGAATTCAGTTCTTCTACAAGGCATGGGCCGTTGCCGTTCCCCCGATTCTGCCCGCACTCGTCGGAATCGTCGTCTTCTTCCGCCGCTTGCTGCGAGAGCGGGAAGGGATCGAGCGATCGAGGCTGAAGTGATGCATGAGAGCACACAGTTGCAGCCGTGACAGGAATCAGATGATCTAGCTGAGTACCGGAGACCATTGGCCATGTCGCAACAGGGGATCAGAACTCTCGTCTTTGTCGCTGCCGCCGCCGTCCTGGCGGGAGGAGCGTATCTGGCCTACCCGCGCCCCAAAGAGTTTCGGATTTCCGAGGCAGTCAAGAAGCCGCTCTTTCCCGAATTCACCGATCCGCAGGATGCGGCGAGGATCGTTATCACGAAGGTCAACGAAGAATTGGGACAGCTCGTGGAGTTTGAACTGGTCAAGGATGCGGATCGCGGCATTTGGGTGATCCCATCTCGAGAGAACTATCCGGCGGATGCCGAGGAGAAGATCCGGGATGCCACGACGGCATTGATCGATCTGATTCCGACCGACTTCGTGTCGGAAGAGACTCGCGACCAGGCCACCTATGGGTTGCTCAAACCGAGTCAGGAGGTCGAGGCAGCACAGACGGGGATCGGTCTGCTCGTGAGAATCGAAAATGACAAAGGGCAGGCGCTGGCCGAACTGATCATCGGGAAGCGGGGTCGAGCGGAGAACGAGGACAATGGCGGCGGGAAGTCACTTTACTTCGTCCGTCGTCCGGATCAGAACGCCATCTATGTCGCCGAAATCGATCCAGCCGCTTTTCCCACCGAGTTCAAAGCGTGGATCAAGGAAGATCTACTTCAACTGGATGCCTTTGACATTTCCCGCGTGGAAATCGACGACTACAACGTTCCCTTCGAAGTGATCAACGCGCAAGGAGGAGTTCGAATCCGCCCCGATGTCGAACACCTCAAGCGGCGCATGAAAGCGATCGTGAACTGGAACGACACCGACGGCAAATGGAGTCTGCAAAAGCTGCTGACCTACCAGGGGACTCGGCCGGTCGAGACATCGCTGGGTGAACTCGAGGAACTCAATACCGAGAAACTCAACGATCTCAAATTCACGCTCGACTCGCTCAAGATCGTCAACGTCCAACGAAAACCGGAAGGCTTGGGGGCCGATCTAAAGGCCGGCCGGGAGTTCCTCAACAAACGCGAAAGCCTGATTTCGCTCCAGAGGATGGGCTTTTATCCATGGCCCGTAGGCGATCAACTCGAACTCTTCGCGGAGAACGGTGAACTGATCGTCGCCACCAAGGACGGCGTGGAGTACCTCCTGCGCTTCGGGCAAACCGACCGCAGTGACATCGATTCGGAAGAGCTCAACCGGTACCTGATGGTGACGGTGCGGATCGACGAGTCTCAGTTTACCGAGTTGCCACCGGAAGTGAGGCGGGAGCTGGACGGGAAGGCCTCGTCCGAGCCGGCGGGCCCGGCCGCGCCGCCGTCCGGGACTGAAGAGGAGAAGGAGAAAAAGAAGGAGACCAAATCGGAACCGCAACCACCGGCGCCGCTTGCCCAGGATGAGCCTCCAGCAAAGAAATCGCCCGAGAATCCGCTGCGCCCGAAAAAGAAACTCGAGGATGAGGCGAAAAAGAAAGGCGCTGCCAAGAGCAAGGATTCAGGCGATGAGGCGAAAAAGGATGGTAGCGCCAGGGAAGAAATGAAAGAAGCAGGTGAAAGCAAGAAGAAAGGCGACGCTGGCGAGAAGGCCTCAGAAGGCGACTCGCAGGAGAAGGCAGGGAACTCGCCGGCAGGGGAGGCGTCCAAGGATGGAGATGCCGGCATGGAGAAGAAAAAGGACGCGACATCGGGTGGCGAGGACGAGCAGGACGCGGCAGCCAAGGAGGCACAACGCAAACTCGATGAATTGAAAGACAAGTACCGCAAGGCGCGTGCAAAAGTCGATGAACTCAACTTCCGCTTTGGCGACTGGTATTACGTCATTTCGGAGAAGGACTTTCGGAAGATCCATTTGACTCGTCGAGACTTGATCCGCGAGACGAGCCAAGCCAAGGAGAAGGGATTCGATGTCGATGCATTCCGAAGTCTCCAGAAAGAGGGCCTGAAAGTCTCGCCCTCGGGCGGGGCGTCGGGTGGGCTTCCCTCCTTCCCGGGATCGGGCAACTGAGAAGTCGGCATGGCACGTTGGCCGAGACGACACTGGATTACCTTGTTCACTTACCTGGCTGTCTTCGTCGGGTTTCCGTTGTTGTGTTGGTTGGCCTACTTGTTCGTGCGAGGGCCGTTTTGAAGCCGGTAACATGACCTGCCGGCGAGATTCCCATCCGTGGACATGTTGCTTGCAGCTTGAAGTTTTGTGAGAGCCCTTTTGGCCGGTCGCCATGCCGGTCGGTGAGAGGAGGCGTCGGCAGTGGAGCGACCGCGCGAATGGCTTTCCCGCCTGGCCAAATACGGTCAAGAGCATCTGCTGCAGCACTGGGATGCTTTGACTGCTGCCGAACGGGAGTCGCTTCTGGCTGACATCGAGTCGATCGATCTGAAGGAGGTGGCCTTGCTCTACGAGGCTTTGGGACGGCGAGGAGCGCCCGAGCTTCCTTCGGACCTGGGGCCTCCCCCAGCCATTCGCCTGCATCGCGAATCGGCGGCGGAGCGGAAGCGTGCCGTGGAGGCGGGACGTCGGGCACTGGCTGAGGGAAAAGTCGGAATGATTCTCGTGGCCGGCGGCCAGGGAACCCGGCTCGGCTTTCCTCACCCCAAAGGGCTCTTCCCCATCGGTCCGTTGTCCCGTCGAACGCTGTTTCAAGTGTTGGTCGACCGCTTGCTCGCTGTGCGTCGGCGCCATGGCGTTTCGATTCCCCTATGGATCTTGACGAGTCCGGCTACGGACGCAGCCACACGCGACTACTTTCGCAAGCACAACTATTTGGGGTTGCCGGAAGAGGACGTTTTCTTCTTCTGCCAGGGAACCATGCCGGCTGTGGACCGAGCGACTGGCAAGATCTTGTTGGCGGAGCGACACCGGGTTGCGCTCAGTCCCAACGGCCATGGCGGCATGTTGGCGGCTTTGCATGAGAGCGGCGGGCTGGAACGAGCCGGCGAGCGAGGGATCGAGTACTTCTTCTATGGTCAGGTCGACAATCCCCTCTTGCCGGTCTGCGATGAACGAATGATCGGGTATCACTTGGAATACTCATCCGAGTTGACGAGTCTGGCCGTTGCCAAGCGGGGGCCCGAGGAGCGCGTGGGGCATTTTGTGGAGCGAGCGGGCAGCGTGCAGATTATCGAGTACAGCGACTTTCCCGAGGAACTCGCGAGCCAGATCGATGGCGATGGGAGATTGGTTTATTGGGCAGGCAGTATCGCCGTGCATGTGATGAATCGAGCTTTCCTCCAGGATGCGGCGGACGAGGCGGAATCTTTGCCCTACCATGCTGCCTGGAAGAAGACGCCCTTCGTCGACGAGCGTGGCGAGCGAGTCGAACCGACCGAGCCCAATTCCGTCAAGTTTGAGCGGTTCATCTTCGACTTGTTGCCTCGGGCGCATCGGCCGCTGGTCGTCGAGGTGGCTCGCGACGAGGCATTCGCTCCAGTGAAGAACGCCGACGGCGCGGCCAGCGACACGCCGAGTTCGGCTCGAGCTGCGATGGTGAATCTCCACCGGCGATGGCTCCAACAGGCGGGGGCGCACGTCGCCGACGTCCCTGTGGAGATTCATCCGCTTTGGGCTGACGGACCGGAAGAGGTTGCCGCGAGGATCGAGCGGGGGATGGTTGTCGAACGTCCGACTTATTTTCACACGCATTGCGAGGAATGACCACAAAACGATGTTGCACGCTTTGATCATGGCCGGTGGCGCGGGAACGCGCTTTTGGCCGGTTAGCCGCCGGACATTGCCCAAACAGTTGCTCAAGCTCGTCGGTGATCGGACATTGTTGGAGCAGGCCGTCGATCGGCTGGCTGGCTTGGTTGCGCCTGAGAATACGCTCGTCATGACGAACGAAGTCTTGGTGCCGGCCGTGCGCCAGCAGCTCCCGCAGTTGCCCCAAGAGGCGGTCATCGGCGAACCGGCGAAGCGAGACACGGCACCTTGTATTGGCCTGGCTGCGTTTTTGCTGATGCGGCGAGACCCGGAGGCGACGATGATCGTCACTCCGGCTGACCATGTCATCTCGCCGGTCGAAGAGTTTGCAGCGGCGATGGGGGTGGCAGTCGAGTTGGTGGAGGCAGCGCCCTCGCGCTTGGTGACCTTTGGGATCGGCCCCACGTATCCGGCCGAGAGTTTCGGGTACATCGAGCGGGGCGAAGCACTCGAGGTATCAGGAACGGCTGGTATCCAGGCCTATGCGGTCAAGCGGTTTCGCGAGAAGCCGGACCGCGCGACGGCCGAGGAATACCTGGCGGCTGGGACGTTCTACTGGAACGCCGGCATATTCGTTTGGAAGGCGCGGACGATCGTCGATGCGCTCTGGCAGTGGGAGCCGGAGATGGCGGCGCTGCTGGAGCGCATCGCCGAGGCGTGGGCGACCGACGAGAAGGATCGTGTCTTTGCCGAGTTGTTCGCCCAGGTGAAGGGCAAGTCGATCGACTACGCGGTCATGGAGCGGTATCCGGATGTTGTGGTCGTGGAGGCGCCGTTTACTTGGGACGACCTGGGGAGCTGGAAAGCGCTGGCTCGACTGGCAGGTCAGGACGAGGCAGGGAATACGGTGGTCGGCCGCCACCTGGGGGAGCAGACGCGAGGTTGCATCGTCCATTCGGACGACCGTCACTTGATCGCCACGTATAATGTGGAGAACCTGATCATCGTCCATACCGACGACGCGACGTTGGTGGCGTGCCGGGACAACGAGGAGTCGGTGCGGGCGCTCGTGGCGGCTCTGGAAGAACGGGGTTGGCATGAATACCTTTAGACCATGGAACCCGACGCGCCGACGCCATTTCCATCTTCGGGCGTGTTACTGGTGCCCGAGAGTCCTGGTACCTTCTCTCAACAGGACACCCGTTCTCCGGTGGCTGGGCTTCCTGCTCGTGTCCACCGCCCCCGTCTGTGTCTCGGCTCAAGGAAACTGGCCCAACATGCGACTTCCCACGCTTGGCGGCAAACAGTTTTGGACCGACCATCTGGTCTACGGCGACTACCGGATTCAGCAACATGCGATCACGGGGCAATTCCGGCTGCTCGATCCGGACAATCGCAAGATTGCGGGAGGCGATTTTGAGCGGTGTCGCTCGGAGTTTCGAAGACGTCAGTTGGCTGACGAAGTCCCCGAGCTCACGCCGACGGTCGTCTTGATGTTGCACGGACTGGGCCGTTCACGCTCGTCAATGAAGAAACTGGCCAAGGCCGTACACGATGCGACGGGATGGTCCGTGATGACGATGGAGTACGCGAGCACGCGCAAGTCGATCACCGACCACGCCGAGGCACTCGATTCGGTGTTGCAGAATCTGCCGGGCGAGAAGATTCATCTGGTGGCGCACTCCTTGGGCAACATCGTGATCCGGCGCTATCTGAAACTCTACACCGATCCGAGCACGGGAACTCAAGGGGACCGGCGCCTCGGTCGGATCGTCATGTTGGGTCCACCTAACCAAGGCGCGGCGATGGCTCGACTGTTTCAGAAGATCAAACCCTTCGAATGGATTGCCGGGCGGTCGGGCATGGAATTGGCCAATGACCCGGAGGCGTTGGGACGTGAGCTTGCGGTTCCGCAGGTTCCCTTTGCCATCATCGCCGGGAGTGCCTTTGCCCGTCGAGGCGGGAATCCTTTGATTCCCGGTCCCGATGACCTGATCGTAGGTGTCGAGGAGACAAGATTGCCAGGGGCTGCCGATTTTCTCGTCGTACCGCACACCCACACCTGGCTGATGGATCAAGAGGTCGTTCAAAAGGCGACGGTCAAGTTCTTGAAAGAAGGTCGGCTCCAGTAGCGTTTGACGTAGCAGACGCGACGGAAAGCCGGCAATCGGCTATCATTCATGGAGGGGCGCAGTCTTGGGGCGTGTGAAGAAGGTGCGGTATCATGCTGGCCAAGTGTCCTCACTGCGGGCATCCCAACGAGGTGCAACCGCGATCGGAGTCTTACACGTTGCAGTGTCCGGGGTGCCATCGGGCCCTCCGCGTTCCGGCTCGCAAGACGCCCCAAGCCGCGCCCAGGGCTGCAGCGGCTGTGGGGGCCGCCCCAGAGCTGGCGAAAGCGGCACCTGGGGACGGGACCGAGGCGGACCGCGCGCAGGCAATTCACCAACAGGAGCAACGGCCGGCTGACACGGGTGGGGAACCGGACGACTTCCCGACCGTAGTCACAGAGGATTCCGCCAAACGTGTGTCACATCGCCCATCGCGGCGTCGCCGGAAAAAGTCGCAATTACCGACGATCCTCGCCGTCGGTTCGGTGTTCGCCCTTGTGATCATTGCTTCGCTCGGTTGGTGGCTCGTGCAGCAGCGAACGACCGGAGCGGCCGACCCCGAAGAGGACTCGGTCTCGGAAGTCGTGTCTCCTCGGTACCGGCTTCTCCGGGTCCGTTCACGCCGTGTTTTTGCCGGAAATCGAGTCGAGATTCCCCTTGTCGTCCTGCCCAAGCCGGGTGACGCGCGATTGCGGTACGAGCAGGTCTCTGGACCTGCCGGTGCAGAGGTCGACGGTACGAAGGGCCTTTGGGTTTGGAACGTGCCGGCCGACATGGCCTCCACGACCGAAAAAGTAGAAGTGGCGGTGCAGTGGGGCGAGTCGCCGAGCGAGCGGAGTGTGACGCGGTTCTTGGTCACGGTCGTAGGGAGGCGGCGCACTGCCGGAGTGAAGACGGAACGAACGGCGTCGCCGGCGGACGGCGCATGGTCGGAAGTGAGCAAGCGACTGGCGTCGCGCAAGCTCCAGGTGCGTTTACTGGCGGATCCACCCCAAGAGCTGCGTTCGTGGCTGGGGGGCGAGCTGCGCCGCGTGTCGCTTGAAGGTGAGGAAGTATGGGCCGTTTGGTTTGAAAAGTCGACCGATCTCGAGCGAAAGCTGGAGGGCTTCGAGTTCGGGGAAATCTCCATGCCGGAGTCGGCATTTCCCGAGAATTGGGCTGGGAAGGTGCAGTTGTTTCGCAGTGGAAACTGGTTGTGGGTCTATGCCGGGTTGAATGAAGCAACGTTGGACGGTTTGAAAGCGGCCTTTGGACGCCCACTGGCCTATCGGGCTGCGGAGAATTCTGGAGGAGGACTGACTGGGCTTCCAGGCATGCGCGGAAAGGAAAGTGGCCGATCCGAGGAAAAGAAGGAGGAGGGGGCTGGCGAAGCGCAAGTCGAAGATGAGCGTTCTTCGGAGTGGAAGGCGGTCATCGAACTCTACGAGAACAAGCAGAAGTTGTTCCGCCTCGAGGCATACAAAGCACTTCGGGCGTACCTGGCCTCCCAGTTCGCAGAAGCTCATGCGGCTGAGATCAATGCCGCCTGGGGTGGCGAAGATGAAGCGAGCCGCGCGTTTCGAGCCTTTTTGGAGGAGCATCCTGACATCCGAGAGGAGCTGTTGATCGCCATCGACCCGGACCATGATCGAGTGGAAGAGGCTCTGGGGTTGTTCCGACGGCTGTATGAAGGCTTTCCCGATCGGTTTGCCGACTATGCGAGCTTGGCCATTGCCACGGCAGTGACGTGGGACCAACCGAACGTCACGTGGTCCTACCGGGGTTTACGCAGGCATGCTGGGGCGTTGGAAGGTGGGCCGCCGGCGGACGGCATCGCGTCATTCGGTTTCTATGTCGAGGCGGAACCGGTGATGCAAGGTCGGGTTCGGTTCCTGCCATGGGAGATGTTGGTGCACGTGGTCAATCACGAGACGCCGTTGGTCGAACGCCAATGGGCGCTGCAAAACTATCTTCCCAAGCGTGTCGGCATCGGCAAGTGTTACCACGACGTGCCTTACGATCACGGCTATTATCGCATTGGTCCGGATGTGGCCAGGTTGAAAGGAAAACCCTACACGTTGCCAGCCATTCGGCAGTTCGGTGGAATCTGCGGTAATCAGGCCGACTTCGCCTCACGCGTCGCTCGAACTCTGGGTGTGCCTGCCGCTTCTGTCTCAGGTGTAGGACGCTACGGCGAGGGGCACGCTTGGGTGATGTGGGTCGAGCTCCGCCGCGTGACCCCCACGGGAATCCAGTTTTCGTTGGAATCGTATGGTCGATACCGCGGCGACATGTACTACGTCGGTCACCTCAAGAACCCACAGACCGGTCGGTCGATGACCGACCGACAACTCGAGGTCTACCTCCACTCGGTCGGCATCAGTCCTCGAGGACGCCGGCAGGCCGCCATGTTGATGCGCATCTACCCGCGGCTGCGAGACGAGTTGTCGCTAAACGTCGATGCTCGGCTCGAGTACCTGGCAAAGGTGCTCGACTTGTCTCCCTTTTACGATGCGGCGTGGCGGGAGCTGGCAGCCATGGTGGGTGAGGAAGAAGTGCAAGCGAGCAAGAAGCATCGCCAACGGATGCGTGCCGTGATCGACACGTTGTTTCGCACGTTCGCACCATTCCCCGATTTTACTTGGGAGGTATTCGCGGATTTGGTTGCCATTGAGGACGATGCCGAGAAGCAGAACGCTCTGTACACAAAGCTTATTCAGATGTACGAACAAGCCAAGCGACCCGATTTGGCTTTCCAAGCTCGGATGGTCTTGGCCAAGCGACTCGAGGAACAGGATAATGCGATGTCGGCGGCCAACCTTCTGGCAGACGGGATTCAGAGGCATCCGGACGAAGGGAGGTTTGTGCCGAAGGTACTTGATGAGTTGGAACGCTTGTGCCAGACGATTGAGAATGGGGACCAGGTGTTGATCCCGTTCCTGGCTTCCTTTCTTCCGAAGATTCCTCAGAAACGAGGGCGTGATCCGAGCAAGTATTGTATGCAGATGTATGAGCGGGCGATTGCGCGTTTTCAGGAGGCTGGGCGCGCCGACCTGGCGGCTCGCTATCAAGCCGAACTGACCAAACTGAAAGCGGCACAGGCGCAACAGAAGTTGCGGTCGGCGAATTGAGTCAGCCAATGGAATCGTATGGAGCGATCGTGGTACAGTTGTACGCCGATACCATGCGTTGGGCTGATACATGGACAGCTTTGCATACCAGAGCGATGACAGTGCGACATTTCCGTCCGTTGCGGGCGCAAATTCCCGCTCATGTTCGTTTTCAGCGTGGTCGAATCGACGGATTGGGAGGGCGAGGTTCCTGCCGAGCCGGAATGTTTTGTGAGTATAGAAGTGCCACACATGTGTCAGTTGTGTGATGCATGAAACCGCCATGGATCAGAATAAAGGAACACAGGACATGTCTAACGTGTTTCGACGAATCCCCTCGGTGAATGAACTTTTGGAGAGCGAGCCGTTGAAGAGGCTGACGGAGCGAGCGAGTCGGACGGTTGTGGTCAATGGAGTACGTGAGTTTCTCGGGAGAATGCGCGAGGAAGTGTCGGCAGCCGCTGCTGAGGTGCCGTCTCCATCCGAACTGGCGGAGCGGATTGCCGAGTGGATTGCTCGGGCGGAGCAGCCCGCGCTCAGGCCGGTCATCAATGCGACGGGGGTCCTTCTGCATACGGGGCTCGGACGGGCTCCGCTCGCCGAAGAGGCTCGGCAGGCCGTCTCGGAAATGACGGCCGGGTATGCCAGTGTCGAGATCGATCTGGCCAGCGGGAAGCGATCGCAGAGGATGGACGTCGTTGACCGAACGCTGAAACAGTTGACCGGCTGCGAGGCGTCCGCGGTGGTCAATAACAATGCGGGAGCGACGTTGATTGTGCTGGCGGCTTTGGCAGCCGGGAAAGAAGTCATCGTGTCGCGAGGCCAGTTGGTCGAGATCGGTGGGAGTTTTCGCTTGCCCGACGTGATGCAGCAAGGGCATGTTGTGTTGCGGGAGGTCGGGACGACCAACAAGACTCGCTTGGCGGACTACGAGCGGGCGGTGGGTGAGGCGACAGGGGCCATCTTGCGCGTTCATCCAAGCAATTATGTGATTCGAGGATTTACCGAGAGCGTCGGGTTGGAAGAGCTGGTCGCGTTGGGGCGGCGTCACGGTGTCCCCGTCATCGACGATATCGGATCAGGAGGATTATGGGATTTTACTCGGTATGGAATCGAGGGAGAGCCGTTGGTCAAGGAAAGCATTGCCAAGGGAGCCGACGTCGTCTTATTCAGCGGTGACAAACTCTTGGGAGGGCCGCAATGCGGTATCATCTTGGGGAAGCGGACGTGGATCGAGAAGATTCGCCGTCATCCGCTGGCGCGGGCATTGCGTGTCGACAAGATGACACTCGCGGCCCTGCATGCAACGCTGCAACTCTATCTTGATCCAGACACGGTTGAGCAGCGACTGCCCCTGTTGCGGCTCTTGGCGACGCCGCTGGAGAACTTGCGACACCGCGCCGAGCACATGACACCTCAAATCGAGGTCCTTCCGAACGTGGCGTCCGCGCAAGTGGTGGAGGAGACAGCTTATCTCGGAGGTGGCAGTGTCCCCACTCAGGGGTTGCCGACGGTCTGCGTTGCCGTGGTTCCGGCCGACGGGACGGTCGATGATCTGGCTGCGAAACTGCGAACGGCCGTTCCTGCGGTCGTGGGACGCATCCGCAACGATCGTTTGTTGATCGATTTGAGGACGGTGTTTGCCGAGCAGGACACTCAGGTGGTGGAGACGTTTAGAAGCCTCTCGAAGTCGTCCGATTCGGGACGGTAGAAGCAGCTACCGTAGATCGAGTTCTTCCGGTGACCGCGCCATGTCCTGGGGCACGCGCCCACGCTCGCGAGGACTCAGGGCGATGCCGACCCATCCTCCTCGAACGACATACTGCGAGATATCGAACGGTTCGAACCTCGGATCTTGGGCGAGTTTCGTTCCGAGGAAGTGGACTGGCGGCTTACGACTGAAGACCTTGCTGAAGATGCCGCGGAGGACAACTTGGTCGCTCACCTTCAACCGGCGCCCTTTCAGTCGCACGTAACCGACTCGCTGAAGTGTTGCGTCGAGGTGCTGGGGATGGGGGCGGTACGTGGCACGAACCACGAAGTGCCGCCACGCGCGCTTCTTGTGGGACAGTTTTTCCAGAGCCAGGACGATGGTGATCTCATCATGGCCGAATTGAACTCGGATGGCGTCCTGGGGGGCGAACTTGAGCTGGACGCCGTCGGGGACATCTTCGGGGATCTCGGGTTCCTTTCCTTGAAAGAGCCGGCCCATCTCGCGATAGAGTTCTTTCAGTTCGACGGACCGGCCGTCGAGATGGAGTTGCTCGAGGATGTTGTTGACCGTCGTTTCGTGGATCTGCAGGCTGAGCACACTGTCTCCGGGGGCCTGAGGCCGAGGGGTGTGACTTGCCAGTTGATGTTCGCCGGCGATGCGGTAACGCGCGATCAGGCGTGTCGATGTCGTTTCCAGTTCGATGGGCGTCGGGTTCAGTTGGAGTTTGCGCATCGGTTGTTGAAAACGCGTGGTGAACTGCTCTTTGAGTTCCCGCAGGCTCTTTTCGATCTCCGCGTCGAACCGACTGGCAATCCTCTCACGCATTCTCCGTCGCATGAGTGACCGAGCATTGCCTTCTTCCATCTCGTACTGCTGCATCACGATCGCCCGAGCGATCACGTTCAACAGCGGGACACTGTCGAAGTCCGTTTCCAAACCGGTCAGGTTCGGGGAGGCTTCGGCGTCGACGACCGAACTCCAAACACGGATGCCGCGGTGGTCGACTTGGAGCACCTTGTGCGCTCGGAATCGACCATTCGTGTCGTGAAAAAACCGTGCGGGCCCCCGTCGAGACTCGGTTTCCGATTCCACGACACCGTGTGACTCGAGTCCCAGCCGCCAATGGCGCCGATCAGGCACGAGGAAGATGCGGAGCCGACCGGTGGCCCGGCTGCGACCGTAGATTTGCGCTCCTGCGATATGGTCGTCGACGGTTTCTTGCACTGGGGGAGGCGAGGGGAGAAGGTGGTTGATGAGCTCGGCGGCCACCGCGACGCGCATGTTGGCGTTACGGTAGTGCTGCGACAGTTGCTCGCCCAACTCCTGGAGCAGAGGTTGGTTGGACCAGCGCGCGATTTGAGCGGCTGCGGCGATGCGGCGGGCTTCGGCCGAGCTGCGTTGCAGTTCGTACTGTTCCATGTCTCGTAGAAGCTGGGCGTAGTCGATCGGCTCGGTCACCCAGCTTCGAAGGACCGACTCCAGACCTTGGAACGGCGGACTTTGCAGAAACTTGAGCTGCTCGGGGGAGAGCATGGGCGAATGGAGTCGCGTCAGGACCGAGCGTGCCAGGGCACTCCGTTCCGTCAGATCCTGGAACCGGCTTCCGCGTAGAGCTGCCTCAATGTCGGCAAGCCGAAGATACCGGTACCAGGACTCGGATTGCGGCTGCGCCGAAAGCATCCGCTGGAGTTCGCCCAGGCGTTCGAATGAGGCTTCCCTAGAGACGTGGGTGACGGGAACGACCGGCGCTGCGGGCTGGAGAAGCTTGGCAATCGGCTTCCAGACGGCAACGCGACGTTCCAGAGCGTAAGCTGCACGCAACCACGCCGCTCGGAGGCGAAGAGGCCACACCACGCCAGCCATGCGCTGCCCCTGTTCAGCCAGGAATTCGAGATGTTCGAGGGTCTGCGTGACGTGGTCGGCCTCGGCTTGCAGCAAGCGGTGTTCAAGTTGGCGCAGCGTGTTTTCCACGTCCGACGCCCATCGGGCTGCCGAGGCGTTGTCGGTTAGCGGCTGCAAGTAGGCTCGGAGCGAGCGAGATTCCGGCCAGCGGGGTTTTTCGAGCCGCAACGTATCCCAAGGAAGGTTGCGGATCTCCTCCGGCGCCCGCCATTCCAACGCAGGTTCTTCGGCCTCGGCCTGACGGTTAGGCCGATGGTCGCTCCCGTCGGCGGGTGGAAGTGGGGGGAGCGGGATGACGGGGATCGAGGGAGGATCGGCAATCGCCGGATCGAAGTCAGGTTGGGCGGCGACGGAAGCTGCCGGAACGACATGCCGGCTTGAGATCGGGCCATCGCGGCGGTGGGGATCCAGCAACCAGTCCGTGGCCGCCGCTTTCAGGGCGGTCTCCGGCGAACCGTCTGATTCGCGCGGGAGGGCCGCGGCAGGGACTCTTCGAACCTCGCTCGCCAAGGGGTGGGACGCTTTGCGAACCGCCAGCGGCCGCCAACGCAGCAAGGCGATACTCGTGCACCCGAGAAGCAGCAGGGCCAACGCGATGGAGATCCTGCGATGGGACCGGGACGGCCTCGGCATGGAACGATCCTTCGGTGAGGGGACTGCCATAGGGTCGCGCAAGATGAGAACGACTCTTCCTTTCGAGAATCGGCCACACAGCTTGCCGACCGGCGCGGGATCGGAGGGTTTTGCGCTATCCGGAGGCCATCGCGCCGATCCAAGCCGCAAAAAACGCAAAGTTTTCCGTGGCTGAGCCCCGCATGTCCCCTTCGTCAGTCTTTTCGACAGAGGTAGACCACCGCTGGTGGATAGGCCCGTCGATCCCAATCTCCCGGGGGGAGCCTGACAGAGGAGAACGCCTCGTCGGCCTCAAGCACTAACCAGCTTGCCGGGGGAAGCCGCTGTTTCAGTTGCCTGAGCAGTCCGTCGATTCTCTCCGGGTCTTCATGGAGGAGACGGTAGGGGGGGCAGCAAAAGACCCACCAGGGACGGTCTTGAGGTAGCGAGGGGGAGTCGCCCATCAGGTCCCACCAGCGGAAGACATCTTGAGCCACGACCTGCAGGCGGTCCGCAAGGCCGAGTCGTTCGGCGGCTGCCACAATCTGCTTTGCCGTAGGGCGATGGCGTTCGACGCAGAGAGCTGCGCCGGCACCTCGACTGAGAGCCTCGAATGCCATGGCGCCCGTTCCGGCGAACAGATCCAACCCCCAAACATCGCGGTCGGGACGGCCGAGGAGATTGAAAATCGCCTCGCGCGTGCGGTTCTTCATCGGACGCGTGCCCGGCTCGAGCTGGTATACCAGTCGCCGGCTGCGGTGTTCTCCTCCGACGATTCGAATTTCGTGACGAACCGTTCTCTCCGGCCGGGAACGGCGGTGATGTGGTCGACGTCGAGCCATGGGCGGCTATAATAGCCGTCCGGCTGTCTCCGCTGAACCCCTGCTCAAGTCGACGCGTAGGAATCGACAAGAGAGGGGAACAGTTCGGCGCGGGCGCTGGGGAGATGTCCTCGTGCGTTTCGGCACGAACTTCGATGCTTTGGGCACGAGAAAAGGATCGGTAGGAAACAAGAGGAGTTTGTCCGGCGATGAAGAGGGCGTATCGACATAGAGCGTGGGTCTGGCTGGCGATGATCGCTTTTCTTCCCCTGGCGGTGCTTGCCCAAGAGGGAACCGACAAGAAGGGGGAGACTTCCGGGGGCGATACCGCTGCGGCCAAGTCGCCCGCTTCTTCGAACATGGGGAAGGCTCGAGCTGAGTTCGAGCAGCGCTTTGCCGAGTGGAAAAAGTTGCTGCAAGACTTGCGCAAGCTGCGGACCGAGTATCAAACGGCGGCAACCAAGGACGTTCCGGCCATCGAGAAGCGGTGGAAGGAATTGATCCGCAAAGGGGAAGCGATGCTCCCGTCGCTCCGGGAGGCCGCTTTGGCTGCCTACCGCGAGTCGCCGAATACTGACCCATCCCTTTTGAAGTTCCTCGCGAAGTTGATGGAGGATCTTCTGAATCGCGACCAGTATCCGGCCGCACTCGAGATCGCTCAGGCGCTCGATGAAAACAACGCCGGCTACGACGAGGCGCTACGCGTCGCCGGTGTGGCCGCCTACTCGCTGAACCAATTTGACTTGGCGGAGAAATACTTCCAGCGCGCTCAGCAGGCGGGGATCCTGACGGGCAACGATGCGAAGATCCAACAAGAGCTGGCCGAGTGCAAGAGGTTGTGGAAGCGGGAGCAGGAACTGCGAGCCCAAGAGGCGAAGGCCAATGACTTGCCTCGAGTCAAACTGACGACCACCAAGGGTGACATCGTCATCGAGCTCTTCGAGAATGAAGCCCCGGAAACGGTAGGCAACTTTATCTATCTCATCGAGAAAAGAAAGTTCTATGATGGCTTGACGTTCCACCGTGTCATTTCCGGCTTCATGGCTCAGACCGGTTGCCCGGTGGGCGATGGGAGCGGTGGACCTGGATACCGCATTTATTGCGAGTGCTACAAGCCGGAACATCGCAATCATTTCGGGGGCAGCGTAAGTATGGCGAAGACCCGGGATCGTAATACCGGCGGTTCGCAGTTCTTCATCACATTTCGGCCGACGCCCCATCTCAATGGCAAGCACACTGTTTTTGGACGCGTGATCGAAGGCATGGATGTCGTCTGGAATCTGAATCGTCGGACGCCGGATCAGCCGGGCTCTGAGCCTCCAGATAAGATCCTCAAGGCGGAAGTCATCCGGAAGCGGGACCATGAATACAAGCCGCACAAAGTCGAGTAGCCGTAGCGGTGCGCGTGGTTCGCGCGCTGATGACGCGGCGGTGACCGACAGATTTCGGCGGCAAGTGCGCTGGTTCTACCGGCTGCTGGTCTTCTATCTGGTATGGCTGGGGTTTCTGCTCTACGTCGCCCTCCATTGACGCCCTTGCAGGCGGATCACGGTGGCGGAACGACGACGTCGCGGGCACCCGTGCTCCCGTCGAGCACTTTCAGCGTGACCGCCCCTGTCTGTTCGTTGACCATCTTGTAGAACGCCGGCACATTGGCAACGCGCCGCCCCTCCACGTGCGTGATAAAGACGCCCGGCCGTAGACCGGCACGCCAGGCGGGAGAATCGGGGGCGACGGTCAGAATTCCCACGCTGCCACGCGGATCGGGGACGGCGCCACTTTGGCGGCGCAGCGAGATGGGGATCGCCGTGGCTTCGTCGATGCGCATCCCTCGCCAAGTTGGCACCGGAGCGGATTCGTAGGCGGTCAGCCACGTTTCCAGAGGTTTCTTGTCGAGTTGAACATCGATCGTGCGTCGCTGGCGCGAGGAACCGTCGGGTGCCAATCGGTGGATGGCAAGGGACACATGCGCGTCATGGGGAAGGCTGCTGATCTGACGGATCAGATCGTCCTTTGTCGTGACAGGCCTGCCATTGACATGGGTGATGATATCACCGACGGCCAGTCGGGCCCGTGCGGCAGCCGTTCCGGCGACGACACGCACGACGCGGGCTCCGCCGCCCACCAAACGCCGCTCGGTGGGCGTCAAGTCTTCCGGTTGTACCCCAAGGAAACCGAACGCGGGAATGCGGCCTTGCTTGAGTTGCTCAAGCGTCTGGCGAAAGGTCGTGTCGACGGGGATGGCGAAGCCTGCCGTGGTTTCGTAGCCGGCTAAGGGGGCGAGCGACGTCGTGAGTCCCACCAATTCGCCTCGGAGGTTGACGAGGGCTCCGCCGCTGGAGCCGATCGGCAGTTTGAAGTCGACCTGAATGAGCGTGCCGTAGTGGTGGAGGGTGCGTTTGGAAGGTGCATCGGAGGTGGGGGCTCGTGGAGGAGCCGAGCGTCGCAAATTGGCGACGATTCCCCAGGCGGCACTAGGTCGGCCGTCTCGGGCCAGGGCATACGGGTTGCCAAGAGCCACCACGAAAGTGCCTCGCGCTAACGTGGCGCCGTCGCCCAGCCGAATAGGTTGGCCGATCGGCTCCGTCTGAAGGAGTGCCAGATCTGTCCAGGGGTCTCCAGCGAGGACACGAGGGGGAGCCGTCAGTCGCACCGCCTTTTGAGCTTCTCCCGCGTGCCAAATCACATAGTCGTGCCGACGAGGATCTCCCAAAGCATGGTACGTAGTGACGATGTGGCCCGCTGCGTCGACGAGAACGCCGCTAGCGAAACGCCCCGGCAGGTAGTCGGGGTTGGTCGGATCAAGGCGTTCCAAGGGGAGGCGATCGGGATCGAGAAACTGACGTTGCAGATCGAGTAGGCCCAGACGAGTCGACTCGACGTTCTTGGGAATGACGGCGATGGCAACGACGGAACGTTCGGCGGAGGCGATGGCGCGGATGACTGCCGTCTGCAGATCGGTCGTTGTTTCTTGGGCCTCAATAGGGCGTGGTCCGAGCATCGCCAAGAGGAATCCCGCGGTCAGAATGGAGAGCGTTCTCCAGTAGGCGTGGCTCCCGGCAAGGCAGGGACAGCGTGGCTCGGCACGACAAGAACCGAACCCACCGGGCGCACCGATGCGCCCGGTGGGACGACAGCTTTGGGAAAAGGTTGCGGAACACGGAAGCGTCTGAAACTTGAGCGCCGCAAGCCCAAGGACTGGGGCCTCAGCTATTGGGGATGTCGTCCTGGCTGGGTTGAGACGCCGGTTCGGGAACCGTGACGCCTCCAGCTGCAAGGACTTTTTCCCGCAACTCCGCAGTCGTTTCAGGATGTTCGACCAGGTAGCGACGTGCTTTTTCTTTGCCTTGACCAAGATATGTCTCGCCATATTTGAACCAGGATCCGCTGCGCGTCACGATCTTGTGCGTGACCGCCAGATCCAGGATGTCCCCCTCGATACTGATGCCTCGATCGTACATCATATCGAATTCAGCGACGCGGAACGGGGGAGCCACCTTGTTTTTGACGACTTTGGCTTTGACGCGGATCCCGACGACGTTGTCTCCATCCTTGAGTTGCCCGATGCGGCGGACATCGATCCGGCAGGAGCTGTAGAACTTGAGAGCTCGCCCACCAGGCGTCGTCTCGGGGCTGCCGAACATCACGCCAATCTTTTCCCGGATCTGATTGATGAAGACGGCCACGGTTTTGCTTTTGGCAATCGCTCCGGTTAGTTTCCGCAGGGACTGGCTCATCAACCGAGCCTGAAGCCCGACGTGGCTGTCGCCGATTTCCCCCTCGAGTTCCTGGCGGGGAACGAGTGCGGCGACCGAGTCGACAATGACGATGTCGACGGCGTTCGACTTGATCAGCATTTCGGTGATCTGCATGGCCTCTTCGCCGCTGTTGGGCTGGCTGACCAGCAGCGTATCGAGTTCGACTCCCAAACGCTTCGCCCAAGTCGGATCGAACGCGTGCTCGGCATCGATGATCGCGGCGATTCCCCCTTTCTTTTGAGCCTCAGCGGCAATATGGAGCGCCAGTGTCGTCTTGCCGCTCGATTCGGGGCCGAAGACTTCGACGATGCGTCCTCGAGGCACACCGCGACCTCCCAACGCCAAGTCCAGCGAGAGGCTCCCTGTCGAGATGCCCTCGATCGGGCCTCGCTGATCGTCGCCCAGCGGCATGATCGAGCCTTCCCCGAACTGCTTCTCGATCTGCTGCAAGGTTGTCTTGAGATTGGGATTGGATTCCAGGATCGAGGCGACGGCCGGCTTGGGGGAACGTTTGGCCGTCGTCTTGGTCGCTTTGCCCTTCTTGTCCTTCGATTGTGTGGCAGCCATGAGTACTCCTTCCTGAAACGATGGCATGGTGTCTGAGATCCTCCCGGATCTTCCAGTCGCCCACCCCATTCTAGCGAATGGATCTGAACATGTGAATAGTGGGAAACTTCGGCAGTGCCGGGAGGCCCAAAGCGTGTTCCCGGCGGTCTACCAGTATCATCGCCGGCCGGTGGGACACGAGTGGTCACGCGCAGAGAAGAAAAATGCAGAATTCCAAGATTCGCCGGCGAACACTGCCTCCCGAGGACAACCGGGACGTTGGCGAAGTCATAGGCTCATTGGTCGCTGTAACGCTGTTGGACCGCCTGGACTTCATCAAGATGGTCCAGAAAGACGTCGACGAGTCGAGGGTCGAAGTGGCGGCCCTTTTCCTCGCGGAGCATGGCGACGCATCGTTCCAGCGGGAAGGGGTCCTTATAGGGACGGCGGCTGCTGAGAGCATCGAAAACGTCGGCGACCGCCGTAATGCGCCCTTCCAGTGGAATGTCGGTTCCTCGGAGACCGCGTGGGTAGCCGGTTCCGTCCCATTTTTCGTGATGCGTCGCGGCGATCGTCGCTGCCGTTCTCAACAGGGGCGAGCCATACGTCTGGAGGAAGAGACTGGCGGCCTGGCAGTGGTTGCTGCCTCGACAGTCTTCGTTGTTGTCTACTTCAAGTATTGTGTTGCTACAGATCGAGTAGCCGTACCCGCAGTGGGCCTTGATGGTGTCGTATTCCTCGTCGGTGAGTCGGTCCGGTTTGAGCAGCACGGCGTCCGGGATGCCGATTTTCCCGACGTCGTGCAGAATCGAAGCATCGGCAATCAGTTGCACGATTTCCGGTTCGAGTCCCAGGTTGCGAGCGATGATCTCGACGTAGGCTCGGACGCGGAGCACATGTTGGCCCGTGTCATTGTCGCGATACTCGGCAGCTCGAGCCAGACAATGAACGACTTCCCGTTGCGCGAGTAACAAGTGTTGGGTCCGCTGGGCGACCTGTTCCTCGAGGTGTTCCCGATAGAACTTCATATTGAGGATGTTGCGCACGCGAGCGACGAGTTCTTCAGGGGCAACGGGTTTGTTCAGGAAGTCGGTCGCCCCTTCCTCGAGTGCTTGTTTCCTCAACGCGTGGTCAGTGGCCGCGGTCAGGATCACAATGGGCCAGTGGAAGAATCGTGGGTCGGCTCGAAGAGCCGCGAGGATCTCCAGGCCGCTGATGTGGGGCATCATCAGATCCAGCAGCAGGATATCCGGTTCTTCACGGTAAACCGTCGGCAGGATATCTGTGGGATCGGAGACCATGAAAAAACGTTGATAGCCGGCATGTTCGAGGTGAGCCCGGACCACGCGCACGTTCAGCTCATTATCGTCGGCGATCATGATGCTTGACGAAATAGGATGGCGGTGGGGAACCACCGGTGATTCTGAGAGTGGTCCGCGATCGTCTTTGGGATCAGTGATGTCTTGCGAAAGCGTATCCATCAGATGCATGCTCGATACGGGCAAGTGTCAAGAGATCAAGGCAGGCGGTTCGACGCGACCTGCCAGGTCTTGGAATTCGCTCAAGAGGCGTTCCAGTTGGGCCAGGTTTCCCAGTCGAGCGGCTTCTTCCAGCCGTCGAGCGGGTTCAGTCAACTCGACATATCCAGCGCCTCCGGCTGTCCCCAACAAGTCGTGCGCAAGACGCTCGAGTTCGTCCAAATCTTCGGCATGGATCGCGGCCTCGAGTGCCTCGAGCGTTTCGGTGAGGTAGTCCACGAAGTCGCGGGCGATTTGGGCGAAGACGGGGTTTTCAACGGGGAGTTGGGACCGAATGGCATCGGGACGTGACGAGGATGCGACCGTAGCAGGCTCCGAAGGAGTCGAATCGGGCTCCAAGGCCGCGTCGCTAGGGCATGACGACAGGAGGCTGCTGACTTTCTCGAGCAACT
The DNA here is from genome assembly GCA_015490875.1 of Planctomycetaceae bacterium. GTDB lineage: Bacteria > Planctomycetota > Planctomycetia > Pirellulales > Pirellulaceae > S141-3. Next base: position 45,351 of record WFWZ01000165.1, read on the forward strand.
CGTCGATGTCGATCGGTTTGCTGAGGTAGTCATTGCAGCCGGCGGCGAGGCATTTTTGCCGATCGCCTGCCATGGCGTGTGCCGTCAGCGCGAGAATGGGAACTGTGCAGCCGGCTTCTCGAAGGCGACGAGTCGCCTCGTAACCATTGAGGACGGGCATCTGCATGTCCATCAAGATCACGTCGTAAGAAGCTTCCATCGCCCGCTTGACACCGGCGGCGCCATCGGGGGCCACGTCGACCGTCTGGGCACCTGCGTGTTCAAGGACGGTCGTGATCAATCGACGGTTGAGCTCGCCATCTTCGACGAGCAGAATGCGGGCGGAGGAGAGGGAGGAGGAAGGATGGGCGTTTTTCCACGCCGAGCGACTGATCTCGGGAGTTGCCTCTTGTGAGGCGGCGAGATCGTGCCGGGCCGGTCCCGCATCGACGCACAGGTGGAAGGTGCTTCCTCGTCCCGGTTCACTGGTCACGGTGAGATCCCCGCCCATCGCCCGGACCAGCTTTCGGCTGATGGCCAGTCCAAGCCCTGTTCCGCCGAAGCGGCGTGTAATCGAATTGTCGGCCTGCGAGAAGGCTTCGAAGATCGTATCTTGTTTGTCGGGCGGGATTCCGATACCCGTGTCGCTGACATCCATGTGCAGTTGCCAACGTCCAGGAGGTTCTTCGGTGATCCACGCCTTGATCGAAACTCTTCCTTGGTCGGTGAACTTGATGGCGTTACCGACCAGGTTTACAAGAGTTTGACGCAGTCGCGTCGGATCGGTGACGATCGTCGGGGGAGGCGAACCGGACCATGCATAGTCGAGTTCCAAGCCTTTTTCGACGGCGCGAGGCCGCATCATGCTGACGACCTCGCCGACCAGTTCATGCGGAGAGCAATCGACCGGTTCGATCTGCAGTTGTTGGGCTTCGATCTTGGAAAGATCGAGGATGTCGTTGATCAGACCGAGTAGATGCCGGCCGCTCGTGCGAATGCCCTCGAGAAACTCGCGCCTCTCTTCTTCAGAAATCTCATAGGTGTCCGACGCGAGGATGTCAGCGAATCCCAGGATTCCATTGAGGGGTGTCCGGATTTCGTGGCTCATGTTGGCCAGGAAGAGACTCTTGGCCTGATCGGCGCGTTCGGCTGCCTCCTTGGCTTTTTCGAGTTTCCGTTGGATTCGGTCGCGAGCAATGGCGGTCCCCACCAGTTCGCCGATCGTCTCCAGTTGAGCGAACCGGACGGGTTCCCGTGCGGGATAGGGATCGGTATACAGAAACAAGATTCCGATGATCGAGGCTCCGTTCTTGAGCGGCACGATGTAGTGGCCGTGAGGCGCCATGTTGGCGAATTGCCGTTCATGACGAGGATCGCAAAAGCAGTCGTCGGAGATCAGAAGCTCGCCGCTCAACGCCGCGCGTCCGCAAAGACAGAACCCGAGTGGAATCGTTCTTTCTTCTCGCAGGAATTCCTCTGTGAACTGGCCGACCGTTGTCAATAGCTCCAGGCGGTCGTGCTCGTCATCGATAAGAAAGATGCCCCCCTTTTTCTGGAGGTCCATGCCTTCGAGTTGGAGCAGCACTTCGAGGACGCGATTCAGCCGATCGCATAAGGGAGCTTCCTTATGAAGCAGCCTGGCGATTTCCGCTCGCGCTGTGGCATCGGCCTGGGCTCGCCGAGCCGCATGTTCGCCTTCGACTTCCCGCGTGACATCGCGGAGCGTCGCGATATAACCCGAAATGGATCCATCCGGTTCGGTGATGGGGGCGGCCGAAACGTCAACCCAATATTCGTTGTCTTGCCGTCTCGATGGCTGGGACAGGATCGGTAGCTCGGAGCCCACTTGTCGGTGACGGCCTGCCAGACGACCGTGCCACGCCTCGCCCCGTCGTACGGTCTTGGTCAGGACCGAATAGATGCTTCGGTGCGTCAGATCGTCGCGCAACCGCGTCCAGGGACGATCCAGCAACTCCGACGCTCTCCAGCCTGTGATGGACGTGAAGGCTGGATTGACGAACCGGATCAGTCCGCGAGCGTTGATAATGAGGACACCGTCGGGGCTTGCCTGGACGGCCTGGCGAAAGACACGATCGTCAAACATGGTGCAACCGTCACCCGCAGCAGGTAGGAGAAAGAAAACCCGGAGCGCCCGCCGCCTTCCCGGGTGATCTGCTCGCAAAAACCTAGCTTGCTCCGACAGCAAATGTCGGCGATCGCGCTGGGACGTCCCCGTCGAGCGGGGACGTGACATCGTCAGCACCGGATTAAACTGGAGGACGGGGATACGATCGAATCCGATCGCGTCCGGGGACATCAGAGCGGGAAGTCGTCCTCGGTGGCCGCTTTGTTGTAGATGGGAAGATGGCGGTAGTAGACTTCCAAGATAAGAGTAGCAAGTGACGTGCAATAGAGCCGGCCGCCGACTTCGGAGTGAGGCCCGTTGATGTACCAGCTTCCCTTGGCATGGCCTTTCTTGTCTTGCTGCTTCACAAGCCAATCACGCATCTGGCCGTTCCATTTCTTCCATTCCGATCCGCCGTAGTGACGCATCACTTGCGTCGCGTAATAGTCGTAATACAGATTGTTATTGGGGCCCGTTTTCGAGAGGTAGGCGACTCCTTGCTTGAGAGCCTTGTGGTCGTGTTTCCAACCGAGGTACATCCGGCACAGAAGGCCAACCGCCGTCGTCGCTTGCCCGCCTCCTGGCCGAGTGTATCCATACCGGGCGCCTCCGTCGGTTTGGACGGCATCGAGAAACCGACTCGCCTTGGCGATCGTGAGCTTCGGGACGACGAGATAACCCATGTGGCCGCTCTTGAGTGCCATCAACTGCCAGCCAACAACCGATGTGTCGCCCGGCTGTTTGGGTTGATACCGCCAACCGCCGCCGATCGGATCTTGGGCATACGCGATAAAGTTGAGGGCGTATTGGGCCGGTCCGAGCAGTTGGGGGTCGCGTGTCATGGCATACGCTTCGCATAGCGTGATCGAAGCCAGACCGTGCGAGTACATCCGACCCTGTCTATCGGTCAGGTCGGCCATCTTGCCTCGAGGCTTCGCCTGCCGGATGAGAAACGCCAAGCCCGCCTGCACGGTCTTTCGGTACTTGCCCTCTTTGTGCGTCTGTCCCGCACCGAGGAACGGCAGGAGTGCCATGGCGGTGGCACCGATGCGAGCCTGACTGTCACGGCCGGGGTGATCGCATTGGTTGCGGCAAGCCGCCGTGCGATGATCAAAACTCCACCCGCCGTCTCGAAGCTGATGCGCGGCGAGCCATTTCAAGGCGAGGGCGACAGCAGCCTCACTTCCCTTGCTACCACCGGCTTCCCGAACCATGCGTGCTCGCATTTCAGTTCCACGACCTTCCAGTCCCTGACCGGTGATGGCTCCGATGGATGCGGAGAGATCGTTCTTCGGCGCTAGCTCATTGGCAAAGTCGCTGAACTTGAGCTCCATCGGTGCCGCATCGACCTCTTGGAACTCGGGGACGACGATCTCATCCACGGGCACCTCCGGCGACTCGAGTTCGGCTGGGGCATCCTCGAGCTCTTGGAGGTTAACAGGCTCCATGACTTCTTCCAGAACATCCTCGATCGGTTCTTCCTCAGCCTCCACGACTTCGCCCGTCGCGACGATCAGATTCTTCTCGGGCTGAGGAACGGTGAGGAATGCCAAGACGATAATCACGACGGCGTGGACAACGAGGCTCACCAGCCAGCTCGGGACCGCCAGTTGCCAAACGGCGCTCGACGCACCCACCTCATCCGACTCGGTCCCGACATCCGCCCTGTCAGTGTCAGACAGAGAATGGCCCGGGCTAGCCGAGAGAGTGCGAGGACTGGCCGTCTCGCTCCGCAGACGATCTTCGGTCGACGACTCATGGGACTGAACTTGCGCATCTGGAGTCCCAATGGAACTTCCCCCGTCACGGCTCATCGGCATGGCACCTTCAATTGATTTCCGAGGTCCGCTAGCTGACCCGGCATCCCACTGCGGCGAGTACCCGTGGGCGACTCGCTACCCCAGCCATATTCTACCCCATTTCGCACACTTGTACACTCTCCCAATCGGGTGGCACGCAAGAGAACGAGTGGCTCGCCTTCCACTTCCCTGGTGGACCGGGTCTCCACTACAATCCACTTTTCCTATCAGCAAGGGACGCCGCGTCGTCGGGCGCGCTGTGGATGACTCTCCCCGCCGATAACGGAAGCAGGAACTCATGGCCAAAGGTGGTAAAGGAAAGAAAAAGAAAGCGGAAACTGTCTTCTTGGTCTGCGAGGAGACGGGTGACTACAACTATTCGCTGCGACGCAAACCCGGCGGCGAGAAGTTGAAGCTCAAGAAGTACTGCCCCCGCCTCCGGCGGCACACGTGGCACGTCGAGAAAAAGAAGTAGGATTTCCGCGAAAGTCGGATCCTGGCATGTGCTTTCTCTAGGTCTTTGTCTTCGCTTCGCCGTGAGTTCTCTCGCGAGGCCCGACGGACGAAACGCCGCACGGATGTCATGGCCAAACACTGGCGTA
>WFWZ01000166.1 GCA_015490875.1 Planctomycetaceae bacterium
TTCAGCATATCGCCGACCGGCGCTTGGAACGCATCGGGCTCCCAAGGCAATATGGGTCGCGTAATCCGTTCCCGTGGATGAGCGAAACGATGGATCTTTCGAAGGAAAAGAACTTCTTCGAGACTCGCGTGACCGAGTATCAGTCCTCCGGAACACTCGAATGGGATTGATCTGCACCGTCTCCGGTGCGAGCAGCCGACCGACGTTCAAGAACGCTTGACAAACGAATCCAGGTCGGCGACAACGAAAGTAACTCTTGGGCGGAAAGTGCCCAAGGCAAGACAGCATCGTGGCGGCGCATTTTGTGCATAATGCTTCTGTTGCAGGTAATCGAAGGGACCGTGCGGGCTGATTCGGGGAACGTCGAGTATTCTTCAAGTGGAGATCGGGCACCTCTATCTAGCCCCACTTCGAGGAAATGGGCGGATAGTAGGCCACGCAGCCCTCATGCCAACGACGAGAGGGACGACAGTAGTGGGCGTCCGATACTGCAAATATGCTGGCGTTTCTTTTCGCGCATATGTAACCATCACGATAGTCAGCAGTCCGTTCGCCGCACGCTATGCGCCAACATGGCGACCGACTCGTGATGAGCAGATCGTTACTGAGATGCGTCGGCGAATAGCCAATTGTGAACGTCTCGAGGTGGTCTATGTGGACCGGCGAAGCGACGGCGTAGTGGCCTATTTCGCCCTGAGTGATCGAGTGTGGCTGCGGCGGTTGGCTAGCCGGGACTGTTGGCCCAAGGGAATTCGGTTTCGGCATCAGTATTACGTGCATGTTGACGACACAGACGAGTTCTTCGTCGTAGTTGTTAGGACGTCATCAGAGAGTCCATTTCGAAAGGTTGTCAGTCGGCGGAGCGTGTGGATGGAAGGTCTGTGCACGGATCGTCACACTTCCGGTCCCTGTCTCGCAGATCAACTTTCAAAGGCCTATGAGGCATCGAAATGGAGGGGGCTTACAAGACGGCTCAGGTCTGCCGAAGATGTGAGATCACTTGTATCTGAGCTGGGTTGGGCTTGGAAATCGTGACGGCCTGCCGCAGCGAGGTGCTTCGCGTTCAATGGCGTTGGCCAACACTTAGGATTCGACAATATGGGAAGAGAGTCCCAAACTGGAGTTCAGTCGTTGCCCTGACTGTCGCGAGGTCACGAGGCTAGTCCGCTAGCGGCCCTGCCTGCCGGAGCACCAAAGGGAAGTCTCGCAGAGACGCAAAGACACACGTAGGTCGGGCTTTCCAGCCTGACGAAAATCAGCGTCTTTACAGAAGGGGTTTTCGTTTCTCGTGGAGACGCGAAGAGCGCAGAGGGCTCTTTATCATCTGAAGACAGAAAGTGGCGTCATCACCCGTCACGCCCCTCACCCATTCCCCAATCTCTTCTTTGCGCCTTGGCGCCTTTGCGCGAGACAACCCAGCGACTCCGCGCGAAACAGCCCAGCAACTCCGCGCCAGTAGCCCTGCGGCTACTTTTTGGCCTTTTTCTTCGCTTTCGGTTTTTCCTTCGATTTCGCTTTCGCTTTCTCTTTCACTTTCTTTTTCGGAGCGGGTTTGGCTTTCGCCTTCGCGGCCGGCTTCGGCTTGGGTTTCGGCTTAGGCTCCTCCACCACTTCCACTCTCAACGGAGGAGAATACTGCACGTGGGTGCGGCCCTGGTACCGAATGGTCGTCACCAAGACGACGTCTGCCGTGTTCACCGGCGCCTTGCCGTAAGCGCGGATCTCGAGTTTCCCTTCGGACGTCTTCCCATCGAGTGTCAAGGGCGGTGCGGCAACTCGAGGCGGCAGGCCCTGCACTGTCATGCGCACGGCGCCTTCATATCCGGGAGCCCGTTCGACGCGGACGGGAACCTCCAGCTTCTGGTTCCCGTGAATGACGATCTTCGGCTTCGCCCAGTGGAGGGTGAGCGGCGCGGGAGCGACGATGGCGAGCAACATATCTTTCGCCGGCACGTACTTCCACGTGTTGATGTAGCGAATCTGCTCAGACGGCACGGCGGGGCGAACCAGCTCCCGGTCGCCGACTTTCGCCTTACCGATGACGCGAATCGGCACCAGACTCGGCTTCGCATCGGCCGGGACCTCGATCACCACCGTCTGCTCGCCCACCGTACCCCCCAGTACGCCGCTGTGAATCTTGGCACCTTTGGGAGCTCCTTCAACTGACAAGTGAATGTCACTATTGAATCCGTCGATCCGATCGACGAGGACACGAAGCGCCACCGCACCGCCAGCAGCCACGCGAGGATTGTCAGGGCTCACGGTAAGGCGGAAATCGGGCGTCAGCGGTCGAGCCACCAAACGGTAGACGTGGCGGGGACTGCCGAGCCCCGTTTGATCGCCCACCCGGATCGTGTACTCGCCATCCGCGGCGAAGGTGTGATCGATCCGAGCATCGAAGGTGCCTTTCCAATCGTCCGATGCTTTCAGACGGCGCCCTTTGGCGTCGTAGAGGTCGAGTCGGGCATCAAGCGGCGAGGTGAGCCCTTGGGCAACAGTCTCAAAAATCCACCGCTCTCCCTTCTTCGCCGTGAAACGGAACGAGTCGAAGTCACCTTCTCGTTCGATCACACCATTGATCGTCGCTGGCAGCGAAACGGCAGTCGCTTGGTCCGACGCGTCATTCGGTTCCTTCTCGACGGCCTCAGGCCAATCGCCAGCGTGCAGGAGGATCTCGTTCGTCCAGCCCCTCTTGGTCGAGACCACCTCGCGCCAAAACGGATCGATGACCTGGGCATCGGGGACGGTGACCTGAACCGTCAGGTTGTCCGGAAGGTTGACTCCGCGGAGAGCAACCGGCACGGTGGAACCTCGCCGGCCGCCGGCTGGGAAAGCCGCCATGACGTAGGGCAACTCGCCGATCGCCAGCCGATAATAGAACTGGGCGCGCCCTCGAAAGAGTTCGTCACGGATTTCCACGACGTAGTCCCCGTCTCGAGGTACTTGGAAGACGAGGAGTGGGTCCTGCCGCCCACCAAAGTCGTGTGCATAGGCGACGGGCCGCTTGGAGACGCGGTCCGCGTCCTCGGCATGCCAGATCGTGATGAGACCCTCGAGCCAACCCGGTCGCTGGCTCGAGACGTACGGGTGGAGTCTCCGGGCGAATAGGTCGAGTACCAGTTTCTGGCCCGCCTTGGCCGAGAACCGGAAGCAGTCCCGGTCTTCTCCTCGGTTGAGCTGGCCATCGACGACGATCGGGAGGTGCGGAAGCGGGGTAGCTTGCGCTCCCTTCTCGTTCGGTTCTTTCTCGGCGATTTCCGGGATGGGGCTGACATAGAAGCGCAGCGTGTTCGAGGCGCCTCCGGCCGTCACGACACGCAACTCACGCATCCCCGGCTCGGCATCCGCGGCAGCCGTCAGTCGCACCACGACACGGCGATGGTTGGGCTTACGGCCTTTGGCCGGCGGAACGATCTCGGCTGTGACTCCCGCACCGGCCACGCGCACGTCCGTGATCGGTTCGAGATAGACTCCACTGAGTGTCATCTCGACCGACTCTCCTCGCACTACGCCCGCTGGCAGTGCCGAGTAGAGGATCGGCGCCGACGGCGGCATCGACGGAGGATCTGCGGCCGTGAGCGGTTCGGTCCATAGACTCAGACCGAGGCCGACCAAAGCACCGGCTACTGGTATCAGCCTTGCGATGTATTTCATGATGGGGTTCTCCCTCAGGGAACTGCTCTCACTCGCCATGTACCTTGGCCGCTGTTCGCCGCCGTCGTCCGACCGTTGCCGGTCAACTCAAGTCGGCCAGTTCGGTCAACATGCCTCCGCTGACGACGCTCGTTCCATAAGGCAACAAACGAATATTGCGATCCCGTTCGACGTATGTCTTGTCATACGGGATGCCCAACAGCGTGAAGAGCGTGGCACCGACGTCCCATGGAAGGACGGGACGGTCTTTCACTTCCTCTGCTTTTTCGCTGCTTTCTCCGACAACGTGTCCGCCCGCCAGACCACCGCCGGCGATCACGGCCGAGAACACTTTCGAATAGTGGTGACGGCCGCCCTGCCACCGAGGCGCATAGTCGATCGTGGGCGTCCGTCCGAACTCGCCCATCCACAGCACGACGGTCGTTTCGAGGAGTCCCCGCTGGTGGAGATCTTCGAGGAGCGCGGAGAATCCCTGGTCGAGTTCGGGGAGTCGTGCGTTCTGGAGCGTCTCGAAGTTGCGAGCATGCGTATCCCATCCGCCGCGCTCGACATGGACGAAGGAAACGCCCGCCTCGACGAGCCGCCTCGCAAGCAGACAACTCTGACCAAAGGTATTCCGACCGTAACGGTCTCGAACCTTGTCATCTTCCGCGGCCAGGTCGAAGGCCTTTGCGGAGTCGGGGGAGACGATCATTTCATAGGAACGCTGGTAGAATCCGTCGAGGACCTCGAGTTCCTCGTTGTCGATGCGCTTCTTCAGCACGTCGAGTTGCTCCAGCCACTTGCGACGGTTCTGGAGGCGATCGACGGTCATACCAGGAGGCATCCGAAGGCTGCGCACTTGAAAGTTCTTCGCGTTCGGGTCGGCTCCGATCGCAAAGGGCTTGTAGGTTCCGCCCATGAAGCCGGCTTGCGCGTAGCGGTGGCCGCTGGGGACGGCGATGTACGGTGGGAGTGCTCCCTGATAGCCGAACTCGCGGAAGACGACCGACCCATAGCTCGGACTTACCGTGCCTCGAGCCGGCACATTGCCCGTCAGCATGATGTGGCTGGCGATGTCGTGCGACGGCGAGGGATGCGTGAGTGTCCGGAGGATGCTGAACTTGTCGGCCTGTTGCGCCAATTTCGGCAGGTGTTCGCAGATCTGCATCCCGGGAACCTTGGTCGGGATCGGCCGAAACGTGCCTCGGTGCGTGGACGGAGCGTTCGGCTTCAAGTCGAACGTATCCATGTGACTGGGACCGCCGCTCATCCATAAGACGATGCAAGCCTTGGCCCGAGGTTCTTTGGCGCTGGGAGCCGCTTGGGCTCGGCTGCGCAGCAAGTCGGCCATCGTCACACCGAAGGTCGATAACGCGCCGATTTGCACAAAGTCGCGACGGCCGATGCGCCGCCTGGTGGATTCCATTTCGATCCGCAACATGATGGATGCCTCCCGTGATGATGCCCCGAAGGTACCGGCCAGGTCCCCTAGTGGTTGAACAAGAACTCCTTGGTATTCATCAAGACCCACAGTAAGTCTTCGATCTTCTCGCGCCGCTGTTTCGCATCGATGGGCGTGGCCAGGATGGTTTGACGCTCGGCATCGGTGGGATAGCGACTCAACGTCGTCAGATAGAGTTCCTCGATGACGGCTTCCATGGGCATCTTCGAGGCGGCCAGTCGAGCGGCCAGCCCGTTGTTGTCTCGCAGTTTTCGAGCGATGTAATCGGAACTGATCATTTGCAAACTCTGTCCGATGTGCGTTTCGCACGTACGTTCCGACTCGACCGGTGTCGCCCGTTTGGGCCTCCCGAACAACTCGAGAAACTCTGAACGATAAGAGACGTCGGGCAGTTGCGTGGCCCGGGTTCCCAACGGCAGGCCGGGATACTTCTCGGGCACTCCCGTGACGTCGCTGATCGCCGTCGCCAACTGCTCGGCTGTCAAACGTTTGATCGGATAGTGGGAACCATAGATGTGGTCATGCCGGTTCCATTCGTTGGGGACGGCCGAGAGCTGGTAAGTGCGGGAATGAAGGATGAGTCGGAACAGTCCCTTCAAGTCATATCCGGATTGGATGAACTCCTGCGCCAAGTAGTCCAAGAGCTCGGGGTTGGACGCGGGATTCGTCGACCGGAAATCGTCGGGCTCGTGAATGATGCCGCGGCCGAGCAGCCACGCCCAAACGCGGTTGGCCATATTTCGGGCAAAGTACGGATTGTCGGGTGAGACGATCCAATCGGCCAAAATGGCTCGCAAATCGCCTTGCAGTTCCTCCGGCTTCAGTTCTCGCCCACCCAGAAACTTGGGAAGAACTGGCTTCTTGGTTTCGGGGTGGCGCACTGAACCGCTATCGGCGAGATAGATGATCTCCTCATCCTGCTCGGCCGAGCGTTTCAGGCGGACGCGAGCGAAGAAGGCGGCCATGCCGAGGTTGTCCTGGAGTGTGAATTGCTCGAAGGGATGATTGTGGCAGTGAGCGCAGTCGAGGCGCACACCGAGGAAGACGGTCGATGCCGTCTCGGCCATGCCTTGCGGGCCGTCACCGACGCGGAAAAAGTTGGCCGGGCCGTTCCGATAAGCGCTTCCTTTCGCCGTCAGGATCTCGCGCACGAACTGATCCATGGGCATGTTGCTGTCGAGGGCGTTCCAGAGCCAGCGGTAGTAGGCCCACATGCCTTTGTCTTGCAACCGAGCCGGGATGTCGCGATTGATCTGCAAGATGTCTCCCCACTTCACCGCGTAAAAGTCGGCATACTCGGGTCGTTCGAGAAGCCGGTCGATCAATTCGGAACGCTTGTTCGGATTGGGATCCGCCAAGAACGCGCGAGCTTCCTCAGCCGTAGGCAAGACACCGATCACATCGAGATAGACTCGGCGCAAGAACTCTTCGTCCGTACACAGCTCCGAGGGAATGATGTTGAGCGCTCGGAGTCGGTTGAAGACGAGTTCATCCACCTTGTTGTTGAGCGGGACTTTCGGAAAGGCTACCTTGGCCGGCTGGGATGAACGTACACGGCTCGTGGTCAGCAGGCCCCCATATCCCACCATGAAGACGGCTTCGCCATAGCCGGTCCCCTTCACCGTCCCATCTGCGTCGACCGTCGCGACGGACTCTTCGTTCGACTTGAAGGATGCGAGTGCCGTGACGTCGCGCATCGATCCGTCGGTGTAGTAGGCTTCCACGAGCAGCCGATACTGCTCGCCCGGTTGAACGCTTCGTTGCGAGGGATAGACCTCGATGCGTTCCAGCTGCGGATCTTGCGGCGCTCCCTCGGGAGCTCCCGCAGCGATCCACGCCAAGAGCACGTTGTATTCATCCGACCCTTCTTCCGTGAGATCGCCGCCTCCGTGATCGACATCGCAAATGGCCTTCTGCAACAACCAGCTTTCGGCTGCGTTCTTCGGATCGATCAGCTTCTTCTTCGGATCCGTGATCTCCGTGTAATCCTTGTGTGGATCGGCGCTGAAAAGTGACAGATGCAGACGCTTCTTCCCTTTAGGCGAACCGTGGCAACCCATCTGATTGCAACCGAGGTGGGAAATCACCGGCAGCACATCGTTGCGGAAGTTGTACGCGTCATGCTCGATGGCGGCGATGGTTACGGGCACGACGGCTTGTTGACCCGCATAAGCGATGGTGATTCGCGTCGTGCCGTTGCTGTGAGGCCGAATGGTGGCGCTATCGTCCACTTCAGCGACGGACGGGTCGGCCGAGGTGCACTGAGCTTGCGCCGTGATATCCTCGCGCGTCCCATCGGCGAAGATGGCCGTGACGCGCAGTCCTTGGTAGCTGCGTGCTCCAACGAGATGAACTTGAGTCGGAAAGACCTCGAGTTTTTTCAGTTCTTTCTTGCTCTTCTCGGAGGCTCGCAGCGGCGGACTCGCGAAGCTGCTCGCGAGGAAAATAATACAGACGAAAGCGCTGATAGACAGTTTCGAGTCGCGTCGCATGGGGAAGGTCTCCTGAGGAAGGGGCGACGTCGAGCGTTCCGCGAACCGAGTCGGCGCACGACCGACGGCCGCCGGCGGCGGCCCGTACGAATCTCCGATTGTCCAAGGCGGGACGGCCGAACATGGGACTCGGCCGCAAACGGCAGGTGGGATCTCTTATGCGAGATTACAAGATCACTTTATCTGAATATCGGAATAGTGTCAAGGTGCCCTGGCGGAAGCTAGCGGGGAAGCCATTTGGGTGCTCGAGGTGGTTGCCAGGAGGCCGGGCCCTTCCTTTAGGATGGCATGTGGCGACAACATCACCTGACTCGAAGGCAAGGGCGTCCCTTATGGTCGATATTCTGGTCAGCGAAGCCGTGCGAGGGCCGGCCATCGACGCACTCGCACGAGAATGGAACCTCGTGGAAGATGTGCAAGCGGCCGAGGACCCCGAACGGCTGGCCGCGTATCTTCCCACGATCCGTGCTTGGATCGTCCGCAACCGCACCCAGGTCACGGCCGATGCTCTGGCGAAGGCCCCCTGTCTGCAGGTGGTCGGCCGAGCGGGCGTCGGATTGGACAACATTGACTGCCAGGCGGCCGAACGGGCGGGTGTCGTCGTCGCGTTCACGCCTCGAGAAAACTCCCTCTCGGTCGCCGAGTTGGCGATCGGCCTGATGATCGCCTGGCTTCGCCACTTGCCGAAGGCCGACCGGCATGTCCGCGAAGGAGGATGGGATCGCCCCCGTTTCCTGGGGGGCGAACTGGCCGGGCGGCGACTGGGAATCGTCGGATTGGGGAGAATCGGCTGTCTGGTGGCTGAGCGAGCGGCGGTCTTCGGGATGGACGTGGTCGGCTACGACGCTTATGTGTCCGCCGATGATCCACGCCTGGACGAATACGGCATTCAGTGGGTTCCTTGGAATGAACTACTGGAGACTTCCGACATCATTTCCTGTCACGTGCCGCTTACACCGGAAACCCGCCATCTGATCGATGCGGACGCGCTAGGGCGCATGAAGCCAACAGCCCTGCTCGTGAATACGGCTCGAGGGGAAATCGTGGACGAAGCGGCGCTCCTTGCGGTGCTCAAGGAAGGCCGGATCGCCGGAGCGGCTTTGGACGTGCGCGAACGGGAGCCGCCGGAGGTGGGTGCCCTTGAGCAACTCGACAATGTGCTACTTACACCACACATCGGCGCATTCACGCACGAAGCGCAAGAGCGCGTCGTGACGGCCGTCGCCGAGGACGTGGCGCGCGTGCTGCGCGGCGAGCCGGCTCGGCAGGTCGTCGGCCGAGCTCGGCCCGAGCGCTGAATCGACCACGATCAGCCCGTCTTTTGGTACTCCTTGAGGTAACCCTGAAATTGGATCAGGTGTTCCTCTTCGGACGCGAGCAGCCGGATGCACAGATCCTGGGTAACATAATCCGAGCCGTCGGTGGCGCGGATGATCTTCTGGTAGTGCTCGCACGCCGCC
>WFWZ01000167.1 GCA_015490875.1 Planctomycetaceae bacterium
CTCGGGAGCGAAGAACGCATTATCCGCCCAGCTCATGCGGGCATGGTACGAAGGGTAGAACTTCTCGTTCTTCCATTCTCCCACGTAGTAACGGCAGCCCAGGCGATGACTGATGCACAACAGCACGTACTTGTCGCCCAAGCGGAAGAGGTCCGGACAGGAGACGTCTTCGTTGATGGAGACGCCTTCGACGCTGCAACCCATCAGGTCACCGACATATTTCCAGGGGCCCTCGAGGCTGCGCGACTTGACCACCGCCGGTCGCGTTCCGCCGAAGATGGCATAGTAGGTATCGCCTTCGACCCAGCCAAACGGGTCCCATGAACGATAACGGTTGTGAAACGGATCGCCGGGTTTCGTTTTGGGTGTAATGGGGTTGGAGGGCAGTTTGCGCCACTGGTTCAGTTCGTCGTCCAATGCGACGGCCAGGGCGTTCCCCTGTCCCACCTGGTGGTAACACATGGTGGGTCGGCCTTCCTTGTTCAGGAAGCAGTTGCCGCTGAACATGCCGGACACCAGGCCGGTGGGGTGGTGCCGCCAGTGGAAAAGGTCCCTGCTGGAAATATGGCCCCAATTGTGTCCCCGTTCGTCCTGGTAGATGTAAAACAGGTGGTACCTCCCTTTCCAGTAGATCGCACCATTGGGATCAAAGGGGATGCACCGCCCCTCGGGCGTCACAAAGTGATAGCCGGGACGGTACGGATCGCTCAAAAGTTTCTCGCGCAATCTTCTGGCGATTCTGGCTGCCTGGGCATCGGGGTCGGGTCGGGATTGAGGCGGCTGCTCGGTCGCCATCAAGTAGGCTCCACCGGGCTGCAAATGCAGTCGTCCCCCTTCCACGCGGGCGTTGCCCACCAACGTCGTGACCGGGAATCGCCCCATGCGGTCGCGGGCCAGGCCGCCTTCAAAGTCCCACCAGGCCAATGGGGCCGGCGTGGAAACCTTGTTGGGCACCAGGGACGCGATTTGTTGAGCCGTGAGGGCCCGGTCGTAGATACGGGCATCCTCAATGGTACCGATAAAAAACCGATTGGACGGAGCCGCATCCAGATGACGCAGCCCCATCAAGACATGACTGCCGTCCCCGAACGCCTGTTGTCCCCCGACAGCGTAGCTACAGTACTGCCGGCCGTTCCGATAAACGGTGATTCGACGAGACTGGTACACGATGGCAATCTGGACCAGAGTGTCCGCGTCCGCTGTTTCTTCCGGCCAGGATTGCTGGCGTCGCTCGGTCCGGGCGAAATGGGCACTGCCGGGCATCCACCTGCGCGGCGTCAACTCTCCAAAGACGATGGCGTCGAACTCCCCGCCCGGCTTCTCGAGCGTCAGCACGCTGCCTCCACGCTGTTCCAGGTTTTCCAACGTCACCCATGCCACGAGCGTCTTCTCGTGGATTGGCGCAGGGGCGTCGGCGTGGACTGCGGAGAGGGCATGGGGTGCAAGGGCAAAGAGCAGCAAACACGTGGTTGGCCGGAGCACGGTGGACCTCCCGGAAACTTGTTCGAGACAACACGCTCACATGACGGCCCGTCTGTCGATGCAGCTCAGCGTAGTGTACTTGGAACGGCGGAAAAAGGCAGCAAAAAAAGACAATCGTCCCAGCAGAACACCACGCCGGCTCGCCACCACGGTCAGAAAACGAGAGAGGATTCAGAAAACAAGAGGAGAAAGAATTCGCGCGCAGCACTTACAGCCCACCGGCGAGCCTTTGGGGCGAGCTGCCGGCCGGCCAACGGGGGCACAGAGCGGCGCGCAGAGGCGCAAACCAGCGGCAGAAGCTACCGAGCGAGCTTGGAAAGTCAAGTTGCGGGCTCCACACTCCTTGCAAACAAGCATATCAACGGATAGCAAACTCGACATCGTGTGCGCACGTACACCGCAGTCATCTAGGAAGCTGGCTGGACAATTCCGCTCAGTCGCCGGACCCTGCTCGGCCGGTTTAGAAACACCAATCCACCTCCCTTTCGGGGGAATAGCAGAGCTCGGAACCATAGGTAAGCGAGGCCTCGAAGTGGCGCCCTAACTCCTTATTTTGCTTGGAGATATTTTGCACGGCCCGCTTCACTGCCGCTGATACGGACTTCCGAACCTTGTCGGCATCGCGTTTCTCCCGATCGCGGCCTCCCAGACCGGTTGCCTTGGCAAGTTCGCGAGCGAGTTTGTCGAGCTCCTCCTGACATGCTTCAATTCGCCCCATGTCGTCGCAAGCTCGGGCGTCTTCCAGCTCGCACATCAATTCCCGCCCGCGGGCCTCGTACTCCCGCCGCGCCTGGGAATCCAATACTTTCCCCGAGGACCCCTTCATCGCACCAGCCTCAACGCCGGCCCGCGTCGCCAGGAGGGTAACCGCAGGCATGGGTTGCCGCGGCCGGCACAATAGTTCGGCAAGATAGTCCAAGCCGACGGACTGGCGGAGCGTGAAGGAATGCCCGGCGTAGGAGATTCGGTACGTCTCTCCCTCACGTCGAAAGACAGCACCCTCGCCACCTTCCACGGGTAACGCCGCCCGCAGTCGGTCTTCTTGGAGAACGAGCGTGGTGCCATCCCACCGGAATGCCTCTCCCAATGCGACGGTTGCGACAAAACCCTCTTGAGGCGACTCCGCGATTCGTGGGACTATCAAGATCGAGCGCCCGCGCTTCGCGACAGTAACACGGCCGAGGGTCGATCGTTCCACAGCTTTCTGCTGAGCCGCGAAGTAGACGTTGCAGTTACCACCTCCAGACTCGAGCGTCCCCAACCACCAGAGGCTACGCGCCACGACGGTCTCCGGGGCATTTGCGGTGCCGATTAGCCGCGATAGCATGCCCGCCACCATCGATCGATCGACTCGCCACTGCTGGAGCCGACGAGGCGGCACTTCTGTCCAGCCTGCATGGGGACAGTAGATTCGGAGTCTCGCCGTACCGGTGCCGGGAAGCCGACGCACCTGTTCCACGTGGTGCGCATGGCATGCATCGCACGAGACGTGGTCGGCGTTCTCAGCCCGGACAATCAAGCGTTCCTCAAGCAGGAAATCCCGAAACGCTCCGTCCAACCGGTCCAAATCATCAGCTGTGAGGCATATCCGATCACGTTCGATCCACGCGCTGAGCATCTGTAGGGGCGGCTGCACAATCGATTCCCCACTCGCGAAGGTACTTTTCGGCCAGAACCCGTGCCGCCTCAGGCTTGCTCTTGAGATTGCACGAATTCGGAGCACTGATTTCGAAGGACATCGACCGGGGAAGCCCCTCAATACTCGTGTCAAACGTAAACTGGAGACCCACCCGCTTGACATCGAACTCCGGCCTGGAAAGGTGTTCTGCCTTGAGATACTCCTCCATCATGTCGTAGACATCCTCGTAGCCGGCCCCTGGATCGCCCTTGAAGACGATGCCCCGCCTTGGCCGTCCAACGGGAGTCAGCTCCAATTTGCGAACGCGGACCGCCATTATTCCGTCATCTGGGTCCGTAGGGAACTCAAAATCCCGATTGATAAGTCCATTCAGCCGGTAGGGATGGGAGTCATTCGTTTCTGGGCCAAGCTCTTCTCCGAGGATGAGACGAGAGAAAAGTTCCTGCAGAGGTACGTAGACCCTTTTGCCGCCCCGGGCGTACATCTCCAAAGTGCCGTGCTCGGCGTCGTAAGCGAAAACGACCTCGAACGCTCGGCGTTCTGGCCGTCGATCAAAAGAACCTTCGTCGTCAAGGGCAACATACGTATCGGCGTAGTCGTCCAGATAGGCGAAGAAGTAATACACACCACTTGCCCGCACGTAGTGATCAATCTGGCAGTATCGCCCACGAGACTGACGTTCGCGGAAGAAGTGGGACACAGCTGCTTCCAGCGCGCTGATAGCCTCGCGAGAGGTGTTTGGTTCGACAACTGGCATACTACCTCGTTTGATCCAGTAGCGGCCTCGAGCCAAACTGTCGGCACGAGCGAAAAGCACCGCCATGTCCCACACGTCTCGCGCGTTCAGGTACGTCCACAGCGCTTTGTCGTGTCGGCTGTCGTATTGGTCAAACTGTTCTAATAGGTCCTGTTGTCCTTGGTGGTTGAACTCCTCGACGATCACCCGGATGCCCTCGTCGCCGTCGGCCATTTCCGCAACCTCGTGGAGCACGATCTCCACGGATCGGCACGCACTTTCGGGCAAGTCCTGCCATTCTCGGTAGATACGGTCAACATCGGTTTCCCTCAGGTCGTCCCAGGGTACGTCGATGTCCGCGTTGAGCGAGCCGAAGAGTTCGCACAGTAGCTCGTTCGATATCTGCCGCAACACATCCTTCGGAGCAAACGTCTTGGCCATCCTTCTTTGTAACTCCCCCAAGCTACGGCGCCAGCCGATCACGTCCCGTGA
>WFWZ01000168.1 GCA_015490875.1 Planctomycetaceae bacterium
CCCTCGGGCAACCAGGCATCCAACTGCGGCAACCCCGTCGAGACCACTCCTTCCTCTTGCAAGATCTCTGCCGACGGCCCCACACCCCGGCACAACTGGGCTCGCAACCGAGCCAATATCTCTGCTCGAGTCTCCATCGCGTTCACCTCCACCTTTGAGTGATCGGAAGTATAGTAGTGAAGACTTGAACATCATGCAAGAGGTCGAGAAGGACTATATGCCCTTTGCCAGCGACGAGCCCCCTCGATGGCTCTTGACGCGCCTTCATCCACCGGCGATACTCGAAACTGGATGCATTGGTCCGATTTGTGCCGGGCGGGTGGGGGCTGAGATGCGAGTGAGGAAAACGATGAGCCAAGCAAAGAACAGACGTCGAATCGCGCTGGCCGGCGGGCAGTGGCCGTGGTGGAGCTTGGTCTGGCTTCTTGTATTCCCGGCGGTTGCTTGGGCGCAACTCGACTTTGAGCGGCCTCCCATCGACTACCACAAGACGCCGGTCCACGACCCGGTGGCTCGCCTGCAACAAAAGCTCGACTCGGGGCAAGTGAAACTCGCGTATGACTCCGAACACGGTTATCTCGAGTCGGTCCTTCGGTTGCTCGAGGTCCCCGTCTCCTCGCAGTCGCTCGTCTTTTCCAAAACCAGCTTCCAGCTTCGCAAGATCGACCCGGCTCGCCCGCGGGCGGTTTATTTCAACGATGCCGTATACATCGGTTGGGTCCAGAACGGAGACGTGCTCGAAGTCGCTTCCGTCGATCCTCGCCAAGGCACGATCTTCTACACGCTCAGCCAGACACCGACCGACCGGCCGGAATTCGTCCGGGATCGAGGCCAATGCCTGACGTGTCACGCTTCGTCTCGTACTCAGGGCGTGCCGGGATTGCTTGTACGTTCCGTCTTCACAGCTCCCTCGGGCCAACCGATCCTCGGCACATCGACCTACACGACCGACCACCGCAGTCCTTTACGGGAACGTTGGGGAGGATGGTACGTGAGCGGCCGGCACGGAAACGACCGACACATGGGGAATCTGACGGTTCGTGGCCGGCGCGAAGCCGAGGGTGCCGATCTGAATCTCGGAGCCAACTGCACCGATCTATCGCGATTCATTTCGGTCGATCCGTATCTCGTTCCCACCAGCGACATCGTGGCTTTGATGGTGCTGGAACACCAATCCCAGACGCAAAACCGGATCACGCGTGCCAACTACGAGTGCCGCATGGCGACGCAATACGATCAGATGATGAACGAGATGCTCGACCGGCCAGCGGGCTACCAGAGTGAAACGACCAAACGCCGCCTGGCCAAGGTCGTCAACGATCTGGTCGACTATCTCCTCTTTGTCGACGAGTACTCCTTGACGGCTCCCATCGAAGGAACCTCATCGTTTGCCCGCGAATTCGCCGCCAAAGGACCTCGAGACCGCAAGGGACGCTCGCTGCGCGATTTCGATCTCAAGACGCGCCTCTTCCGCTACCCGTGCAGTTACCTGATCTATTCCGAATCGTTCGACGGATTGCCCGAACCGGTAAAGTCTCAGGTCTACCAGCGATTGTGGGATGTTCTCAGCGGCAAGGAGACGGCTCCAAGATTTGCTCACTTGACGCCGGAGATCCGCTCGGCCATCCTGGAAATACTCCGGGACACCAAGCCGAATCTGCCCGACTACTGGCAAGCATCACCATGACGGCGGTCGATGCAAGCGGCGTGTCCCTCAGGTACATGCGGCCGGGTCGGCCGCGGTCCATGGGAGGCCCGTCTTGCCTGAATCTGTCGACGTCAATGCCATTGCGCGCCGCATCATCGGCAACGTAGAGCGAGTGATCGTGGGGAAGCGGCAGCAGGTGATCCTGTCGCTCGTCTCCTGGTTCTGCGAAGGCCATATCCTGCTCGAAGATGTCCCCGGCGTGGCCAAGACGATGCTGGCTCGAGCCCTCGCCAAGAGCGTTGGATGTACCTTCAAACGCATCCAATGCACCCCCGACCTTTTGCCCACCGATGTCACGGGGGCTTCCATTTTCAATCAGAAGACGATGGAGTTCGAGTTCCGCCCCGGACCGATCTTCTCGCAGTTGCTCTTAGCCGATGAGATCAACCGAACGACGCCGCGCACGCAGGCAGCGCTGCTGGAGGCGATGGCCGAGTCTCGAGTCACCGTCGACGGCGTCACCCATCAGCTCCAGCCTCCGTTTCTCGTCATCGCCACGCAAAACCCCGTCGACCACGAGGGCACCTTTCCCCTTCCCGAAGCTCAACTCGACCGGTTCCTCATGCGCTTCAGCCTCGGATACCCCACGATGCCCGAGGAACTCGATATGCTCGAGCGGCTTCAGCTCGGACACCCCCTCGACGCCATCGAATCGGTCGTGACGGCCGAGGAACTGATCGCCTGCCAGCAAACCGTCCGGCGCGTCCACGTCGATCCGAAGATCCGGCAGTATCTGACGCAGATCGTGCATGACACGCGCGGGCACGAAGACCTGGCGCTGGGTGGAAGTCCTCGAGCTTCCATCGCACTGTTTCGCACTTCGCAGGCGATGGCCGCTATGCGAGGACGCAACTATGTTCTGCCGGACGACGTGAAGAAGATCGCTCAACCGGTGCTGGCTCACCGATTGATCCTCAAGCCCGAAGCCCGACTGCGCAAAGTCCGACCGGAGCAGATCGTCGACGAAATCGTGGCGGAGATCGCCGTCCCCACGTTGGAACGGCCGGCCGGATAGCCGTCCAACTGACACTTGTCCGTCACTGTAACGCGAATACGCCATGAAATGGCTGGTGTTGGTGCTGTTGATTCTGGGAGCCGCACTCATCTTTCAGATGGGGCTGCTGGCGTTCGGGATCTATACGCTGCTGTCGGTCGCCCTCCTCAGCCGATTCCTCGTGCAGGCCTCCGTGCGGCGTGTTCAGGTCCGGCGCACTTGTTCGCACACCGTCGCCGAGGTCGGCACGACGATTCTTGTGGCGATCGAACTGGTCAACGACAGCCCTTTTCCCATTCCCTGGTTGTTACTGCAAGATGTGCTGCCGTTTCGCGCTATCGTCGGCCCGCGTCCGGCACTTGTCATTCGAGGCTCCCGAATCGTCATGACACTCTTGTGGCCTCGTCAGCGGCGGCGGTTCCACTACCAGTTGCACTGCCGCCGCCGTGGCTACTTCCAGATCGGTCCGCTCTTGTTGGAATCGGGCGACTTGTTCGGCTTGTTCCGCAAGTTTCGCCTGGCGGACGAGCCGCTCTTTGTGATGGTCTACCCGACAGTCGTGCCGCTCTTGAGTTACGACGTGGCGTCGCGACGTCCGATCGGCGAAGTCGTCATGACGCATCGCCTTTATGAAGACCCCACGAGGATCGCCGGCGTCCGCGACTATCAGGCGGGCGACCCGCTCAACCGCGTACACTGGAAGGCGACGGCGAGGACCGGGACGTTGCAGAGCAAAGTCTATGAGCCGTCGACCGTCGCGGGAGCCGCATTGGTCATCGACTTCCACACCGGAAGCTATCGGCGGGAAGACGAGCCGCTGCGAAGCGAACGCACGATCACTGCCGCCGCGTCGATCGCCCACGCCCTCAACCAGATGGACCAGCAGGTCGGACTCGTCAGCAACGGGCGGGACGGCGCCGATCGCATCCGAGTCGAGGGGTTTCGTGTGCCTCGAATCACGCGGCATGTGGCACGCAAGCTGGCTGAGGAGGACGTTCGCGAGTCTCGTCTACGCCCCGTCGTCACGACTGCGTCGCGAGGCCCGGAGTCCTTTACGCGGCTGTGGGAACAACTGGCACGGCTCGAGCTCAACCAGGGGCTCGATTTCGCCCAGCTCTTGATCGAGGCGGGAAGTCGCATCCCGCGAGATGCCACCGCTTTGGCTCTCTTGGGGGACGTCACCGAGACGCACGTCCTGGCACTCGACGAGTTCCAACAGCGCGGCTATGCGGTGGCGGCCGTCGTGAACGAGTATGATGAAGAGCGGTTCCAGGCGGCGGCCGGGCCTCTGATCGCCGCCGGGATTCCCGTCTACCGCGTGCGCGATGACGCTTCGATCGCCGACATGTGCCGACAAATGGTGCTGGCATGAACGAACGCACGTCCTGGATCGACAACGTCTCCGACTGGATGCTCGTCGCGCTGACGCCGGCGCTCGTCATCGGCATGATCGCCTCCTTCACGGTGTTCGTCTTTCTGCTCGGCTATGACGGACCGTACGTCACGCGCAGTGCCGTCATCATGTTCCTGTTCGTCACGGCGTCGGTCCTGATCGCTCGGATCTCCATGGAGCAGGGCAAAGAATACGCCGCTCTGTTCGCCGCACCGCTGGCTCTGGTGATGTTCATCGCGACCGGATTCTCCATCTGGGGGCTCCTCTGTTGTGCGGGGATCTGGTGGATCGCTCATCAAGTGACCTGGAATTGCACCTACATGGACAAGGCGGATGAAGACCGAGGCACGGGGCTTTTGCAGGAAGTGGGGATCGATCGCGAGCGGCTCGTCGACGACGAAGAGGAGGACGCCCCCTCGGACCAAACGGAATCGCCTGCCGACTCCGGAGGATGGATAGCGTGGTGGCGCCGGCAGATCGACAAGTCCCACCGACAGCGGACGCCCGGCATCACCGTCATTTACTTCGCCCTTCTGGCGCTCCCCGGCTTCGGTTTCGGACACTGGTTCCTCCCGCGGCGACTTGAACCGACGGCGATGAGCCTCGTCCTGATCTACGCCGCTTCTACTCTCGGCCTGCTGATGACCACGTCGTTCCTGGGGCTCCGCCGCTACCTGGCTCGTCGCCGCGTCGACATGCCCAACGAAGTCGCCTGGGCGTGGCTCGTCGGCGGAACGGTCCTCATCGGACTGTTGCTGTTGCTCTGCTCCTTCCTGCCTCGGCCGGCCACGCGAGGCACGCGAAATCCGCTCTTTTCCTTTGGCTCGTTCCACTTCCGCCGCTGGAACGACCTGGCCTTGGGGAACGACGGCAAACAGGATGAGCAGGCTCGCCGCACGGGCACGCCCGAATCCGACGACTCCATACTCTCCTCCTCCTCGCAGCCCCAACGATCCACTCGCGCCGGCCAGTCCCAGTCGCGTGGATCTCAGGCAAAGAGTGACGCATCTGCGTCACATTCCGGGCAAAGCACGTCGGAGGGCAACGGTGGCAAGCGTCCCAATGGGAACGACCGAAGCGGGTCTCAAGCTGAGGGGCCAAGCAAGTCGGCGCGAAACGGTTCAGACGGGCAAGAGAGCTCCCGAGGAAGTTCGAAGCGTTCTCATCCTCAAGGCCAAGCGGGAAAAGGTGGCTCGTCGGCAAAGGGTTCGTCGAAAAGCGGTTCCAGCTCGAGTCGCAAGGGCGCGGGGGGAGACCGCCCAACCGATGCTCAGCGATCGGGCAGCCAGCGCGGGGAATCGCGGCAAGGCAGGCCGAGTCAGAGTGGGAGTCAGCGGGGCGAGCGCACTTTCCGGCCGGGCGCAGAAAATCGGAAGCTCCAAGGAGAGCAGCAAAAGTCGGAACCCCAGCGGGGCGCAGGCAAGTCTGGACAGCGCCAGCCGTGGGGCGACGAGCAGAAACCGGGCTTCCATCGGGCGGACCAAATGACCGCTCGTCATACTCCCCCACCACAGGACAAAGCGTCGTCTGCCCCGCAACAAAGCGGCTCGCCGTCAAGTCGACAACCTGCGTCTTCCCCGCGCACTGCGTCTGAACCAAATCGAGCCTCTCGTCCGACGCCGGCGATTTCCACCATCGGAAGCTGGTTCACCGGCATGATACGATTGCTCTTTTACTTGGCGCTTGCGATCGGTGCTGCCTACCTGATCTGGCGATTTCGCGACGAGTTGCTCAAGGGTCTGCGCCAACTCTGGGCGGACTGGCTCGCGTTTTGGGATCGACTCTGGCGGCGCACGCCGAAGGAAGAATCTTCCTCGTCCGATGAACCGCGGCCTGTCGAGCCGGCCGTCGTCCGGCAGCCTTTCGCGGCGTACGCCAACCCGTTTCGTTCCGATCGAGCCCGCCAGTGGGACTCGGAGGAACTCGTGCGCTACACCTTTGAAGCGGTGGAAGCGTGGAGTGCCGAACGGGGAAGGGAGCGTTCGCCCGACACGACGCCACTGGAGCACGTGCGGGAGTTGGGTGAGGCATATCCTGCGTTGCGGCGCGAGCTGCGACGGTTGGGGAAGCTCTACGGACAGGTCGCCTACGCGCCGGGCACCATTACGCGTCAGGAGGCCCTCGCGCTCGATCACCTCTGGCAGCGGCTCGAGTCCCTCCCGCGCGAAACCAACGCCGCGGTTCAGGAAGTGTGAAACGCTGACAGAGATATGGTGCACGTCGGCGTGTGAGCTCTAAACCACTGTGCGCGATTCTGGGACGAAGGAGGAGTTTTGAGGAGGCCTCTTGGGGTAGCGTGGCCGTGAGAATAGCTAATCATAGTATTCAAGAACGACGTTTCCCGAGTTGGGAGGGCGAGGCTCCTGCCGAGCCGCAAAAGGAGCCACTACGGCACCGTAGACACGGCCTTGCAAGTCACAGACGGCAGGTGTCAGTACGGACGATGGCGGGTTCGTCCAACATACAAGACATGCGTTGGGGAAAGCCCGTTGCACACATGCCATGCCTTACTCGGCAACGGGCATATGGGATTCCGGCTCGGCCGGAGCCTCGCCCTCCCAGTCTATGTATTCGTCCGCGTTACAGTCGCCACTAGGCGGCATAGGGATGTCAGTGTCTCACAATCGCGCACAGTGCCTTAGCAGCGTCGAGCCCCCGCCTTTTCGAATTCGGTTTCGGTGATCAACCGGGCTTCACGGGACTGGACCGTCTCGCGAGCTTCGATCATCGTGGTCCCGTCGCTCGAAGTGACACGAACGGTCGGTGTTTCATTCTCGGGCGTTCGGCGAGTATAGCGCAAGATCAGGCCACCGGCGAACGTCCGAACTTCGGGGCTGGATCGTCCAGTCACCAGCGCCGTCGGGCCCAAGAAGTTTTCCGGCTCGAGCAGCTCGCAGGCGGGAGCGTCGGGGAGTTGGAACGCGTATTCGAGCTGCGTGTTCTCCGATTCGTTGCGTCCGAGGATGACCTTCGTTTGCTCGTCGAAACGAAAATGGCGTCCGACTTTGAGCAGTTCGTAGTCCCACCGTGTGCGATGCGGCGCGATTTGGATCAGGTCGAAGACCTTCCGGGCGAACTGGGGCTCGGTGAGCGAGCAACCGGTCGATGGCGTGGGAATGTCTTCGATACCGAGCTGATGAGCCAACTCGATCAGCCCTTTTCGACTTCGGCCGCAAAAGCCGTAGAGCTTGCTGCGGTCGACCCAGCCTTCGCGTTCGGGCAGGGTGGGCGGGAGCATCTTGGCCGAGAGGGGGCGCAGGAGTAGATCTTCCAGGTCGGAGTGATAGGAAATGACGTCGAGATCTTTGCGTTTCTGGCTCATGGGACGCTGGCCGATCACTTCACCGCTGACGATGAAGTCCGCACCGATCTCCTCCATGAAGTTCTTCGCCTTTTGGAACATGTAGATCCGGCAATCGACGCACGGATTGGCTCCTTTGCCGTAGCCGAATCGAGGCTCTTCGATGATCGGGAGGTAGTCGTCCTCTTGCGTCAGGACGGTCAATCGCACTCCCAGTTCGTGAGCGGCTTGAGCCGACATGTCCTGGCAGCAGGTGAAAACGGTCTTGAAGTTGAGCGCCTCGACTTCGATGCCCTGCTCTTGCATGATCCGGATGGCAAGTTTGCTGTCGAGGCCACCGGAAAGGAGGGCGACGCACTTTCGGGGCTGACGCGTATTCATGGCTCGAATCCTCGGTTGTGGACGTTGATCGATGGGGGTCCTGCGAGCGACTATTCTTCGCAGGGGTAGGGCGGAGGCTCTTGGTTGAGTTGAGCCAGGGCGTTGCACGCGGCTCTTTGCTCCGCCTCCTTCTTGTTCCGTCCCCATGCTGGATGGTAGCGATCCCGGCCGATTTGAGCGACCACCTTGAAGAACTTGGCGTGGTCCGGCCCTCGCTCGCCGACGACGTGGTAGGTCGGAGTGCACAAGAGATCGCGCTGGGCGACCTGCTGCAGCAGCGATTTGTAGTTCCCCTCGTTGTCGCCCGACCGAACGGCATCGATCTCTGGACGCAAGTGGGTTTCCACGAACTGCCGAGCTGCTTCGGCGCCTCCATCGAGGTAGATGGCCGCCACCAGCGATTCGAAGACATTCGCGAGCAGTGACATGGGGATGCGGCCGTGGTGAGCCAGCCCTTTCCCCAGAATGATGAAGTGCTGCAGGCCAAGGGCTTGGCTGATCTTCGCGCACGTTTGGCGACTGACGACGACCGACTTGATCTGCGTCAGTTCCCCTTCGAGTGCGTTCGGGTAGAGGCGGTACAGGAGCTCGCACACGATCGCGCCCAGGATGGCGTCTCCGAGGAACTCGAGCCGTTCGTTCGAGGCCAAACGGTGGGCGGCTCCCGAGGAATGGGTGAGCGCGGCCGTCAGGAGCGACTTGTCTTCGAAGGCATAACCGATTTTCCGTTCGCAGCGCGCAAGGCGTTCTGCCAGCGGAGAATCATCCAACCGGCCGTCGATGCGGGAATCGGACTGGGGAAACGGAGCGCTCATCGAACTGCAGAGCCCGCGAATTGGGCGACCAGGTGTCTCGACGGGAGGAACTTCCCGCCGGCCGTCGCACTATTATGGGGCGATCGTCCGAGAAAAGAAACCCAGAACCGCACGGCCTGGGGCGTGCCACCGCGGTATTCAGGGCGTGCTCAGACGTCGATGGCCGCTTCGCCGACGTAGAGCTGCAGGATCTGGCTCTGCACTTTGATGGCACGAATCAATACCCAGATCTGCTCGGGCGAGAATTTCCGGGGATCCGAACTGGCGAGTTCTTCCAGCTCGCTCGTCATGGCCGCGTGCTGGTCGGTCGCCGCTTGCAGCTTGAGGCTCATGGCTCGCCACGCGTTCTTCAGTTGCCGCGTGTCGGCGAACGCATCGAGTTCCTCAGTGCTGTTGCTGAGGAGGAGACACAGTCGGGCGACGTCGCGCGAGGTGGCCTCGGGCTGGAGTTCTTCGATGCGGCGAGCCAGTTCGTGACACTTCATCGATGCAGTCCTCAGGGGTGTCTCAGGAGTCGTTGGCGGCGGAAGAGAATGTTCCTCGCGGTGGCGCTGGGAACGGACGCTACCGCACCCAGGACACACGTCTACCGAACCGTAGCTCGCCGCAGAAAGGTTCCCGAGCGTTCGAGGACCTGGCAGCGGGAAATCGCCGGCTTCTATGCCGGTTATAGCTGTTTCAATGGATGCGCAGCGTGCGCGGGATTGGATGGAAGGCGGGTTTCGATGTCGAACCGGTTACCATAGGACCTATAGGACGTATACGACTTATAGGACATCGCCGCTTCGCGGCGAGGGAGGTTGACAGCGCGGATCGCCGAGATTGAGATCAAGAACCGCCCTATCAGGTATGTTCCGAGTGAAGTCGTTTGGTGGTGGTCCGCATTTTCTTTCGTCCTCGCCGCCCAGCAAAGGGTGAGGCGGCTGCGGGCGAAAAAAAATGCTCCCGGGTTGCCGGGTTCAGCGGAGGACGCGGCGCTAGACGCCACCCAATCGTACCGCCGGCGGCGGGCGCTTCGCTTCCGGCCGCTCGGCTCCCCAAACGGCACTTCCCAAGAAAAGCCACCTGTGGTCTCCTATCCCTACCGGGTATCGGGACAGGATCGCCTGGTAGCGGCTTGTTGAGTTTCCAGTCCTTAGCCAAGACCAGAAAGGAGAAGCCAAGAAAAAGGCAAGACGAAGGGCCGGGCGATCCTGGGGTCTGCTCGAGGATGTATATGGGCTTCAAGCCCGCTGTCCTATCGGAGCGCCCCTCCGGCCCACCCGGTTGAGCCTTTCGAGCTCGAAGAGGTAGTTGCCGCTTCGGCCCATTCGTTTGCCGGCCGCTGAGCCATCAAACGATCTCTTGTGGATCATGCTCGGCATGGCCGGCGCCGCCCTCCGTCCTGCCTATGGCGAGTATACCATGACGACTCCTCCTTCGACCAGCAGTGCTCGGTATGTCGGACTTGATGTCCACAAGCGGACGATCGTCGTTTGCATCATGGACGCAGCCGGTAAAGTCATCTCGACCGAGCGATTGAGTACGACTCGGGAGGCCGTCGAAAGCTTCGCCAAGCACGTATTGGAACCGACCGACCATGTGGCTCTGGAAGCGACGACCAATTGCTGGCCGATCGCGGCACTCCTGAAGCCGTTTGTCCAGTCGGTCACCGTTTCCAATGCGATGGCGACGCGTGCGATCGCCAAGGCGAAGGTGAAGACCGACAAGGTGGATGCTCGGGTACTCGCCCACTTGTTGCGTTGCAACTATCTGCCGCCGGTGTGGCATCCGGACGAGCAGACGCAACGGATGCGGCAATTGACCGGCCGTCGAGCGGCACTGGTCCAGCAGCGCACCAAGCTGCGCAACCGCATTCATAGCGTGTTGCACATGAGGATGATCGAAACGCCGTCGCAGCTTTTCAGCACGAAGGGGCTGGAATGGCTGAAGAACCTGCTGGCCAGTGGAGAGCTCGACGACGATGCGGTCTTCATGATCGAAAGCGATCTGCGGCTGCTCGAGTCGCTGCAGCAGGAGATCGACCGCTTCGAGAAGCTGCTGGCCGAAGAGGCGTACGCCTGCGATCAGGTCCGGTTGTTGATGACCTTGCCGGGCGTCGACATGCTGGTGGCGCTGGCCTTGCTGGCGGCGCTGGGCGACATCAGCCGTTTCCGTTCTCCCAGAGAAGTCGCCTCGTACCTGGGATTGGTTCCCAGCACACGGCAATCGGCCAACAAGTGCTACCATGGACCGATCACCAAGTGCGGCAACGTGCAGGCTCGCTGGATGCTCATTCAAGCGTGCCAGCGTCTGGGAAGGAACCCCGGCCCGTTGGGCAATTTCTTCCGCAGGCTCAAGAAGCGGAAGAATCACAACATCGCCGTGGTGGCAGCTGCCAGGAAGATGGCCATGATCGCGTTCTTGATGCTCAGGAACCATGAGCCGTACCGCTATGCGATCCCCCGCACGACGGAAGCGAAACTGGCTCGGCTTCGAATCCGCGCGACGGGAAAGAAGCGGAAGGGCGGTCCCGGTAAAGGCCAAAAGGGGGTTGCCAAGCGTCCCGGTGGAGGCCGCACGATCAAGAGCCTCGATCGAGTGTATGCCGAGGAAGGACTTCCTCAGCGGAAGCAGGAACTTCCCCTTGGGGAGCGGCAGATGCTGAAGGCGACCGGATGCGAGCAGTTTGCCGAGTCGCTGGCCAGCGACCGAGTCGTTCCGAGGAAGAGCGCCAAAACCAGTTGTTGACGAGCGGCACACGGCCGGTGGCGAGCTGCTGAAGCTGCGCAGGGTGCCGCACTGTCGTGGCAAGGCGTGAGGTATGATTCACGCGGCGCTCATGGCCGCGGCGCCGAGCGTGTGCGCAGAAGAGATGGAAAATGAACTCGCCCATCCACTCTCCGTGTCAACTGCCCTCAAACAAGGTGGCGATTTTCGGAAAAAACGCCTGTCGGCCAGTTGACACGGACAGAGGTATGACAGCTCGCCGCGGAGCGGCGAGTGGAAAACCCGAGCCGCCCGCGCAGCGCGGTATCTTCGTACTCGTCAGGCTAGAAAGCCTAACCTACATGGAATTTTGTCAGGCTAGAAAGCCCGACCTACATGGAATTCATGCCAGAAAGCCCGACCTACGTGAACCACGGGTCGCAACTTACTGGTCGATCGCCTTTCCCTCGAGGTCGAGGACGCGGACGTTGCGAAAGCCCGCCTGCTCGAGTTGCCCCTCCACCGTTTTTCGGTCGCCGACGATCAAGACCGTCTGCCGGTCGGGCGGCACCAAGTCACTCACGACGCGCCGTGCGGCCTCCGAATCGACCGCCTCCAATTCGCCTCGCCGCCGCTGGAAGTAGTCTTCAGGCAACTCGAAGATCGCCATTTGAAGCATCAGCCCGGCGATACTTGAAGGCGTTTCGAAAGCTCGATCCAATGAGCTCAGTTCCGCCTTCTTGGCCGTGGCGAATTCAGCTTCGGTCAACGGACGGTCGCTCGTAAACGCCCGCAGTTCGCCAACGACCTCGCGGAGCGCCGCGCCGGTGACGTTGCCGCGCACTGCCGTCTGGAGCACCCAACGCCCCTCGGTCTTGAGAAACTGGAAGCCGGAACGTGCACCATAGGTGTACCCGTTGCGTTCTCGGAGATTCTTGTTGATGCGGCTGGTGAAATCGCCTCCGACGACCCGGTTGCCGATGCGCGCGGCCGGGAAGTCCGGATCGCGCCGTCCTTTCCAGCGGCGACCCACCATCAGCACGCTTTGGACAGCCCCCGGTTTGTCGACGAGGTACACGCGTTGCGCCTCAGGCTTTACCTTTACCGGAGGCACGGAGTCTTGGGGGACCCTGCCCTTCCACGCTCCAAGTTGCCGCTCGAGCACGGGCCAGAGCTGCTGCGGATCGACGTCTCCCACCACGATGAGCGCGGCGCCTTGAGGACGCAGGTACTTTCGGTAGAAAGCACGAACGTCGTCCGCCTTCAGCTCTGAAACGGTTTTGGCGAATCCGGCCGCCGGACGGCCGAAGGGATGGTCCGGGCCGTAGAGGAGGCGTGGGAAGACGCGAGCGGCGATGGCCTGGGGATTGTCGCGGACTCGGGCCAGGGCACTGAGCATCAAGCGACGCTCGCGCGCTACATCCTGGTCGTCGAACCGAGGTGACGCAAGTATGTCACCGAGGAGGCCGAGCGAGTCGGCGAGCCGGTCCGCGCCGACGGTGAAACCGACTTGGGTCGTTTGCATCCCCGAGTTTACGCTGAACGACGTCCCCAGCATCTCCAGCGACTCGGCGAACTGCGTTGCCGTCAGCCGCTCGGTGCCTTTGTCCCAGCAGCGAGCGGTCAACCGAGCCAGCCCCGCTTGCTCGGGACCGTCGAGGATGCCTCCGGCCGGAATCACCAGTTGAACGGAGACAAGCGGGAGTGTCTTCCAGGGGGCGTACCAGACGTCCAGCCTGTTGGAGAGCGTATGTCGCTGGACCTGGGGAAGTTCGAGTTGCGGAGATGTGGGAGCGGGAGCCGGCATGTGGAGGTACGGGGTCTCGTCGTGCACCGGGCGGGGCTTCACCGAGCGGTCCCGTGCCGCAGTGGGCGTGACGAGCACCGCCGGCGATTCCGACTCGCCCGGAGGCGGCGGGACGACCTCGAGTACCAGTTTCTTCGGCGTGAGATACTTCCTCGCCACGCGCCGAATGTCGGCAGGCGTAACCTTGCGGTACTCCGTAATGTAGCGCTGGTAGTGATGAGGATCGTCGAACTGAACATACCCCATCGCGATGTGGAACGCCCGCATCGTGACCGCAGTCAATGATTGCAGGAAGCCGTTCTCGTGCTTGGCGAGTGCTCGTTGCAATTCTTGGGGTGTCGGACCCGTTGCACGCATCCGGGAGAGTTGAGCTTCCAACTCCTTTTCGACTGCTTCGATGGACGATCGGGGTGCCACGGTCGCCGCAAGCGTCAAGAGGCCGTCCAGTTCTCGCGTGTCGCTCGAGGCGGAAACTTGGATGGCCAGGGGTTGCCGAATCACGAGAGCTTGCCGCAGGCGCGAGGCATCGCCGCTGGCCAGGATGTCGGCGAGCAGGTCGAGGGCCGGCGCGTCGGCATGCGTTTCAGGTACGGTCGGCCACGTCCAGTAGACGCGAGGAAACTGCACGCGGTCGTATTGCGTCACTCGCCGCTCGACCGGCGGAACATCGGGTACGTTAATGCTTGGGATCGGTTGACCTGCCGGAATCGGACCAAAATACTTTTCGATCCACGCCTTGGTCTGCTCGGGATCGAAATTGCCCACGACGGTCAGCGTGGCATTGCCCGGGTGATAGAACTCCCAGAAGAAGTTGCGCAGGTCGTCGAGTGTGGCGTTGTCGAGATCTTTCATCGAGCCGATGACGGACCACGAATAGGGATGTCCTTTCGGAAAAAGGTTGGCTTCGATCGTTTCCGAAGCCAATCCGTACGGAACGTTTTCCATCCGCTGCCGCCGTTCGTTCTTGACGATTTCCCGTTCGGTGTCGAACTTCTTCTGATCGAGTGCCGAGGGGAGGAACGCCATGCGGTCCGCTTCCATATAGAGTGCACGCTCGAGATAGTTGGCGGGAATCGATTCGTAATAGACCGTCACGTCGTTCGTCGTGAAGGCGTTGGGCGATCCCCCGGCGGCCTGAAGCGGCGTGTCGTAGTTCGGCACGTGCTTCGTACCGCGGAACATCATGTGTTCGAAGAAGTGGGCAAAACCGCTGAGGCCGCGCCGTTCATTCTTCGATCCCACGTGGTAGGCCACGCAGACGGTGGTGGTCGGAGCCGCCGGATCGCGGCTGAGGGCGACCTTCAGGCCGTTCTTGAGTCGGTACGCTTCGACGGGTAGCTTCGGCACAGAGGACTCGGCTTTCAAGTCGCGGATGCGGATCTCTTTGAACTCGACCCACATCGGTTTGCCCGCGTGCAGTTGCAGCGCGAGGATGCCGTCGCGCCGAGCCAGCGTCGGGTGGAGATCGATACAGTCGACGATCAGCCGTCCGTTGAGATAGTGCTGGAGGTGGGGACCTCGAGCCACAATGCGCACGTGGTTCCAGTCATTGAGTCGAAAGAGTTTCTTGTATTCCTCGGCGGTGATGAGTTTCCCTTGGAGTTCCTTCTGGCCGTTGCGGTTCCACACCGCTTTCTCACCGACCAAGCACATGCGGCCGCGCTTGCCGCCTTCCTCGTAGATGAAGCCGGCGACGCTCGGCAACGTGACTTCGTTGCGGATTTCATGTTGGTAGCCTCGCACGACCCACCGGTTGCGCACCTTGGGGCCCTCCGCAATGTGCGTCGATCGGTATTGGATGCCCGAGTTGTTTTGGCTCGAGCAACGAAACTGGAGTTCCAGTTCGAAATCCTTAGTGCGGCCCCCCTTCCAAATGAGAAACGTATTGCCGCGTGCCCGCTTGTCGGGCGTTGTCTCTCCGTGAATGGCTCCGTTCTTGACGCTCCACAGGCGAGGATCTCCATCCCAGCCTGTCAGATCATGGCCGTTGAAAATGGTTCGCCACGTCGAAGTCGATTCGGTCGAGTCGACGGCGACGGTCGCCTGTGCGCGAGGCTTCGCTTGGGCCTTGGTTTTGCGAGCTTTCTTGCGCCGTTTGGGATGATGCGCGTACGGCTGGCCGGCCAGGTAATCCATCCGGCGAACGACATCCGCGCCGGTCGTCTTGGGATGCAATTGAGATACGTCGACGGGATACTGGTCGCCGAAGAAGTCGCGGAACCAGACGATCGTGTTGAGGACTTCGGTGGCGAGCACCGCGTCGTCGGTCGAGTTGACGATGGCGAAGAGAGTGGGGCGAGGATCGACGGCGCCGATTCGTCCCAGGAACTCGGCGGCTCGCAGACGCACGATCGGTTCAGAGTCTTCCAGCAGCGGACGGACGAGGGGGACCATTTCGCGAGCTTCTTCGCCGAAGGCCGCGCAGACCATGGCTCCCCAATAGCGTTCGATCGGTTTTTCGGAGCGCAGAGCCCGTTCCAACGGCAAGCGGGCTTGTTGCCAGGGGAGGCATGCGAGGTCGGCGATGGCGGCGAGATCGGCGATTTCTTTCCGGTGCGCTTTGCCGAAGCCGGTGGGATCGTGGAAAGCATGTTGGACGAGGTAGCTTTCAGGGTAGAAGCTGAGATCGGGCAGGCCGACCTGGATCTCGCGAAGGCGCGCTCGCATTTTCTTAAGCGTGTCGGTGTGCCGTGGATCGCCGGCCAGGTTGTGGACTTCGTGCGGATCGGCCTCGCAGTCGAACAGCATTTCGACCGGCTTGGGCTCGAAGAAGGCTCGAGCCGGCCCTTTCAGCTTTCCGGCTTGGAAGAGCTCACGCCACTGCTGATAAGCCAGCATGCGGTAGCGATAGTTGTTTTGAAGGGCATCAGGGAGATAGGGTTGGTAGGAACGGATGTAGTGATACTTGCCGATGCGGAGACTCCGGAGGAGGTCGTACTTTTCGTCGAAGCGATCTGCGTAAGCGAACGACTCCCGGCGTCGGTTGATGTCTGCCTTGGTGACACCGGGCCCGAGGAAGGGTCGGCCCTCCATTTGAGGCGGGATGGGGACGCCGGCCAGGTTGAGGACGGTCGCAGCGAAGTCGACGAAGCTGACGAAGCCATCGAGACGCTCACCCAACTCGGCATCCACCAAATGCCGAAAATGTTCGGGGACGCGGACGACCAACGGCACATGCAGGCCCGACTCGTAGAGGTAGCCTTTGCTGCGAGGCAGGACGCCGCCGTGGTCGCCGAAATAGAAGATGAAGGTGTCCTCGAGCAGCCCGTCTTCCTCGAGTTTTTGGACGGTTTTGCCCACGATCGCGTCGATATCTTGCATCCGGTCGAGGTAGCGAGCGTGGGTGTAGCGGAAGAGCGGCGTGTCGGGGTGATAGTCGGCCAGCGGGACCGACTTAGGGTCGTGGCCCGTCTTTTCGGTTTCGTATTCGTGGCGAGAGAAGTGGAGCGAGCTTTCGTGCGACCGGGGATGGGATTGGAAGTGGAAGAACGGTTGATCGGGTCGAGGGCGTTGGCGCCATGAGGCTCGACGGGAGGACTCATCCCACACGCCGGGCGGTTCGATGACGTTGTAGTCCTTTTTGGAATTGTTGGTGGTGTAGTAGCCGGCTTGGCGGAGGAGAGCCGGGAAGAGGGTGAGTCCTTCGGGAAGGGGCACTTTGCGGTAGGGGCGGTGGAATTGAGTGCCGATGCGAGGGGCGTAGCATCCGGTGATGAGTGTGGTTCGGGCGACCGAGCAGACGGGGGCGTTGGAGAAGGCATGGTCGAATGTGAGGCCGTGAGCGGCGAGGGCTTCGATGTGCGGGGTTTGGGCTCCTCCGGGGAAGAAATGCCGGAGGTAGTGAATCGAATTGTCTTCGGAGACGATCCACACGATGTTCGGCCGCTCGGCTGCCGATAGGATCGGGGCGGCGAGGAGGAGCAGGCAGGAGGCGGCGAGCTGCAAGGCAGAGCGAAGTGTGGAAAAACGCATGGCTGGTTCGTTGGGATCTGGAGGGAACGTTACTATCTGGAAGGAACGTGAGTGTCTGAAGGCAACGTGGTCATCCGGAGAAGACGCGAGCACACTCAGTCGGCAGCGGGTGGAGCGTGTTGCTCCGGTTTCGAGCCGACGTGGTGTCCGGCAGGCCGCAGGCGGCGTGCCGGGAAATTGCTATTGTAGGACCTGTCTCTTATA
>WFWZ01000169.1 GCA_015490875.1 Planctomycetaceae bacterium
GATGTGTATAAGAGACAGCTCATGATTGAGACGATCGATCAGGTGCCCCGTCTGCCAAAGCGACGAGCCGAGTCGCACAAAGGGGACTACGGCCGCGTGTTGATCGTCGCTGGTTCGCGAGGCATGACGGGCGCTGCCGCTTTGGCGGGGATGGGCGCGTTGCGAAGCGGAGCCGGACTCGTTTTTTTGGCAGTACCAGCTTCCTGCTGGTCGGTCGTAGCGGCGCTCGAGCCGGGATATCTTACGGTGCCGTTGCTCGAGGATGGGGAAGGCTGCGTTGCGGCGGGAGCATTGGCCGAACTGCACGAGCGGGCGGACCGAGCCGACGTAGCTGCTATCGGGCCGGGGCTGGGGGTGACCGAAGATATCCGGCAGGTCGTCACGGAGGTTTATCGGCAGTGGAAAGTGCCGCTTGTTGTGGACGCCGATGCCGTCAATGCGCTTGCCCATCATCGAGACGTTTTGGGAGACCACGCAGGTCCCCGGATCTTCACGCCTCACCCCGGCGAGTTTCGCCGTCTGCTTGGTGGGAAGGCAGCGGGCGAAGAGGAGGCCATCGACTTCGCACGGGCGCACGGTATCGTCATGGTGCTCAAGGGACACCGCACGCTGGTGACCGATGGCAAGCGGGTCTACCGAAACACGACCGGCAATCCGGGCATGGCGACTGGAGGCAGTGGCGATGTGCTTACGGGGGTGGTGGCAGCCTTGGTGGGGCAGGGGATGACTTCCTTCGATGCCGCGTGTTTGGCTGTTTGGGTTCACGGCCGAGCCGGCGACGTGATAGCGAGCGAGCGAGGCCAAATGGGACTCGTCGCTCGAGATCTGATCGAAGGGCTGCCTCGTGTCTGGCGCGAGTTAGAAGTCAGGTAGGGTGTGCCGACAGCCCCATAGGCCGGCGCGGGCGCACGGTCTAGAATCACTCGCTTAGGTTGGCCAGGCATCTCGCTGTTGTCATCGAACGATGGGTAGCGTGAAGGAAGGGCGCGAGCCATGGCCATAAGTGAAGGGAAAGGCGCTTGCGTGTGTCGGACGGGTTGACCAAGACGCTCCGCTGTGTCCCCAGGGAATGTCGGGGCGCCGCCGTGAGCATAGGGAACTTCGATGGCGTGCATCGAGGTCATGTGGCGATCGTGGAGTCGCTGCTGGCATTGGCTCGCCGCAAAAACGCCCCCGCCGTCGTCTTCACGTTCGATCCTCATCCACTGAAAGTGTTGGCTCCTGAGCGAGCTCCCACACCGCTGATGTGGGCCTCGCGCAAGGTGGAGCTTTTGCAACGTCTGGGTGTGGACGCTGTCGTCGTTTGTCCAGCCGATCGAGCGCTCTTGGCGCTGAGCCCCGAGGCATTCTTCCGGGAAGTGCTGGTCGAGCGTCTGGGAGCCACGGGGGTTGTGGAGGGTCCCGACTTTCGGTTCGGTAAGGGCCGCGCCGGAGATCGAGCAGACTTGGAGCGGCTATGTCGCGAGCATAGTATGGAACTCGTGATCTGTCCGCCGGTCGAAGACGAGGGTGGCGTTATTTCCAGCAGTCGGATTCGCGATGAGATCCGCCGGGGCGATGTGGCGGCGGCCAATCGCAAGATGTTCGCTCCGTACCGGATCTGCGGGCGCGTCGTCCGGGGGGCTCGGCGAGGCCGGACGCTCGGGTTCCCGACGGCCAACCTGAGTGATATTCCGGTGCTGGTTCCCGGGGTGGGGGTGTACGCGGGCCGGGCGTATGTGGATGCCCGGAGGCTTGCGGCGGCGATCCACATCGGGCCCAATCCAACTTTCGGCGAGGAACTTCCCAAGGTCGAAGTCCACCTCCTGGATGGGGAGTGGGAATTGGAAGGGCGCATGTTGGAGGTAGAGTTTTTGGAGAGGTTGCGGGAGGTGCGGCCGTTCGATTCGGTGGAGGCTCTGCGCGAGCAGCTCGAGCGCGACGTCGCCGCCGTCCGCCAAAAGGTGACCGAGATCTCGGCGGGGTAGAAGACGCCCGGGCAGGAGACGATCGATGACGGTGAACTGGGATCCACTCAAGAAGCTTGTGCAGCAGGAGCAGCGATTTCTCCTGACCAGTCACGTGCGCCCTGACTGCGACGCTCTAGGGAGCGAGCTGGCGATGGCGGGCGTCCTGCGAGCGTGCAACAAGGACGTCGTCATCGTCAACGATCATCCCACTCCGCCGAATCTAGCGTTCATCGATCCCAAGCGAGAAATCACGCCGTTGGACACATACCAGGCCGGATCTCCCCAGCCGCCCGATGTCGTGATCGTTTTGGATACGAGTGCCTGGGTGCAATTGGGGAGGATGGCCGAGTACATCCGAGCATTCAAGGGAAAGGTGGCGGTCGTCGATCATCACGTCGGCGAGGACGATTTGGATGCCGTGCTCTTGAAAGACACATCGGCGGAAGCGACCGGCCGACTTGTCATCGAAGCGGCCGAAGCGCTCGGTGTTCCTCTGACGACCGAGATCGCCTCACCGGCTTTCGCGGCTCTCGCCACGGACACGGGATGGTTCCGATTCGCCTCAGTCCGAGGGGACACGTATCGTCTGGCCGGCAAGATGGTCGACGCCGGGGCGGATCCGGCGGCCATCTATGCCCAGCTCTATGAGCGGGACACCGTGGGGCGCGTTCGATTGCGGGGAGTCATCTTGTCTCGAGTGGCCGTGGAACTCGAGGGAAAACTCGTGCACACCTACGTCGAGACGGCCGACTTCGAACGAACGGGTGCGGTCTACAGCGATACTGAAGATGTGGTCAATATGACGTTGGCCATCGAGGGAACTGAGGTGGCGGTGATCTTTGTCGAGCAGCCGACGGGCGAGGTGAAAGTCAGTTTCCGCAGTCGGAGTCTCTTCAATTGCAGTGAAATGGCATCGCGATTCGGCGGCGGTGGGCACAAGGCGGCGGCGGGCGCGATGGTCGAAGGGCCGCTCGAGTCGGCACGCGAACGCGTTTTGGAGGCCGTTCGGGAGGAAATGGCACGCCTGGCGGGAAAGCGCTGAGGTGCCGTTCTCCGAGGTTTCTTGTCTCTTGTGCGATCGACGTTTCGGTTGTCGGTGGGAGCTGAACCTGCGATAATGTTGGAGGTTGCGGGCCGTTCCCTCCTCGGACGCGAAACGGGCGTGCGGGTTCGAGGCGAGAAAGTAGCACAAGGAGCTGAAGCCATGCGTGGACGTGCGGCGGTGAGGTGGCTGGTGGCGTCAGCACTGGTGTGGGTCGTTGCAGCGTGGCCGGCGTCCGCCCAGCATCATTTTGGGCATGGAGGAGGGCACCACTTTGGCCATGTGGGGGGGCATCATTTCGGCCATGTGGGCGGTCATCACCTAGGACATCTGGGCGGCCACTACCTTGGACATGGTGTTGGAGTCCATCTTCACTTGGGCGGGCATCACTTGGGGCATCGCTATTACGGCCTGGGGCATGGGCTGCATCATTCCTATTATCGCTCGTACTACTACCGTGGTTGGTATGGATACGGCTGGCCAGGATACGATTGGTATCCTCTTTACTACTGGCCGGCGGTACTGCCTTCTTTCTGCTCTCCTGTCTACATTTGGCAGCCGATTGTGCTCGCTGTCCAGGGAACTGCCGAGGCCCAGAAGAATCGCGGGGATGTCCTTCGGCGACGTCCTGCCGGAGGTGATGTGTTGGCCAACCTCGGGCCTGCTCGACAGGCGGTCAACGGCCAAGATCCGGTTGGGATGATGAACGTCTTGAAAGCGCAGGAGTTAGCCGAACGGGCTCGAGGACGTCGTGGGGAGGCTCGACAAAATGAGCTAGCTCGATTCTTGAACATCGGGCGTCCGGAAGCGGCCGAGAAGGCAAGGGGCGAGAATCGGACGCTGGCGCAGGTCGAAGCGGACGCACGACGTGCCTGGAAAAGCGGTCGGTACAAGGAGGCGGCTGACCGGTATGAAGAGTTAGTGGAGCGGGAACCGGGGCGTCTGGACTACTGGCTGAGACTTGGTTTTTCCTCGCTTGATGCCCAGGACTGGAAACGTTCGCTGGCCGCCTTTCGTTCGGCGGCGCGACTCAAGGGAGACTTGGCAGCCGACGACTTCGATTTGGCCGTCTGGTATGGCGATTCCAGTCTCAAGCTGCGGCAGCTTGATCAGGTGGCCAAGGCGGCGTTGCGCCAGCCCGACAATCCCGATATGTGGCTCTTGGTCGGCACGTTTCTCTGGTTTGACGGCCAGACCGACCGGGCGAGCCGCTTTCTTGCCAAGGCTCAGGATCTCGCGCGAGCCGATCAGCCTCTTTTGCTCGTGCAGGCCATGACGCATTGACGTTTGGCGAATCGTTCCGCACGACCGCCAAAATCGTTACAGCTTCACGCGGGGCGTGCCGATACCGATAACCAGGGTCGATGGCGCGCTGTTGGTGCGCCGTGGTAGATCCGGTGGTTTGCACCGGAAGGGGGCTCGCATGTGGTGTCGCACCTGCCAACAAGACGTTCCCGCCGCTTCCGCGCTCGACGGCGCCTCGGCGGCGTGCTGCGTCCGGTGCGGCACTCCGTTTGTCGCGGAAGAAGGTACCTACGTGGGCACGGCTCCGCCGCCGTCCTCCCCGGCCGAGGGTGAGGCCCTCCAGGAAACGGATGCTCGCACCGGGCAGACCCCCGGTGCTGCGATTGCCGCTGGCGGCATTCCTTCCGTGCCCCCATGGGACGATTTCGGCTTTGAAGACGACTTGCGGCGTGTCGAGCGGATCGTTCGGCAGTTGCGATCGGCTTCGCTGACGCATCGGACGGACATTCCATCGGCAGCTGGTGAGCCACCTGCTTGGCATGTCCCGCTCGCGCGAGCTCGCAAGCGGGGGCGCCATCCTGCCTGGACGGCCCTCGCGTGGGGATCGTTGATGCTGGGCTTGACGAGTCTGGTTTGCGGGGGCGTCTTGTCGATGCTGGCGTGGAGCTACCAGCGGCCGGGACTTTGGCCTTTGGGGCTTCCGATCATGTTGGCGGGCCAGGTCCTGATCCTGCTGGGCATGTTGGGGCTGCTCGATCCGTTGGCCGATCGGCGGCACCATGAGGAACTTGCCGACGGACCAACGGCTGGCGGACATTCGGTCGCCGCGCCTCACCGCTCGAGATCGGTCCCCTCGAGTCGCTCGGGACTTCACCACTGACGCTCTGCCATGGGCAGTGCGCTCTTCACACTCGACTCGCACGCCGATAGACTGACCGGCCGGCGCCGCTGGGAGAGTAGCGGTGCGCACGAGAGGGACTCACCAAGAAGGACGACGGATGTCTTCGAAAGTCACACTGGAAAAACTGGTATCGCTGTGTCGGCGGCGCGGCTTTCTCTTTCAAAGCAGCGAGATCTACGGCGGTCTCAATGGCTTCTGGGACTACGGCCCCATGGGCGTGCTCCTGAAGCGAAACGTGAAGGAGGCGTGGTGGCAGGACATGGTGGCCGGGCATAACGAGCTGACCGTACCGGCCGGGGCTCCCAGTGCGTACGAAATGACGGGGCTCGATTGTACGATCATCATGCACCCGCAGGTCTGGAAGTGTTCGGGTCACTACGATCTCTTCCATGACTACATGGTCGATTGCCGGGAAACGAAGAAGCGCTATCGGTACGACCAGATCCGAGGGCGCTGGGCGGCGTATCAGGGTGAGCGCGTTTTCGTAACGACGATGGCCGAGAGTCCCGAAGAGGCTCTAGAGGATACGCAGCGGCGAGCACTCAAGTATTTTAAACTGCGCAACAAGGATGCAGACGAGGTGGAATGGGAAGCCGAGTTTCGGCCGTTGCCGGAGGTCTCCGACTTGAGTGTCGTGATCGGACCCGACACGACGACGCCGGGGACGCTGACCGAGCCTCGCGAGTTCAACTTGATGTTCAAGACGTATGTGGGAGCGTTGGGCGGCGAAGAGAGCGCGGCGTTTCTGCGCCCCGAGACGGCTCAGGGGATCTTCGTCAACTTCAAGAACGTCCTCGACAGTACGCGTGTCCGCATTCCGTTTGGCATCGCGCAGATCGGCAAGAGCTTCCGCAACGAGATCACGCCGAGGTATTACACGTTCCGGTCGCGCGAATTCGAGCAGATGGAGATCGAGTTCTTTTGCCATCCCGAATCATCGCAGGCGTGGTATCGCTACTGGCGAGACCGGCGCTTGCAGTGGTACGTCGATTTGGGGTTGGCCGGGGAACGATTGCGACTGCGCGAGCATGGCCCGGAGGAACTCAGTCACTATTCGACCGGGACCGCCGACATCGAGTATGCGTTTCCGTTCTTGGATGAAGGGGAGTGGGGTGAGCTGGAGGGGATCGCTCATCGAGGCGACTTCGACTTGCGCAGTCACATGGAAGGGAAACTCGATCCCAAGACCAATCCGCTCGAAGTGGAACTCGACGAGCACGGCAAGCCCAAATGGCGCGGCAGTGGGAAGGATCTCAGTTACCGCGATCCGGTCACGGGTGAACGCTACATTCCTCACGTTATCGAACCTTCGGCGGGGGCCGATCGGGCGACGTTGGCGTTCCTTTGCGAAGCCTATGATGAGGATGAAGCGCCCGATGAGAAGGGCAAGCCGCAAGTGCGGACAGTCCTGCGCTTTCATCCTCGTATTGCGCCCATCAAAGTCGCCGTCTTTCCGCTGGTCAAGAAGGACGGAATGCCCGAAGTCGCGCAGAGAATCTACACAACACTCCGGCCGCATTGGTCGGCGTTTTACGACGAGAAAGGAGCGGTGGGACGGCGCTACCGGCGGCAAGACGAAGTGGGAACGCCGTTTTGCATCACCGTCGACGGCCAGACGTTGCAGGACGGGACCGTGACGATCCGAGACCGAGACTCGCTCGAACAAGTCCGCGTGCACGAGAACGAGTTGGTCGCGTACTTGTCGGAGCGGCTGGCGGCGCCGCAGCAACGATGATTCCTTCGATCAGCCAGGTCTGTTCGCTTGGCAGTTCCTTTGCCGAGGATCTTGCACAGTTCGATCTGCCCGGCATCGAGGTGTGGCTCACGAAACTCGAGACATTCGTCGGCGAACACGGCCTGGCGGAGGCCCAGCGGGCCGTCGAGCGGTACGGCGGGCGACTCGTGGCCGCCTCGTACCATGGTGGATTGTGGCAGGAGTCATCGTCGAGGCGGGAAGAGGCGTGGGAGCACTTGCGCCGCCGCTTGGAATTGTGTCGTGCCTTGCAGATTCCCGTACTCGTGGTCGCTGCGGACGTGACCGGCCAGGCATCCGCTGAGCGTGTTGCGGCGTGGCAGTCGGAGTTGCGCCGGGCCGGGGATTTGGCACAAGCCTATGGTGTGCGGCTGGCCATCGAGTTTCAGGCTCGAGCGCCATTCCCGAACAACCTTCTGTCCCTGGCCGCCATCTTGGCGCCTTTGCAACATCCCGCCCTTGGGATCTGTCTCGATGTGTTTCACTTCTACGTCGGCCCAAGTCAAACCGAGGATCTGGCGCGCTGTCCGCCCGAGTTGTTGGCTCACGTGCAGCTTTGCGACCTCGTCCAGCGTCCTCGCGAGTTGGCGACCGACAGCGACCGGGTCTTGCCTGGCGACGGTGACATCTATTTGGCACCGATCCTGAATTATCTACGGGAAATAGGATACGGCGGCGCGGTTTCTATCGAGATGCTGAGCCCCGTTCTGGGCCAGATCGCTCCCGCCTCGCTCGGCGATGCGGCTCGCGCGGCGCTGGAAAGCTGGGAGTGAGGTGTGAGGTGTGAGGTGTGAGAAGCGCAGGCCGGCTTGCC
Source organism: Planctomycetaceae bacterium (assembly GCA_015490875.1). Classification (GTDB taxonomy): domain Bacteria; phylum Planctomycetota; class Planctomycetia; order Pirellulales; family Pirellulaceae; genus S141-3. The sequence continues at coordinate 7,705 of WFWZ01000169.1, forward strand.
TCCGATCTCTTGACTCAGAGCGACACCGCGCGTAGGGTTGACCAGACGGTCCACAAGCGGAGGTAATCATGAACAAACTAGATTCATTCTACTGTGAGTTGCTGAAGGTCGGTTTCATCGTGCTCCGCCAGGCTGTTGCTTCGAGAAATGAAGAGTGGATCAACGCCGAACTTGAGTTCCTGCATAACATCCCTTCCTTGATTGGCGAGGCGAACGTCGAACGTCATCGGTACTTCTGGTTCCAAGAACGAGTGGCTTACATCGATTGGATGGCAGCGAATGGAAGTGCCGATGCCCAGTCGCGAATGCGGACATTCTACGAACCGATCTGGCAAGAGATGGAATCGTCAATACTTGAACTCACGGGAAGCGAAGTGTAGTGACTGCCAGTTCAGAGCGGTAGGTTCGCGCCCACAGCCATTCTCCGCCGGTGCTGAATAGCTTCGGTGGTGCGGGGGTCAGTCTTTCCAGGCTGACACAATGAAACGGAACGGTATTCGTTTCGCGCCGGGCCGGAAAAGCTGGGACGTATTAACGCAGTGATCTGTGGCTCGGCGGCGCCACAGCCGGTTCTGTCCGAAGTGGAGCGCCGCCGAGGCTATTTGGTGTTCCAGCGTCCCATCACCGAACCGGTCTACGCAGAGACGCATCCGCTCCCCTACGAACGAGTCGAACAGTTGACGGCCTTCGCGACGCCGGGCGAGTTCGAACCGGTCACTCTGAGCGTCTACCCTGTTCGCGACCTGGTGGACTTCACCGTGGCAATCGGTGGCCTACGTTCAGCTCTTTGTATCGGAGTCGAACTACGCGCACGGGACGAAGCTGCAATTCGATATCGAGCGGATCCGGTTGCTGCGGTATCGCCATCCGGTGATTGCGAAGCTCGAGGCGCCAAGCGTGATGACGGTGCCGCGCAAACACCTCGCGATCTCCGCCAACGTGATGGGAGCGGCTCGGGTTGGCGCCGGTCCCTACCGACTTGTTGCTTCGCTGATCGATGAAGGGGGCACGCGGCGGACGACGGCATCGGCCCAACTTGCCGCCACGATGTGACTCGCTTTGGATACCGCCGATCTTGTGCCCGGGCACTACCGGATTGAAACGGTCATCGAATCGCCGGGAGCTCGCTATGGCGGACCGTCACAGGAAGTTCGCATGTTGCCAGGTCCGATCTTCGACGGTACGTAGATCAGGCTTTCCAGCCTGACGAAACCTCTCGCAGAGCCGCAAAGAGCGCAGAGGGAACATGTAGGTCATGCTTTCCAGCCTGACCAAATCTCGCGCCAAGCCGCAAAGGACGCTGAGGGTTCTTCATAGAATGAGGATGGAAAGCTGGTTAGAACAGTGCGCGCCGTCGTGAAAAACTGGCAGCCCCATGCTGTAAGAAACGATGGATTACATAGATTGGGAGGGCGAGGCTCCCGCCGAGCCGCCATGTGCCACACAACTGTCACTAGGTCGAGCAGAACCACGCACATAGTGGATTCCCGGTAATGCAACTTGGACGTGCCGCCTGAGCTGAATCCCGATTTCCTGCTCCCTTTCCGATACTTTCTTTGCGTCTTCGCGTCTTTGC
>WFWZ01000170.1 GCA_015490875.1 Planctomycetaceae bacterium
ACTCGAGCACGCTATTGATGACTGTCAACTCTTGAGCTTCGCGTAGTTCTTCCTCGTTGATGATGCCGTTTTTCCACAGCCAATGGGCGACCTCACACCAATGCCATTGCGGGGCGCTACCGGTGACATTGCACGCTGGTGCAGGAAAGCCGCCCGGACCACGGCGGCCCGTAATATAATATCGTGTCGACCTGTCCGGCGCCGTCCAGTCCGTAGAATGCCACGGGAAGCATGGTCGCGTCTTATCCCCCAGCGGGCGGTTCCCAAAGTTCGACTTTGTTGCCTTCGGGATCGATGACCCAGGCAAACTTGCCGAAGTCGGACTCGTCGATCTTCTCCAGCACGTTGCAGCCCTCCGCTTTCAGCGCAGCGACGAGCGCGTGAAGGTCGTCGACACGGTAGTTGATCATGAACGACGCCTGGCTCGGAGCAAACGACTCATCCTCCTCGGACATGACGGACCAGGCGGTCGTTCCGCCCGCGGGGTTGCCATCCGCGTCTGCCCAAGTGAACGCGGCACCGCCCCACTCCTGGACATCGATCCCGAGGTGACGCTGGTACCAAGCCCGCAGCGCGGGAGCGTCCTTTGCTTTGAAAAAGATGCCGCCGATCCCGGTGACTCGCCTCATGAGGGCCTCCAATGAGTGGTTCGTGTGAGGGCGTCCTGTTCCTGTTGCGAGCAGTGACGCCGACGCGAAGGGTAGTGAAAACAACGGGATCGAGCAGTAGTGATTCTTGCTAACTGTTCGCTCGTCCTATTGCGCCGCTATGGACGCTGCACGGGGCGCAGCTCGTAAATTTGACCATATTTCGCTGCTGATTCCAAATCACCTCGACGAATAGCCTCCCTTACATTATCCAGTCTAGAGGCATCCTCAACGCTGAGATAAGGTGACCAACCAGTGTCGTCTTCTTGCAACTCAACTTCTACTTCAGCCACGTATCGGCCTTCATGGACATACTTGGTCTTCTTTCGACGTTTCATGTTACCGTCTCCTTATGAAGGCCTCATCCCATCGCTCGGGATCAGGCCGATAGGCAGTAATCAGAACTGCTGGCTTATCATGCCCTCTCGGAATCCCCCACACAACGTGAATCGGCTGCCCTAGCCTATCCCGTTGTAACACCAGAACACACGGGCCCTTGGGATAGCTCGGATACTCTTCAATGACCTGAGCATCTACGATACCATCGATCACCTCTTTCGCCGTCAAACCATCCTCAGCCAACTCGTCGTATCCGTGCTCAGATATCCGGACGTCTCCGGCGCTTACCAATAGGCGCAGCTTCTCAATGAACTGACTCACACCTGCTCCCCCTGTTCGATGTCGCGTTTCTAACGGCAGAACGAGCGAGGTCACCGGGCTCAGACGCGGGACTCCCACGTTGTATTGCGTCCGGCTTCGCCGCTCCGATACACCGTTTGTCTTCGTCGAGGTTGCAAGCGAGGACGATCTGACTCCCAAAGCGGTGGTCATCCGAAAGTGGACATATGCGCGGCAACTCGCGGGCGTTTGCAATGAGCCTGCAATTCAGTGGCACTAGGTATTGTATTCTCGCTACCGCGGTAGCGGCAAGCGGAGTGACCTTCCCCGCCGTTTGTCCGCGAGTTGTTCTCCTCTCGTTCGATGCCTGCTTCTCCCCGACTTCCCATGATCGCAAGACAAGGCGACAATAGACTCCCAATCACCGTCGATTCCTCCCGCGGCACTTATGCCCGCTAACCCCCTCCACCACAGCCATGATGCTCACGCCACGCCACCTCCTGACACGGATGCTCGGTCTCCTTCTTTGCCTGGTCGCGCCCTGCCTCATGGGCGCCCAACCAAGTCCTTCCGGTGCCGACGCCCAGCCGTCCTCTGCTTCCTCCACCGATACGCACCGGCGACCGAACATCGTTTTGATCATGGCCGACGACATGGGCTTTTCCGACATTGGATGTTACGGCGGAGAAATCGCGACGCCCCACCTGGACCGACTCGCGGCGGGCGGTCTCCGCTTCACGCAGTTTTACAATACGGCGCGCTGCTGTCCCACCCGCGCCTCGCTCCTCACCGGACTCTACCCCCACCAAGCCGGCGTGGGACACATGATGCAAGACCGAGGCCAGCCGGGGTACCGCGGAGATCTCAACCGCCGCTGCATCACGATCGCCCAAGCCCTCAAGCGTGCCGGCTATGCCACGTACATGACCGGCAAATGGCACGTCACTCGCCATACGGCGCCCAACGGGCCGAAACACAACTGGCCGCTGCAACGCGGATTCGATCGATTTTACGGAACGATCACCGGAGCCGGCAGCTTTTACGATCCGGCTACGCTCGTGCGCAACAATACGATGATCACGGTCGCCAACGATCCGGAGTACCGGCCACGACGGTATTACTACACGACGGCAATCAGTGATCAGGCGTCCCGGTTCATCCGCGAACATTTCCAAGAAAGTGCCGAGCGTCCTTTTTTCTTGTATGTGGCGTTCACGGCCGCTCACTGGCCCATGCATGCTTTCGAAGAGGATATCGCTCCCTACCATGGCCGTTACGACAAAGGATACGGTCCGGTGCGCCAGGCGCGCTTCGAGCGTCTCAAGAAGCTCGGGCTGATTCACGAAAACTGGACCCTGTCGCCTCAAGCAGAGTCGTGGTCGGCGGTCGAGAACCGCCGGTGGGAAGCCCGGTGCATGGAAGTCTACGCCGCCATGGTCAGCGCCATGGACCGAGGCGTCGGCCAGATCCTCCAGACGCTCGAATCGGCCGGGCAACTCGACAACACGCTCGTGGTCTACCTCCAAGACAACGGAGGTTGCGCGGAAACGGTGGGACGCCGCGGCCGCGGAACCCCCCGTCCCCGCTATCCGACCGTGCCTCCTTTGGATGCCCATTTCCTGCAACGGGCCATCATCCCCAAGCAGACTCGAGACGGCTTCCCCGTACGTCAAGGAGTCGGCGTCATGCCGGGCCCCCCAGATACCTACGTCGCCTACGGTCGCGGATGGGCCAATGTCTCCAACACGCCGTTTCGCGAATACAAACATTGGGTCCATGAGGGCGGTATTTCAACGCCGTTGATCGTGCACTGGCCGGCGCGCATCACCCAACGGGGCGCTCTGGTGGCCGACGTCGGCCACCTCATCGACCTGATGCCCACGTTCCTGGACGCGGCCGGTGCCCAGTACCCCGACCAATGGAATGGCGAGCCGTTGACTCCTCTCCCCGGCAAAAGCCTTTTGCCGGTCTTTACGGGCGGACACCTCGAGCCTCGTCCCATCTTTTGGGAACACGAAGGAAACCGGGCGGTACGTCTGGGCCGTTGGAAGATCGTCGCCAAGGGAGCCAAGGGGCCCTGGGAACTGTATGATATGGAGACCGACCGCACCGAAATGCACAATCTGGCCGCCGAAGAGCCTGAACGAGTCGCCGAGATGGCAAGAATGTGGCAGAAGTGGGCCGAAGAGGCTCAGGTTCTTCCGCTGCTCAAGCGAAAATGACCCCACCTACACCATGCTGCGCACCATCCGACCTGCTTACTCGAGGAACACCCATCATGCTGTGCCACCGACATGTCATCGCTGTTCTCGCTTTGCTCTTGCTCGTATCGACCTCCGTGGTGCCGCGAGTTGCGCAGGCTGAGCCTTCCGAGTCGTACTCAAAGCAACGCCCCAACATCTTGTTCATTGCCGTCGACGACTTGCGTCCCGAGTTGCACTGCTACGGTGCGTCGCACATCGTCTCTCCGAACATCGATCGGCTGGCTCGCACGGGAGTCCGCTTCGACATGGCCTATTGCATGGTTTCGGTGTGCGGTGCTTCGCGAGCTTCACTCATGACGGGCATCCGACCGACGCCTCGGCGCTTCACCAGTTACCTCACTCGAGCAGACAAGGATGCTCCGGGCATCAAGACGATGAACACGCACTTCCGGCAACACGGCTACTACACCGTGTCGCTCGGCAAGATCTTCCATGTTCCGGCCGACAATGCCGACGGCTGGTCGGAAAAGCCCTGGCGGCCTTCGGGCGTGCCGCCGTATCGCCTTGAGGAGAACATGCGATTGCACCGGCAGCGCCAGCGGCAACATCGTCGCAAGCGGGGACCACCTTACGAAGCGGCCGACGTTCCGGATGAAGCGTATGCGGATGGGCAGTTGGCCCAGCACGCCGTCGACGTCCTCGAGCGGCTTGCGAAACGTGACGAACCTTTCTTCCTTGCCGTCGGCTTCTTCAAACCGCACCTTCCGTTCGTCGCGCCCAAGAAATACTGGGACCTGTACGACTTTGAGACCATCGACTTGCCCCCCAACCATGAGGCTCCCAAAGATGCCCCGGCCGTATCGCTTCACAACTCGGGCGAACTGCGTGCCTACGCCGGTGTCCCGGCCAAAGGGCCGATACCTCGCGAGTTGGCACGGCGCCTCATCCACGGCTATTACGCTTGTGTCAGTTATACCGACGCGCAGATCGGAAAGGTGCTTGCGGCACTGGAGCGCCTCGGACTCGACGAGAACACGATCGTCGTCCTATGGTCGGATCACGGGTGGAATCTGGGCGAACATGGTCTGTGGTGCAAGCACTGCTGCTATGAAACTTCGATGCGCATTCCGCTGATCGTTCGAGCTCCGGGGAAGCAGCAAGGAGTCTCCAGCTTCGCCCTCGTCGAAACGATCGATCTGTATCCGACACTTTGTGAAGCTGCGGGATTGCCGCTGCCCCAGCATCTCGAAGGGAAAAGCTTCCTCGGACTTCTCGACGACCCGAAAGCCGCTCACAAGAGCGCGGCCGTCGGGCGTTATGGTCGTGGCGACACGATCCGGACGCACCGATATCGCTTCACGGAGTATCGAAACGGGCAAGGCAAGCTGCTCGGGACGATGCTCTACAATCACGTGGACGATCCGGACGAGACGGTCAATATTGTCAAACAACCGGAGCTGGCGGAAACCGTGGCCGAACTGGCTAAGCAACTTTCTCAGATCAAGGGAAAGGACGAGACGGTCACAGCAGAATCCAAATGAGCCACAGCCATGGCAGCAGACCGATGCCGATCGCGGTCCACTCGACTGCTGGAGGCGGCCGGTCAGCGCGAGCTTTTCGCACGACCGGAATCAGCGCCAGCGTGACGGTACCCGTAATGACTGCCGTCAAGAGCAGATAACGCGATACGGCCAGAAACATCCCTCCAGACAGAACCGAATGGAGTGACGCTGTCACGGCGGCCACGACCAGTGCGAGGGCGGTGGCCAGGGTCGCCAGCATCCATCCCACGGTTACCGCCAGCGAACGGGGAGACTCTTCCTTCGGTTGATCCGACCGCGGTTTCTGTTTTCCCCCGGAACGGTTCTTTCGGTTTCGTCGTTTTGCCACGATCGGTTCCTCGATTGCGTTCACGCGGAAGCACCGTTCGAGCTGGTGTCACCACTACACGTGCGGCCAGTATAACCGTCACCATCGTGGCAGACGGCCCGGGGATTTGCCAAGAGGCCGAACGTGACCTAGGTTTTCCGGTGACGGCACTCCCGTTGGTCTTCTCTGGGAGAGCCATGCCAGTCTGGACTTTGTTCTCGCTTGCCAGCAGCGATAGCTGTTCGGGCCTTTTCGCGAGGGTCGGACGACGGACCTCTCTATCAAGGGGCCGTATCGCCTGCCGGGGAACTGAGCGAGATCCGAGTCAGTCTGGTTAATGAATTCGCCTTATCCAAAACGAGCCGCAGGGAATCAAAGGCGTTCTCCTGTCGGCCCGATATCGATTCATCCGATCTCATCCGAAACATCCAGCAGGTGTCCCGTGCTCACAACCGAATCGACTTCTCAGCAGTGGCAGGGAATTCAAGCCACGGCGCGCGAGTTCCGCCAGTCGTATCATCGTTTCGAAACCTATCTCGATGACCTTTTCCAGGAACTCGATGTGCTCCGCCAGGAGTATGCGAGGAAACTGGGGGAACTCGACGCCGAACGGCGCAAAGGGCGAGAAGCCGAAGAGCAGCTTGCTCAGCAACGAGAACTCACCAGTCGCCTGACCCATGATCTCGAGCAAAACGAGGCGCAATTAGCGCAACTTCAGGCACAGCTCGAGCAGGTGCAACGCGATTGGACCGAGGCTCAAGAGCGATTTGAGTCCCTCGGCCACGAACGGGACGACGCTCACCAGCGACTCGAGTCGTTGCAAGAGGAAGCCGATCGGTTCCGGGAGGAACTCGATCAACTTCGGGAAGACCGCGAGTCGGCCGAGAAACAACTGGCGGAGTGGCGTTCCAAGTACGAGGAGGCGGAACGAGCTCGAGCGGAAGCCGAAGAGGCGCGGCAGCAGGCGGAAGAAGCGCGGGAAGCTGCCGAGCGAGCCCATCGGCAATTGCAAGCTGAGTGGGAACAGAAGTCCGAAGAGGACTCGTCGGAGCCATGGCAGCAGCAGGTGGAGGAACTCGAACAGCAGAACGCCGAGCTTCGGGAACTCGTAGCGTCGCTCCGGGAGCAGCTCGAACAAGCCGCGGCCGCAAGTGACGAGGAAAGTCCCGAGGTCCGCGAACTGGAGGTGCTTCGGTGGGAGCGGGATGAACTCGCCGAGGAACTCGAGCGGGTACGGAGCCGCGCTGCCGACCTTGAAGCTCAACTGACGACTCAGCGCGAGGAACTCGACGAACAAAACGCCAGCTTGACTCGAGAGCTAAGAGAACTGCGCGAGTTGGTTCAATCGGCGGCTGCGGCTCAGCATGCTCCCCAGCACGCGGCTCCCGCACCACGGACTGCCGCGGTGGCTGCGGCGCCTCGCCCCGACGAACACGTGGTCAATTCCGTGATGGCTCAGTTCGCCAAGTTGCAGCGCGACGCAAGGAAGCGCCGCAACCAGGCATCCTGAGGAAACGACGCACCGTCCATCAGCCGGTGCAACTTTTCAGCGGTCCCACTGGCGCACAATACGCCGTCGGACCTGTGGATACCATAGGGAACGAATCGACAAACTAAAAGGAGACCGCTCAAGATGCGGATCATGCCCTTCGGGGACTTCCTGGCATGCGTACTCCTGGCGACCGGGTTGGGCCTGAGTGCTTATTCAGCGTGGATCGTGGGCCAGCCGTCGGTCGCCTTACCGGCCATCCTGTTGGGAGGCATCCTGTTGGCGTGGCGCTTCTGGCCGAGGAAGAAGGTCGCTCGACCGTCCGTGGAAGAAGTGACAAGTGACACATCGGTGGCACATCAATCGGCGGAGCCGCAACGGTCACCTTCCCGCAGTACTCCTCCCCTGTCGCCGCCGGCCCCCTCGCCTGCTTGCTCGACTTCGCCTTCAGACCGGCTCGTCGCGGAGATGATTGCGCAGGGCCGCGAGGTGCTTCTCTTGCGTCCCCAGATCGCTGCCAACTTGGATCCAGAGCAACTCGAGCGTGCCCAAACACGTTTAGACGAAGTGATGGCCATTGTGCCTCAAGGTCCCGTTGTACTCAGAAGCTGGGAAGAGGATGAGGATAGCGAAGAGACGTTGGTGGATGTGGAGGCGTATTACCTCGACCGCTACCCGGTCACCAACCGTCAATACAAGGCATTCGTCGATGCTGGCGGCTATGAGCAAATGTCTCTGTGGGACGAAGAAATCTGGCCTGCCGTGCTCGAGTTCGTCGACGAGACGGGCCATCCCGGCCCGCGATTCTGGCAACAAGGGAGTTATCCTCGAGGATTGGATGATCACCCAGTAGTCGGCATTAGTTGGTACGAAGCAGCGGCCTACGCTCGGTGGGTCGGCAAACGTCTGCCGACCGATCCGGAATGGGTCAAGGCGGGAGCGTGGCCCGTGGTGCGCGAGGGAGGAGTGCCGGTGCAACGGCGTTTCCCTTGGGGTGACAGCATGGATCGGGACCGGGCGCATCTTTGGAGTCCCGACGTGACCGGAACGGTACCGGTCGACGCAACGCCGGGCGGTCAAAGCGTCGGCGGCATCCACCAACTGGTCGGCAACGTGTGGGAGTGGACCTCCAGTCCATTCGCCGCTTGGGACCGCAACTCGCGATTCCTGAACGATAAACCGCTCAAGAGTATCCGCGGTGGGGCATTCGACACGTACTTCGACTGCCAAGCAAGCTGTCAATTCCAGTCGGGTGAGGACCCACTTGCCCGGAAGCACAACATCGGGTTCCGCTGCGCGGTCGGCGTCTGCGATGTGGAACCGGTCGGGTGGGGACCGTCTGATGCAGTCGAAACACCCTTGTTGGAATCTGCCCCTGAAAGAGCCCTGTCATGAGTAAAGCGACCGTCAGCCTCGACTCGTACCAGCTCGCCCAGTACGCCGTCCAAGTCCCCTGTTATATCTGCGAGGGGGGCAACAATCATGACGCCGAACTGTGCCGCTACTGCCAGGCGCCGATGGCGTTGGCGCACCAGGCGCGAGCTCAAAAAGTGCATCCTCAAATGATCGCAACGATCGGGACGGCCGATGCCGGCAAGACCGTCTACCTCGGCATGCTCACCGATATGCTGTCGCGACAGGCGAAGAACTTGCACTTGACGGCTCGAGGTGCATTCTCGGTTTCGCTCCAACAACACACGATCGCTTCGCTTTCCCGCTGCCGCTTCCCCGCCAAGACACCCAATGAACCCGATCGATGGAATTGGGTCCATTGTCAGGTGCGCATGGATGGACGGCGCCAGCCCGCGGAACTCATCATGCCCGACCTGGCCGGCGAAGCGATCCTTGAAGAGATCGACCATCCCGGTACGTATCCGGTCATCAAAGCCTTTCTCAGCCGTTGTGTCGGCCTCATGTTGCTCGTCGATTCAGCCAGGCTGGAGGAAGGTGAGAACGACCAAGACTTCTTCACGATGAAGATCGTTACGTACCTCACCGAAATGCACCGCCAACAGCCCACCGGAAAGAAGGGACGCAAGCCCGCACCGCTCCCGGCCGTCAGTATCGTTTTCACGAAGGCCGACCATTGCGACGAGTCCTTCGAGGACCCCGCTGCCTACGCGCGCCGGAGGACTCCGGGACTCTTCCAGCTCTGCAAGGAACAACTTCCCAGACACGAGTTTTTCGCCGCGTGCGTCGTCGGTGCCTACACGTACCGATGGGAACTTGAGACCAAAGTGCAAGTGCCGTTGCGCATCGAACCTCGAGGCATCATCCCTCCTTTTGCGTGGCTCATGCAGCAACTCCCCAAGACCTAAGAACTCCTCGGCGTTCTGCGCCCGCGGCGTTTCCCTCCGGTTACTCTTCGAGAGAGCAGCCATGACAAATCTTCGCTCCCCCAACTGCCTCCGACGAGAACTCCTCGTCGAACAGGCCATTTTCACGTCGGTGCGCGGCGCCCGCAATGAAGGGTACCAACTGGCCGCCGTCAGTCCGGGAGTTACCGACGATGTCCGTCGCGAACTTTCGCAGTGGGGCCCCGCTCACGACAGCCTCCATGCCGGACGTCGCACGGCCGTTGGATTCTGCCAGCTCTCCAGCGGCCCGTATGCCATCAGCAAAACCGTCGTCGCGGGCGAAGAGTACAGTGGTCGGGGTGGTCCGAGGCTCTACACGCAGTTCTTCCTGCTGCCAGCCGAACTCTACGAACGCTTTTCGTTTCAACCGTTTCGCGTTCTCGAGGCACTCGTCGCCGCCGGGCGTCTCCAGGTGGTCGATCCGGTCCCGGAGGTCCTCGAGTCTTTTCGGCTGGTCGGCCGAGCCTCGCCGACTCAAGTCAGCATGCTGGCGACGGTCACCCGGGAGATCGGCGCTACGCGACTGTCGACTGCATTGACCGCCGCACTCACGACCCGCCCACTTGCCATCGCCACGCCCGGCCCGCAAGAACGACTCTTCGCCGTGCTGATCGACCTTCTCCCAATGGCGCTTCGCCCCCAGTGCTCGGCCATCGCCGGACTTCGGTTTTCGCCGCGCCGACCGTATCGGTGGTTCGCGGCCAGCGGCGACGAAAAGGAACTCCGGCGCCTTCAGCGCATGGGAGACTTGCTCCTGATCGACCTCCGCAAAGAGACGCCCCCGCGACTGGCTCCGCGTTCCGGCTGGGCACGTCTCATCGCCGGCTTGCTCGCCGAAGGTCGCTTCGCAGAGATCGCTCAGGTGATACGCCAAGTCCGTAACCAGCCGCTGACAGAATGCGAACGCCGAGCCGACGAGTTATGGACCGCGTGGAAAGAAGGAGGCGATATCGAGCACCTCTTCAGCTCACGCTGCACCCTGCCTCGATCTGTTGAAGAAACCTCTCGAACAGGTAGCGGCTGTCGTGAGGCCCCGCCGACGCTTCGGGATGGTATTGCACGCTGAAGGCGGGAAGACGCCGATGCCGCACGCCGGCAACCGTATCGTCATTGAGATGCCGATGTGTGACTTCCAAGTCTTCTGGCAGTGAGGTTTCTTCCACGGCGAAGCCGTGATTCTGAGCGGTGATTTCGACGCGCCCGGTCTCCAAGTGCAGCACCGGTTGATTGGCGCCGCGATGCCCGAACTTCAACTTGAACGTGCGGGCTCCGCATGCCAGGCACAAAAGCTGGTGCCCCAGGCAGATGCCGAAGATGGGGTACTCCCCGAGCAACTCCCGGATCGTCGTGATCGCATAATCGACCGGTTCGGGATCCCCAGGACCGTTCGATAAAAAGACGCCGTCCGGCTCGAGTGCCCGCACCTCTCCCGCCGTCGCTGTTCCCGGAACGATGGTGACCCGGCAGCCCATGTCGGCGAAATGGCGGGCGATGTTGTATTTCATGCCGAAGTCCAGCGCCACGATGTGCCAGGGGCGGCTTGCTCGAGGCCGATCATCTCCGGGCAACCAGCCGTACTCTCCTAAACCTTCGGACCAGACACGCGTCTCTTGAGGCACCACTTCGCGCACCAGATCACGTCCCACCAGTCCCGGACTAGCCTTGGCTTTGGCTACGAGCGACGCATCGTCCAAGTCGATAGCCGAAATCACTCCCTTCAACGCCCCCTGTTGGCGAATATGTCGCACCAAGGCGCGCGTGTCGATCCCAGCCAATCCCACGATGCCTTGACGAACGAGGTATTCCTCGAGCGTTTCACTCGAGCGGAAATTACTCGCCAAGCGGCTACATTCCCTTACGATGAACCCCGACACCCGCACCCGGTCGCTCTCGATGTCCTCGGCGTTCACTCCGTAGTTGCCGATTTCGGGATAGGTCATCGTCACGATCTGACCGTAGTAGCTCGGATCGGTCAAGATCTCCTGATAGCCGGTCATCGAGGTGTTGAAAACGACTTCACCATCGGTCTCGCCGGCCACCCCGAGCGCCTCGCCGGTGAAGACTCTTCCATCTTCCAAGGCCAGCTTGGCTGGCCGACGCGTACCAGTCGTCATAAACGTCATTCTCCGAAAGCCGTCGGCCGCCGATCCGAGGAAACTCTCGTTCTCCCAGCCGCCTTCTCAAGTCGCCACCGCCAACGCCCGATAAACGAAGATACGGCTGTGGGTCTCCGGGCGACGGTAACCAACCCAACGCTCGGACAGCCTACCGGCGGGTTTTCGTTGCGGCGAACGGGAACCCGCTTTTTTTGTGCCGTCTTCGGCCCCGCTGGCCAACACGGCAAACGGGTGCGATTATAGCGGGAGTCCCGCTTTGCCACCACGGGCCGCGCCGGACGGACCTCCTGACGACCAGATAGCCCCGCCATGACCGATCGCGATCCCGCGCCGACAACGCGCCCGATGCAGCCGGCCCACGCCGAGACTCCGAAGGACGCCGAAACACCGAACGACGAGGCCTTCCACGTCGAGTACGCCGCTCGAGTCTACCGACTCCCGCCCTACATGTTCGGCCGCATCAATGCCCTCCTTTACCAGAAGCGCCGCGCCGGTGCGGATGTGATCGACCTGGGAATGGGCAATCCGTCCGACCCGCCACCCGATTACGTAATCGAGAAACTGGCCGAGGCGGCGCGCGATCCCCGCAATCACGGTTACACCCAGTCCAACGGCATCCTCAACTTGCGCCGCGAAGTGGCTAGCAAGTACTTTCGCCGCTACGGAGTCCGGCTCGACCCGGAAGAAGAAGTCATGGTCTGCCTGGGGTCCAAAGAGGGCTTCAGCCACCTTTGCCTTGCGCTGATGGGTCCCGGTGATACGGCCATCGTCCCCGCGCCTTTCTTTCCCGTACACATGTACGCCGTCGCCTTGGCCGCCGGCAATGTGATCGCCCTGGAAGTCGCTGACTCCGAGAAGTTCCTGCGCAACATCGCCTATACCTGCCAGCACCTCTACCCCAAACCGAAGCTCCTCATCCTCAATTATCCCCATAACCCGTCAACAGCAACAGTCGAGCCCGAGTTCTACACGGAAATCGTGCGGCTCGCGAAACGATACCAGCTCATGGTGATCAGCGATTTTGCTTACGCCGATGTCGCGTTCGACGGCTATCAGCCCCCAAGTTTTCTCGCCGCCAAAGGTGCTCGGGATGTGGGTGTCGAGTTCACCACGATGAGCAAGGGGTACAACATGGCGGGCTGGCGCGTCGGCTTCTGCGCGGGCAACGCCGAGATGATCCGAGGCCTGGGGACGATCAAAGGCTATTACGATTACGGCATGTTCCGAGCCATTCAGATTGCCGCGATTCTCGCCCTCCGTCACGGCGAAGCCCAGATCGAAGCTCAGTCGAAGATCTACCAGAATCGCCGCGATGTCCTCGTCAACGGGTTGCGACGGTCCGGATGGGACGTCGAGCCACCTCGAGCCGGCATGTTCGTGTGGGCTCCGATCCCCGAACCGTGGCGTTCCCAAATGACGACGATGGACTTCGCCATGATGCTTTTGGACAAGGGGGACGTGGCAGTCAGTCCAGGCAGCGGTTTCGGACCGGCCGGCGAGGGCTTCGTCCGCATGGCGCTCGTCGAAAACGAAAACCGACTCCGCCAGGCCGTACGCCAGATCGCCCGCTGCCTCAAAAACGCTGGTGGAAACGCGGAGACCAACACCGTCTGACAATCCAGCGGCTGTTCGCAGCGATCCGTAAGACGCTCGCGTTATCGGGTTCCCCCATCACCGGAACTCGTCCGAACGGACGTCGCCTCCGGCGAATGACCGACAGCCGAGAAGCGTTTTTCCTCTTTATTCGATTCGACTGTTACGATCGAACCAGTCTGCTAGTCAAGTCGTGCTCGGCGAGTACAGTGGAAGTCATGGCCCCCGACCCCGGCATGCCCGCTGCGGGCCGGCAGCTTCCCGTATCTTCTCCGAGCAGGCACCATGATCGAAGTCGACCATTTGTGGAAGTCGTACGACGATGAAACCGACTCGAGTTCGGCGGCCGTCGTCGATCTCAGCTTCTCGGTCCAGCCGGGCGAAATCTACGGACTACTCGGCCCGAACGGAGCCGGCAAGACGACGACGCTGCGCATCCTCGCTACCATGCTCCAGCCGACTCGAGGAACCGTACGCGTCTGCGGCCATGACGTGCGAACCGAGGCGGCCGCCGTCCGCCGCCACATCGGATTCGTTTCCAATAACACGGCCATCTATGATCGCATGACCGCCTGGGAAACCGTCGAGTACTTCGGGCGGCTCTACGGCATGGCGCGCAAACCTCTGCGGGAACGCATGACCGAGTTGTTCTCCGAGTTGCAAATGGAGTCGTTTCGCCATGTCGTCGGCGGCAAGATGTCGACCGGAATGAAACAAAAGGTCTCGATCGCTCGAGCCCTCGTGCATGATCCACCAGTGCTCGTTTTCGACGAACCGACTTTAGGGCTCGACGTCCTGGCAGCTCGCGCCCTCTTGCAAATCATCGAACGCCTGCGTTCCCAAGGAAAGTGCATTCTCTTCTCGACGCATATCATGCGCGAAGTCGAGAAGCTATGCGATCGAGTCGGCATTCTGCACAAAGGCAGGCTGCTGGCCGAAGGAACCGTCTCGTCGCTGAGTTACCAGTACGACCGAGCCGACTTCGAAGACGTGTTTTTCTATCTGATCGACGAGGCCGACAAGGGTCGTGCCAAGCCATCCGAGTTCTCTTTGAGTTGACACCGATGCGCACGCCGAACTTTCTGCTCGTTTTCTCGCGTGAAATTCGAGACCAACTTCGCGATCGCCGTACGCTCTTTACGATCGTCGTACTCCCGATGCTGCTCTATCCGCTCATGGGAACGACTTTCACGCAAGTGGCCCAATTCAAGCGCGAGCACGCGTCTCGCATCTGGGTCATCGGGACTCAGTATCTCCCCGAAGAACCACCGCTGGTACAAGGCGATCGGTTCGCAACCAGCTTGCTGCCGGCCGACGAACGAGACCGCATCCGCCTCCTGACCCACGTACCCGACGAACCGGCGGAACAAGCTGCGCGACGAGCCATTGCCCGAGGTCTGTGCGATGCCGTCCTCGTCATTCCGCCCGGTATGAACGTCCGGCTCGCGGATCTAGCCGAGACGCCTCCTTCCGAAACGCCGCAACCGAAGTTGATCGGCGACACGACCAGCGAGCGCTCGCGGCTGGCGCTGCTGCGAGTCGAGCGTGTACTGAATCGATGGCGGGAACAACTGGTCGAGCGGAAACTCGAGCAAAAGGAGCTTTCTCCTGCTCTCGTTCGGCCGTTTTCCATCCAAGGGGTGGACGCAGCCACGCCCGAGCGCAAACGGTCATTCGGATGGTCGAAGATTCTGCCGTTCGTCGCCTTCCTGTGGGCGCTCACCGGCGCCTTCTATCCGGCGATCGACATGTGCGCAGGCGAGAAAGAGCGAGGTACGCTTGAGACGCTATTGGTTTCGCCGGCCAGCCGATTGGATATCGTCTTCGGTAAGTTGCTCGCCGTCATGAGCTTCAGTCTGGGAACCTGTCTCTTGAATCTAGTTGGCTTCGCCATTACCGGGCTTCTCGTCTTGCCGCGGCTTCAGGCGGGAGGCACGGCTCTCTTTGGAGCACCTCCGTGGGAAATGCTGGGGTGGCTCGTCGTGGCACTCATTCCGATCTCCGCCCTGTTCAGCGCCGTCGCCTTGGCGCTCGCCTCCTTTGCCCGCACCAGCAAGGAAGGCCAATACTACCTGATGCCGGTCTTGTTCATCTGCCTTCCGTTAATGACGTTCGCCCTCCTTCCCGGCGTTTCGCTGACGCTCGCCACGAGCCTCATTCCACTTACGGGTGTGATTCTCTGGCTGCGAGCCGTACTCGAGGGCCGGTTCGCCGAAGTCGTCTGGTTCCTGATCCCACTTTCGGCCGTGACCTTCACCGCCTGCTGGATCGCCATTCGGTGGGCCGTTCGCCAGTTCCACAGCGAATCGGTACTCTTTGCACACGGCACTGCTTCGCGTCGTCGGTGGTCGTTCCGCACCTGGTGGAAGCGCCGCCCCGCCCACGCGACTTGGACGCATGCTTTTTTCGTGGGCGTTGCCTTACTGGCGATTCGCTTCTACGCATCGATGTTGATGCCCTCACTGGAGGGTTGGTCGAGTTTCGCTGTTGCCCAAGTGCTGTCGCTCGTCGCCACGATCGCTTTGCCCGCTGTCGCTGCGGCGTTTTTTCTCACTCGCACGCCATGGAAGACGCTTCGTTTGAACCGCTTCGCACCCGGGGCTGTGCTCGCCGCGATGCTCCTGGCTGTCGTGGTCCATCCACTGGGAATGACCATCGCTTCGGTCGTTGCCAAATTGGTTCCGATGTCCGAAAGCATGGCGCATCAACTGGCGGGGATGGAAAGCCTGTTTGCTGAGGCGCCCCTGTGGCAAGTCCTGCTCGTGCTCGCGTTGGCCCCGGCCGTTTGCGAAGAACTCGCCTTTCGTGGTTTCCTGCTCAGCGGCTTTGCCACGAACAACCGAGCGTGGCGAGCGGTTCTCGCCAGCTCGCTCTTTTTCGGACTGACGCACGGAATCATCCAGCAATCGATCTCGGCCGCCATCGTCGGACTGCTCCTGGGCACGCTGGCCATCCGAACTCGCAGCCTTTGGGCCTGCATCGGATTCCATGCCGTCTACAATAGCCTTACATTTGTCTTGGCGCTCGAAGGCGCCCAGTGGATCGCCCGGTGGCCTATCCTAGGCTACCTCTGGTCGACGGGACCCCAAGAGCAAATCGGTTACCAGACCTGGGCGACTCTCGCCGCAGGAGTGGTCTTCGTCCTATGGATGGGCGTTTGGTGGAGGCAACACATCCGAGCGCACTCCCGGGAAACTCGCACGCCCGCGCCTCTGGCTCCGGCACCTCCCACCGGTCCGCACCGACTGCCGGTTCAAATCACCTCATCTTGATCGGCAACGGTTCCTTAAAAGGGTGGCGGGGCCTGGATAAGGAGAAAGAGGGTGAACCGCACTCGCCGCCTCCTGGATCAGGACGGAAGCTATCGGACCCGTTGGGCGATCCCCGTTCCTCAACCTGCCATCGAAGACGTCTATGTGGAGATCGTCGGAGGTCGAATCCGGGCGCTGGGGCCGTTCCGCGGCGAAAGGACTACCGCCACGTACGACCGGCACGTCCTTCTCCCATCGCTTTGCAATACACACTCGCATCTGGAACTCACGACGGGTGGCGATCTGCTTCCCCAATCCGAAACTGAGTTCACAACGTGGCTCGATGCAATGATCGCTCGTCGCATCGCTCAGAGGGCTGACGCAGATGTGTCGGTACAGCAGCGCGAGGCGGCGGTTGCCCGAGGACTCGACGAAAGCCGCAACAGCGGCGTGCCGTGGGTGGCCGATATCGCCTCGCCCGACATTGGCCTTTCCCCGCTCGAATCAACTCCGGTCGAAGGAATCCGCTTCGTCGAGTCGATCGGGTTCACTCCCCAGCGCGCGGCCTCCGCCATCGACAACGTGCGCAGACTAGCGTCGTCGCCGCCCCATCTTCCGAAAGGCTGGTCGCCTGGTCTCAGTCCCCATGCCCCTTACACCGTTCATCCGGATCTCTTTCAGCATATCCTCCATGCGGCAAGCCGGCGCGGATGGCCAGTCGCTATGCACCTGGCCGAATCGGCTGCCGAGAGTCGGTTGCTGCAGGACGGGAGCGGGCCGCTGGTCGACGTGCTCCGGAAATACGAGGCGTGGCAACCGGGCATCCTGTCCGGCTCGACTGACTATATGGACTACCTAGTGCCGCTGGCTCACGTACGCCGCGCGCTCGTCATCCATGGCACCTACCTCGACCCGCCCCACTGGGATTTCTTGGCCGCGCATCGCCACTCGATGGCCGTCGTCTATTGCCCGCGCACCCATGGTGTCTTTTCGCACCGGCCGTATCCACTGGAAGGAATGCTGGCCGCCGGCGTGCGTGTCCTCCTCGGAACCGATTCGCGCGCCACGAATCCTGACCTGGACCTGTGGAGCGAAATCATCTTTGCCAAGCGAATGCACCCTCGAGTCTCCACTGCAAAGCTGCTCGCCATGGCAACAGCCGATGTTTGGGCCTGGCTTGGCAACTTGGAGCCTCAGGGACTGCAAGTTGGTGCTCGCGTTCCCGCAGTGCTGTGGGAACTGCCCGACGAGCTCAACCCGTGGTCGTTCGTCTGGTTCGAGCATGCCGGTGAAGAAACGCGTACGCATGAAGAGCGACCACCGTCATGAGGTATTGAGTCTCACCGGCGCTCACCTTGGAAAGGTCGACACGTGTGAGCATCTCCCAGACCTGGGGAAGATGCTCGCGAATCATGGCTGCGTCTTCGGTGAGCAGAACCATGTGCATGGCGCCAAGGGGAAACCGGACGTGAGCGAGAATGGGGAGGCTGCCGTTTTCGAGCATCTCGGGGCGAAAGAGCTTCCATGCCTGGTGAGCTCCATGCAGGTCGTCGTCAGGCCAATCCCATCGCTGTCGCAACTCTCGCCACTGCGAATCGGAATGAAAACGCCGATAGAACGAGCCTGGGAAATCGCGTTGGCACTGCATGGTCGCCATTTGCTTCAGCAAGGCCTTTAGCACCTTGCTTCGACTGCGATTCTCTTCCATCTGATACAGGGCGCGAATCCTAAAGGCGCTCTGGTTGGCGTAAATGGGATGAGCATTGATCCGCACATGAGGGCCCGGATGAAGCTTCTTCCAACGCAGGCCATCACGTTCGGCCAGGAACTTTTCGTAGGTCTGTTTCCAATGGGGGTCTCCTGTGCCGTGATAGAGGGCCAGGACAGCGGGCAAGAGAATCGACGCATGGTCTGCGTTGAATCCGGTCCATGCAAAGCCGACGTGAGCTTCCGTGACACCGTCGCCTCGCTTGATCGACCACCCGTGGCGTTCCAGTCGCTGGCCGACGCGCTGAAGCGATTCGCGAATCCACGCTTGTTCTTCCTTTGTTGCCAGCGTCGAATGAGCATAGAGGGCAAGGGCGATGATGTACGTCGTATGCTGATCCATCGAAGAGTCGTCGTAGTAGGCCGTTGGATCGTCGGGATGAGGGCCGCGAGGCACGAGGCCGACGAGATCGGGAAGGCCTGGCTTCGGATATCGCTCGGGCAGCGATCCGATGAACCGCAATGCCGAAAAGGTCTTGCGGATGTTGTCTTCCAAGAACGGATCGGGATGCGATTGGTAGGCGTCGAGTAGCGCAACGAGCATATGGCCGCAGTGGAGCGCCGTGTCGGCGATGCGAGAGCCATACCCCCAGGGATGCGGCTTGCCGGACTTCACGTCGTCCGGTGTAGTCCAATGGTCCTTTGTTTTGAGGCGAGCTCCATACAGCACATGCGTCTGAGGGTGCCGAAAGTCGCGAAAATATGCTCGCGATATGGCAATCGTCCTCGCGTGAACCGTCTCGCGATTCAAAGTGGAGATCTCTCGTTGCGACGGAGCACCGCTATCGTCTGAAAATACGGCAAGCGCCGTTGTTGCGGAGATCGTGCTAATCAACAAGGCAGACGCGGCGAGCCGAGCTAGCCGGACCTCTGGTAGGGAATGGGGCATCAGAAACCTCGGGGAATGCGACTTGGATGACATGTAGGGGAACGAATCTGCAGCCACCGTGGCTGGAACGACATCCGCGGTGGGGAAGACATCATTGTAGAGGTTACGTGCGGGCAGGCTGCCATGAGCTACATTTTTTTGGAGAGGGAGTGGTCTGATGACTTTCGGAGACATGCAGTGAACAGCCGAGCGCAGGGTTGGGAGAGTTCGGGAAGGAGCTGGGAGCCCCCGGAGAATTGTGCGGAGGACGAGCGTTGGACGGGAGAGTCGCAAACTCATACTGAAGCAGAGGCGCCGCTCTTAGATCGGCGGGTTTCTAAGAAGACGGCGGCCACGATTATCATTGCCGTGGTACTGGTGGGACTCATCGCCGCCTACCAACTCGGTGCCCTCCACACGTTGGGATACCAGCGAGTCACCACGAAGGGCGGTTCCACGAATCGAAGCGGCTGGAAACTCGGAGGAGGACTCCGGACCTTCTACCTATCGGAGGGAACGGTCGTTTTCGTCGATTACGATACTCAGGTGAAGACGGGTGCGCTGCACTTGTCCCTTGTCCAGCCCTATGCCACCGCCGATCAAAAGAACCTGGACTGGCGAACTATCCGCCAAAGCGGACGAGGGCGCGCCGAATTCCGCATTGCCAAGTCAGGATGGTACACGCTTGTTATCGGAGGAACGCCAGCGGGGAAAACACAACCCGGAGCTCTGTATGACCTCCGCTACACGGTTCGCTGGGGTATTCAGTAGGTTCACCGACGGCCAGAGGGGCTTTTCCTGTTCGTACCCCACTTCATCCCTCACACCTCCAACAACTCCAGCACCCTTCGGTGCCGGTGAGCCCAAGCGATAAGTGACACGTGATCGGCACAGCGCGCGGCACACTGGCAGCGGAGCAAGTGAGTGCGCACCGTGTTGGGCGATATACCGAGGCGCCGGGCGATCTGGGACGCGTTTCGTCCATGGACTATCTCCAGCAGGATCTCACGCTGGCGTTTGGAAAGGACATAGCATTCCCGAGGAACCGGCTCCCACGTCCACACCAGCAGCCTCCGATCGCCTCTATTGAGTGACCCTCCTTCGCTCAGAGGCGCCAAGTGTCCGACCCAGGGAGCCCCCGTCTGCGAGTCTCGAAAGAGGAACCAGGTTTCGCCTTGGTCGCGAACTCCCCGCAGGGCTCGAGCTAGACGATGGCGGTCCTCCGGAACCACGAGAGCTTCCGCAGTCGTACCACGCGCAGCTGGCCGCGCGCTGGGATGTCCTTGGCCATTGTCGTGGCCGCAACCGTTGCCATCGGCCGATTCGCCTGGGGCATTCGTGGCGAGCGCCGATGAATCATCAGGCGCGCCTTCCGGCCACGAGCCATCGGCGAGCGACGTATTTACGACGACGTGCCCATCCAATAACAAAGTCCGACGCTGCATGGGAAACTCCCGTCGTTCCCGACCGGCCACCTCACCAGGCAACAGGCAGGGGGATACCGGACGGGCTCTCAAGGTTCCTGGGGGTGGGCCGCGACCCGCTGCCGCAAGCCCCTCTATTTCCCCCTGCGAGCGCCGCGAAGAATGGCGACATGGAATTTTGGAAAAAGAGAAGAAAAACTATTCCTCAAGTCCCCGCGGGAGCATCCCTTATCTCTGACGAGTGTACAGGCGTATATGGCATCGGCGACTGCATCCTCGCCGTTCCATTTCGCCCCATGCCCCAAACGCCAAAGATGCTTCACCGCCCACAATGCACGCGCAGCACGATTCCAAGAGTGGGCTGGGTCGGCTGCATCGCACGGTGCCGTTTCCCACGCCGAGCGGGACCGACTCGACGCCACTACGTCCGGCGCCGATTTACTTCCCGGTTTCTATTTCGCTCCGGCGAAGTGCACTATTCTTCTCGAGGAGCATGTGAGCTGCGTGGCGAACAAACGCGGAGTCGTCTTGGCGGACAACTCGCTCGAGCAGGTCCCGTCGGGACGCTGCGGGAATGTCAATGATACTGAGTGCTTTTACGGCAGCCCATCGAACCGAGTCGTTGGAGTGCCCGACGGAGATCGCTCCGACGGTTCGACTTGAGTGTCGCGACAAGTTGGCGAACTTCCGTCGGCGGCTCAAGAGAAAAAGCAACGGTCGCCATCGCGCCGATGGCAACCGCCACGACGACCCCAATCGCAACTCGCTTGGAAGCGCCTGGTACGATCATATGAAGTTCCCAACCTATGGATTCGTCTGCGTTAGAGCCGCGACGACGCGGCACCGGGGTGTCGGTGTCTCGCGACCGCCCACGCTGATTCTAGCCGATTCGGCCCGAAGGGTGCAACAAATGCGGTATCGCCACACGTGACAGATCAGCAACGTCTTCGAGGAACGACTTCCTGCCACCGAAAGGCCACTCCCGATCTATTCGTACAAGTGTGGTTGGCTTGCTGGACCGGGAGTCGGGTTGCCGCGGATATCGGCACCTTCTACCTTGAGGCTTGTGACGCCTTGCCGGCCAGTCATCGATGACCCGTCGTGCGACCTGCTCCCGTGGCCTCCGTGCTCATGCCCCAATCACCTGGAGTGAGCGACGAGCCTCTTCATTCCCGTTTCATCGATGGAAGCAAACCGAGATGCAACTGCGATTGTGGCACTATGACCTACCGTTGCGGCACACGTTTACGATCTCGCGTGACTCGATCGACGTGCAGCCCACCGTGATCGTGGAACTTGAGCAGGACGGTAAGCGCGGTTACGGCGAGGCGACGACGGATCGCTACTACGGCGTGACGCTGGAATCGCTGACGGAGGCGATCGGCCGATGTCGGCCGATCATCGAGTCGTTCACCCTGGGGCGACCAGCCGACCTCTTCGATCGACTCTTACCGGAACTCGACGACCACCGCTTCGCGCTTTGCGCCATCGACGAAGCAGCGCACGATCTTTGGGGCAAACTCGAGAACCAACCCGTCTACCGGCTCTGGGAACTCGAAGCGGACCAACTCCCCCTTTCCAATTACACGATCGGCATCGATTCGATCGAGACGATGGTGGCCAAACTCCGGGAATTCGCCGATTGGCCCATCTTCAAGATCAAGCTGGGAACCGACCGCGACCTCGACATCGTGCGACGATTGAGAGCGGAGACAGACGCCGTCTTTCGTGTCGACGCCAATTGCGGCTGGTCGGCCGACGAGACGATCTCCAATGCTCGCGTCTTGAAGGAACTGGGCGTGGAGTTCTTGGAACAGCCCCTCCCGGCTAACGAGTGGGAGGCGATGCGCCGCGTGCGGAGGGAGTCGGTTCTGCCGGTGTTCGCGGACGAGTCTTGCCAGCGTGAGGAGGATGTCGCCTGCTGCGACGGTTTCTTCCATGGAGTCAATATCAAGCTGGTCAAGTGCGGAGGACTGACACCGGCGCGTCGCATGATCGATGCGGCTCGGCAGCGCGGCCTGCGTGTCATGGTCGGGTGCATGACCGAGTCCTCTGTGGGCATCTCCGCCATCGCCCAACTCCTGCCGCTGCTTGACGCCGTCGATATGGACGGAGCCGTTTTGTTGGCGAAAGATATTGCGCAGGGCGTGACGGTGGAGCGAGGAGTCTGCCGCTATCCCGACCGACCGGGGTGCGGTGTAGAATTGACCGAACAAGGGCGGCAATTGTTATGAACGATGCGACAGCCAACAACGAGACGTCCCATGGCGACGACACGGCTTGCCGGATCTTTGCGGTTCTCGCGGGGATCATCGGTTGCGCTGCCGTGATTCTCGGGGCGCTCGGGGCGCACCTTTTTCGCGAGCAGCTCGAGCAATCGGGCGGAGCAGAGAATTACCAGCTGGCCAAGACCTATCTGATGGTGCACGCGTTGGCGCTTGCCGGCGTGAGTCTCCAAGGGCGACTTTTGCCTTCACGCTGGACCCTGGCCGCCGGTTGCTGTTTTCTGTTGGGGATGTTTGCATTCCCTGGTAGTCTGCTGGTCGTCAGTTTGACCGAATGGCAGACGGCCGCCAATGCGGCTCCGGTTGGTGGCATCTCCCTGATGGCGGGTTGGCTCCTGTGGGGGATCGCCGGCTGGACGGCGCGTACCGGTCGATAGCCTGCGGCGAGGACTCCTGCCATGTTCGTCAGCGTGCTCGATTTGTTCACGATCGGGATCGGGCCTTCCAGTTCACACGCCGTGGGCCCGATGCGCGCAGCCCGCGCATTCGTGAAGGACCTGGAACAACTAGGTAGACTCGAGGACGTGGCACGCGTTCACGTTACGCTCTACGGCTCTCTTGCGCTCACGGGCAGAGGCCACGGAACCGACCGAGCCGTCGCGTTGGGACTTGCCGGGCACAGTCCGGAAGAAGTCGACCCCGATCACGTGCCCGCGTTCGTGGAAGGCGTTCGACAGCAAAAACGCCTATCGCTGTTGGGACGACACGAGATCGAGTTCGCATGGGATCGAGACATCGTCTTCGCGCGCGATCAGACGTTGCCTCAACATCCCAATGCGTTGAAACTGGAAGCCCGAGATGCACAAGGACACGAGATTGTCAGTGAAGTCTACTTTTCCGTGGGCGGTGGTTTCGTCGTGCGAGAGGAGGATTTCGGAAAGGAGACCGAAGCGTCGGAGGAGGTACCCTACCCGTTCCGCACCGGCGCCCAGATGCTGGAGATGGCGGCCAAATCGGGACTCTCGGTCAGTGGAATGATGTGGGCCAACGAATGCGTGCGTCATGACGCCTCCTATCTGCGCGCCGAGCTGCTCAAGCGGTGGGAAGTCATGCGCCAGTGCGCCGATCGCGGATGTCGAACCGAAGGTATCCTCCCAGGCGGGCTGAAAGTAAAGCGTCGGGCGCCCGAGCTGTATCGAAAACTCCGCGCGGCGGGTGAACCCGGAAAGGCAGATCCGCTCGCGGCACTCGACTGGGTCGATGTCATCGCTCTGGCGGTCAGCGAAGAAAACGCTGCCGGCGGTCGCCTCGTCACCGCGCCGACGAACGGGGCGGCTGGAATCGTGCCTGCCGTTCTCCACTTCTTCGTCCGGTACCACGACGGAGACGACGAGAGCATCGTGCGTTTTTTTCTGGTCGCCGGCGCGATCGCGCTGCTGTTCAAAGAGAATGCCTCGCTCTCGGGAGCCGAAGTCGGATGTCAGGGAGAAGTCGGCGTGGCCTGTTCGATGGCCGCCGCAGCGTTGACGGAGGTTTTGGGGGGCAGTGTCGCGCAGGTCGAACAGGCGGCGGAGATCGGCATGGAACACAATTTGGGGCTCACGTGCGACCCCGTCGGAGGTCTCGTGCAGGTTCCTTGCATCGAACGCAACGCGATGGGGGCGGTCAAAGCAATCAATGCCTCGCGCCTGGCACTGCGCGGAACAGGCGAGCACCGCATTTCCCTGGACCGTGTGATCGACACGATGCGGCGCACGGGAGCCGACATGTCGACCAAGTACAAGGAGACGTCGCGAGGCGGTTTGGCGGTCAATGTGGCCGAGTGCTGACGGGGGCGTCCTCCCACAACCGCTGGTAGCAGGCGGCCGTGCGTTCAGCCATGACCTCGGCGGAGTAAAGCGCTCGCTGGCGCCGCCATGCCTGCTCGCTCATGTCGCTCCACTTCCGCGTCTTCGCTGCTGCGATTTGGCAGGCGGTCGCCATTTGATCGGCGAGTTGCCGTGCGTCGCCCGGCGTCACCAAGTAGCCATCGATGCCACTTCGAATCAGTTCAACGACGCCGGGTACTCGGCTTCCGATGACGGGAATCCCCGCCGCCATCGCTTCCAGCACGACCATCGGCGTTCCTTCGGCGAGTACACTCGGCATGACGAACCAGTCGAATCCGCTCAGGGCTTGATCGACATCGCTGACAAAGCCTGGAAACTCCGTGGAGGCTTCGATGCCGGCTCGAGCTACCTCCCGCTGAATCAACCGTGCATACTCACGGTTCTCCCACGGGCCGATAATCCGGAGTCGAAAGTCGGCGCCCTGCGCTCGGAGATGGCCGGCTGCTTCGACAAGCGTCTCGATCCCTTTGCGAGGCCGGAGGAGTCCGACGGTTCCCAAGACGGGCGGCGAGCCGGGATTCTGTTTGGCACGATCGCGCCGGGGCACACCGTTGGGGACCAACAATCGAGTCCTCCCCAATTCGAGAGACTCCGCGACTTCCAGTGCTGCTGGCGAAACCGCGATGACCGCGTCGGCTCGGCGCAGAAGATGCAACGTCCAGTTCCGCAAGCGGCGCCGAAGCCACGACACAGGTTCTTTTAAGCTGACGTCATGCAGTGTGTAGACCAAAGGTAATCCGGCACGATCTGCCGCCGGCGCGGCCAACCAAAGCGAACGAGGCGTGTGCGCGTGTACCAGATCGAATGCCTCGCGCTGCAGTCGCTCGGCGAGCTGCCGAATCGCCGAACGAGGCCAGGGCGATCGAACGGGAATGCTGGTCAGGGGAGCGTCCTTCCAATGCCTCCTTGCTTCGAACGTGTCGTGTTTGACGCAAACGAAATGAGTTTCGACGTTGAACGGCTTTAGGTGTTCCGCCAATAAGTCTTGAACGCGTTCGGCGCCGGCATAGTGCTCGCCGTTGATGACATGCAGAACTCGTCGAGTTGCCGTCGTGGGGGAAGCACCTACGGAAATCGCAGAGGTGGTCTCAGAGATCGTGAGAGAAGCCATGGAAACTCCGGTAAACGGTCACGCGTTTGGATCGGTCCGCCGTGGCACCGAACACCGAAAACTCTAGCTTGCTCGACTCCTGTCGTGAGCGTCATCCACCCCCTGCCGAGGCAGAGGACCGGTACGGCTCATCCGGTTGTGCGGACTATAACGAGTCGTTGTCACCTGACATGTGTCTGAGATTGCGGTTCCCTGATTGCTAGAGCGCGCCTATCCGCGCGTAACAAGCCATGTTTGTCAGTACGGACCATTCAAGCGATCGACCGGTACCGGGGCGGTAGATGCCGGGCGAAAGAATAACTTTCGAGGAGCGGCCTGGGGTCGCACGAGGTGAGGACCGATGCGCTCGGTGCCGTGGAAAATGCCATTGTTGGGCGGTTACTACCTTCTGTCGCTTCCTTATCGCCGCTGGCAAATGCGGCGGTGGTGCGCGGAAGACCGCGCCCCGATCGTGGTCCTGTTCTACCACCGTGTCGCGGACGTCGATCCGGTCCCCTGGACGATCGGAACTCGCCGATTTGCGCACCAGATGGAGTGGCTGCAGGAACGCTTCGACATGGTGACACTCGAGGAGGTCCAACGGCGCCTCCGTGAAGGGAACTCGCGTCCTGCGGCGCACATCACGTTCGACGACGGCTATGCCGAAAACTGCGAGTTCGCCATTCCGTTCCTGGTGGAACGAGGTATCCCCTGCACCTATTTCGTCACACTCCGCAACGTGACTCATCAGGTGCCGTTTCCCCATGACGTGAAATTGGGTAAACAGTTTCCCGTCAACACGATGCTGGAATTGCGGAACATGGCGGATGCCGGAGTCGAGATCGGTGCCCACACCCGCACGCACGCGGATCTGGGAAAGGTGAAGCGCCGCGAATCGCTCTACGACGAAATTGCTCGCGCCGGCGAGGAACTCGAGCAGCTCTTGGGGCGCGATGTCCGCTACTTCGCCTTTCCTTTCGGACTCAAGACGAACATTCCGCGGGAAGGGTTCACAATTGCGCGCGAGTTCGGTTATCGCGCAGTGGTGAGTGCCTATGGAGGGTACAACTTTCCGGGAGACGATCCTTTCCACATTCAGCGCGTTCATGGCGACCCCGAAATGCCTCGGTTCCAGAACGCCGTGAGCTTCGATCCTCGTAAGATGCGGGTTTCCCGGATTGAACATGACTGGGAGTGCGAGGCTCCTGCCGAGCCACCCAAGAGCCACAATGACACGGCGGACTTGCATTCACAAGCACGTCCCGGCGCGTCAGGAGTCTTGCCCTCCCAAACCATGGATTCGTCCGCGTTCGAGTCGCCACTGTGTGGCATAGGTGTGTCGACGTCTCCCAATCGCTCACCGTGATGCAGAAGACAAATCAGACAATAGGAACGATACTCATGACACGCCGACACTGGTGGCGCCGAGCGAGGGCCGCGAGAGACGAGCGGGGCCCGTTGAACGTGATGTTTGTGCTCACGGAATGTTTCCGAGGTGGAGCCGAAGTCCTGCTGCTCGAGTTGCTCCGCCATCTCGACCGCAAAAGGTTTGCGCCTCGCGTTGCGACGCTAAAGAAACCTGGCTCCATGGGGAAAGCTATCAGCAACGCCGTTCCGCTGACCTCGAAATGGCTCCACCACAAATACGATGCCCGAGTCATCGGCCGTCTGGCACGCCACATGCGGGAAACCGCCACCGATGCGGTCATCACCGTGGGAACCGGAGGTGATCGTATGTTTTGGGGACGCCTGGCTGCGTGGCGAGCGCGTGTCCCCGTCATTCTTTCAGCCATTCATTCGACAGGTTATCCCCAAGGCATCGAACTGGCGAACCGGCTGCTGACCCCCATCACTGACGGCTTCATCGCCTGCGCCCGACGGCATGCTCGGTATCTGATCGACTACGAACGCTGCCCGGCCGAACGTGTCTTCGCGATTCCCAACGGTGTCGACACGCGCCGCTTTCGACCTCGAGACCGTGTACTCGCGCGAGCTCGCATGGGATGGGATGCTCGCGTCCCCATCGCCGGGATCGTCGCCGCACTCCGACCGGAAAAACAACACGTGTTGCTAATCGAGGCGTGGGCCGATGTGGTGCGCCGACTTCCCGAGGCCCAGCTGATCATTGTGGGAGACGGGAGTGAGCGGACGGCAATCGAGGAAGCAATCGCCCGGCATCGCCTCCATGCATCGGTGACGCTTCTGGGGTGCCGTGAAGACATACCCGAGCTTCTACCGGCATTCGATGTGATGGTGCTTTCGTCGAAGATGGAAGCCAACCCCGCCTCGACACTGGAGGCGTCGGCCTGCGGTGTCGCCGTTGTCGCCCCCGACGTCGGTTCGCTCCCTGAAACGGTCGTACCGGAAAAGACGGGGCTGCTCTATCCCGGCAGTGATCGAGTTGCCCTCGTCGAAGCACTCTTGAAGGTGTTGGAGGATCGGTCGTGGGCAGCCCGACTGGGAGAGGCCGGGAGGCGCTTCGTCCAAAAGCACTTCGCCTTGGAAGTCATGGTCTGCGGCTACGAACGGCTTATCGAGGGACTGTACGATGCCGCGTGGACGGGAAAGCCATTCCTGCCCGAGGATCTCGAAGAAGCACTCGCGAACATTGCCCCACAGGCAATGGAAAAGATCGACGCCGTTGAGGAAAGTCCCGTAAAGACGCACCACTGAGGCCGCCTCTCGGCGGTGTCTCCGGGTGGGTAGGACTGCTATAATAGAAGACGTCCCGCCTCGACCATATGGAGACCCGCCCCATGATGCTCCAGCTCTCTCGCCTGGTCACTTTTTTTCTTCTGTTGTTGCTCCCGTTGGCAACCTTTGCGGCCGAGTCTGCGCCGTCGGTCGATTTCCGCCGGGACATCCAACCGATCTTGACCGAACACTGTGCCGCGTGCCACGGCGGGGTCAAACGCGAAGGCGGCTTTAGCGTCGTCAGCCGGAAGTTGTTGCTCGCCGAAACCGACTCGGGCGTGCCAGCGCTGGTGCCCGGCCGACCGGAAGAGAGCGGCTTGTGGCAGCGGATCACGG
The DNA here is from genome assembly GCA_015490875.1 of Planctomycetaceae bacterium. Lineage (GTDB taxonomy): Bacteria > Planctomycetota > Planctomycetia > Pirellulales > Pirellulaceae > S141-3. The sequence goes on from WFWZ01000170.1 coordinate 28,439, forward strand.
CCGAAGATCCCGACGAACGAATGCCGCCCGAGAAGCCGCCGCTGCCGCGCCAGTCGGTCGAGTTGATCCGGCGCTGGATCGAAGCGGGGGCTCCCTGGCCCGAGCATTGGGCGTACACTCCGATTCGACGCCCTGAGATCACGAGCGAGGGCGAGGAACATCCGATCGATTACTTCGTCGAGCGGCGTTTACGCGAAGCGGGAGTCGCTCCCTCTCCCTTGGCCGACAAGCGCACGCTCATCCGCCGCTTGTCGCTCGATCTGACCGGACTCCTTCCGACTCCCGAGGAAGTAGAACAGTTTGTCCAGGACGACTCGCCCGGCGCCTACGCGCGGCTCGTCGATCGACTGCTGGCATCGCCTCATTTCGGCGAACGTTGGGCGCGTCACTGGCTCGATGAGGCCCGCTACGCCGATTCCGAGGGTTACGAAAAGGACTCGCCCAAGAAAGACGCTTATCATTTTCGCGATTGGGTGATTCGCGCGATCAATGAGGATATGCCGTTCGATGAGTTTACCATTCGGCAGATCGCCGGCGACTTGCTTCCGGACGCCACCAACGACGATCTGATCGCGACGAAATTCCATTTACAGGCTCAGTTCAATCTCGAAGGGGGCGTCGACGCCGAAGAAGACCGTACGAAGCGCGTCATCGATCGGATCAACACGGTCGCCACCGTGTGGCTCGGCACGACCTTGGGCTGCTCCCAGTGCCACAACCACCCGTACGATCCGTTCGACACGTCCGATTTCTACGCTATGTATGCGTTCTTCAACAACATGGAGTGGACGGCCGATTTTCTGAAAGAGGAACCGGAGAACGCGGAAGCATTGCGAGCCGAGCGAGCCAAGAAGTGGAAAGAGATGTCGGACCTGCTCGAACGGCAAGTGCACGACAAGAACCTCAACACCCAGACGCAATCGAAACTCACACAGTTTCGCAACTACGACAACTCCAAGGGATTTATCCGATACTTGCGGGAGCGTCCGGGCGAACGGCGGAAGACCTACGCGTTTCGACGAGGCGACTTCCTCCAGCCACTCGTCGAGGAAGGAGAAGTCCAGCCGAATGTCCCCAAGATCCTACCGCCGCTGCGCCCGCGAGGTGCACGTCCCGATCGACTCGACCTGGCTCGATGGCTCGTCAGTCCCGAAAACCCGCTGACCGCACGCGTGACGGTCAACAAGGTTTGGATGCATCTCTTTGGTGAACCCTTGGCCGCTCAAGTCGGCGATTTCGGCACGCGCGGAAGCGAACCAACGCATCCGGAGTTGCTCGATTGGCTGGCCCACTGGTGGATGCACGATGCGCACTGGAGTCGCAAAGAGTTGATTCGCATGATTGTGCTCTCGCGCACCTATCGCCAGGCCTCGACGTTCCGTCCGGAACTCGCGGAAATCGATCCGAACAACCACTTATTGGCTCGGCAAAATCGCGTTCGGGTCGAGGCAGAAATCTTGCGTGACATCGTACTTCAGGCGGCCGGACTCTTAGAGCGACGGATTGGCGGTCCGAGCGTCTTTCCGCCGTTACCGAGAATCGTTGCCCAACAGACGTACGCCGGCGGGGGCAAGTATCAATTGTCGAAAGGAGCCGATCGGTATCGCCGTGGACTTTATACTTTCTTCCGACGCACGGCCATCGATCCGAACCTGGCCACCTTCGACTGTCCCGATTCGAGTATGTCACGCGCCAAGCGGGATCGCTCCAACAACCCGCTGCAAGCCTTGGCCATGCTCGAGAACGAAGTCTTCCACGAAGCGGCCCAAGCGTTCGCCGTGCGACTTCTGAACGAGGTTCCTGGTGCCCCGAGTGAGGCCACCGATCGAGGGCGATTGGAGCGGGGATTTCAAATTGCCGTAAGTCGCTCGATGGCACTGGAGGAATACCGCCAACTGGCCGAGCTCCTTGCAGAGGCTCGCCAATACTACCGCGAGCACCCGAAGGAGGCAGAGGCTCTTTGTGGCAAGAGAACGGCGAAGAACACCGAACCGTCCGAACAGGCGGCGTGGGTGGCAACCGTGCGCGTGCTGCTCAACCTGGACGAGTTCGTGACACGGCCTTGAGCCGAACAGACAACGGGAACGGCAATGCGCGAACGCAACAGCAGGCCCGACGAAATGGAAAAAACGGACAGCACGGGCGAAGTGGGTCGACGATTGTTCATAACGCGAGAACCACGATGAAAACGCGAGATCTCTATCGGCGGGAGTTCTTGACCACTTCCTTGAGTGGCCTTGGTGGCGTGGCACTCACCACCATGCTGGCCGAAGACGGCGTTTTTGCGGACGGCAAGCAGAAACGAGTCGGTTCGGCGATCGTCAGTCCGCTCGCGGAAAAGCCGCCCCATTTCGCCCCCAAGGCCAAACACTGCATCTTCATCCTCATGGCCGGGGCGCCCTCCCAGTTGGATCTGTTCGACTACAAGCCGACGTTAAAGAAACTGGATGGCAAGCCGATGCCGGCATCGCTGTTGGAAGGTGTGCGTTTCGCCTTCATCCAGAAGGAGACGGCGACGTTGATGGGCTCGCAGTTCCAATTCCAACAGCACGGCGAGTGCGGCATGTGGTTTTCAGAACTCTTGCCAAACATCGCCGGTTGTGCGGACGACATCACGATGATCCGGACGATGCACACCGATCAGTTCAACCACCATCCCGGCCAGTTGCTTTTGCAATGCGGACGGCCTCTGTTCGGCTTGCCCTCGATGGGCTCGTGGCTCTCCTATGGGCTGGGCACGATCAACCAAAACCTTCCCAGTTATGTCGTGCTGACGGCGGGGCGGGGTTCCAGCGGTGGAGCGACGCTCTGGAGTAGCGGCTTTCTCCCCTCGGTGCACGCGGGCGTACTGCTGCGCAATGAAGGTCCGCCGATTTTGAACCTGGAGTTGCCGCCCGGCCTTCCCGCTCGCCTGCAACGCAAAGGCCTGGATGCGATCCGGGAACTGAACCAGCGCCGTTATGAGGAGATCCATGATCCCGAGATCGCCAGTCGCATCGCCGCGTACGAGTTGGCGTGGCGGATGCAATCGGCGGCCCCCGAACTGACCGATCTCTCGGGCGAAACCCAAAAGACGCTCGACGACTATGGTGTGAACCGCCCCGAGCCGAAGGAGCGGTCGAATCGAGCCGGTACGGGCGAGCAATACAAGTCGTTCGCCCGCAGTTGCCTCCTGGCTCGACGCATGGTGGAGCGAGGCGTGCGCTTCGTCAACATCATTTTCGCCTCGTGGGATCATCACTCCAATTTGAAACGCGACCTGACGTACAATACGGGAATGGTAGACCAGCCGATCGCCGCGCTCATCCGCGATCTCAAGCAACGTGGCCTGCTCGATGAGACGCTCGTCGTGTGGGGAGGCGAGTTCGGGCGGACGCCGCTGGGAGAAAACCGGCCCGGCTATAAGCAAGTCACCGGCCGCGATCACCATCCGTATGCCTTTTCGATGTTTCTGGCCGGAGGCGGTATGCGACCTGGCTACACGCATGGGGAGACGGACGAGATCAGCTGGGCTCCGGCTCGCGACCCCGTCCACATCAACGACCTGCAAGCGACGATGTTGCACCTGTTCGGTCTCGACCACCTGCGACTCACGTACCGCCACCAGGGACTCGATCAGCGTCTGACCAACGTCACTCGCGACTCTCAGGTGATTCCCGAATTGCTGGCCGATCACGGATGACCGAGCGACGAGCATTGTATAGGCCCTATGTGGTCGTATTCGTCCTGTCGTATTCGTCCTATTGGCACTGGCCAGAAATCAAAACGGGTTTTCGTAGGACCTATACGACGTATACGACCTATAAGATCCTCGCCACGAGCAGAGCCAAGGGGGCAAGCACGGCGTATCTTCGCTGCCCGTTCCAATTCCTCGCACCTTTCGGCGAAGAGAAACTAATCCAATAAGCCGGTTATGCCGATTGTATGGAACAAGCCGGTTTCGCGACCCGGCCTCCGGGGGGTGGTGTGTTGTCACGGCGGACTGAGACTGGAACACCAAGGCGGGGAAGCGGAATATGGACGGGTATCGGGAGCGGATGCTGGGGCGACAGACCGGAGCGTGGAGCCTCAGTTGGAGTCTCTCTCTAGGGCTGGCGATCGTCGTCTCGAGTTTGCCTCTGGCCGGCCAAAGTCCACCGGTTCCTCCGACACGGCGCCCGCCCGATGCCACCACGGCCATTGCGCCACCGCACATGAGGCTCCAGCACATGGCGCCCACCGATCTGGAGGCCCGCATTCAGCGACTGGGCGGTGCGTCGATCGTGGTCCAAGTCGATCCGAGCGGCCGGTTCTCCACCATCTATGTGCGTGAGCAGGCGGAACTTCACCCGCTGATGAAGATCGATCGGCAGCAGCGGTCGGTGGAACTCTTGGGCAATCCGTCGGAACGCGCCTCATGGCGCCGCGTCATCGCGGCACTCGACACCCCTCCGGCCCGGAATCGAACGACTCAGTTGTTGCCACTGGGTTATGCAGATCCGGGTCAGTTGCATCACACGATGGAGTTGATTCGCGCTGCGACGGGGGTGAAACCAGTCGTGCGCGGCGACCAAAACCGTCGAGACGGTCATCTCGTGTCGCGGATGTTCGTGCAGGAACAGGGCAACCAGAACCCGACCGGCGGGGTGGCTCAAGCACCCCCGGCTCCGGCCGGCCATCAGCCTCGGGCGCGAGGAGACCAGGGCGAGGCCGCGGGCGATACGGGACTGCTCAGCGACGTGCAGATCGAGTTCATCCCTGAACTGGGAATCATCCTGTTGCACGGACCGGCCGGCGCCGTCGCGCGCGTCCGCAAGATCGTCGAGCAAATCGAGGCGATGAGTCGCGAGACGAAGCCGGAAATTCAAGTCTTCCCGTTGAAGCACGCCAATAGCGAGGCGATGGCGGCACTCATCGACTCGGTGTACGAAGAGATCTACCAAGCGCGGCTTGGAGCGGCAAGCATCACCGCGTTGATCAAACCGAATGCTGTTTTGGCGGTTGGGCGTGCCGAGGCCGTGGCCACGGTCGCCGAACTGGTGCGCAAGCTCGATCAGCCCGTCGAGCCGACGACGGTCGTCAAAGTCTTCCAACTCAAGCATCTGGCCGCCAGCGATGCTCAGAATTACCTGCAAACGTTTTATGGTGGCGAGGGCGGACAGGCGGGCCAAGGACAGGAACCGGTAGGCCTGGCACCTCGCGTCAACGTGATCGCCGATCCGCGGAGCAACGCCATCGTCGTTCAGGCGAGTCCGCGCGACATGCAGGAAGTCGAGGAGATCCTGCGACGGTTGGACGTCGACAAGACCGCGGGCATGCTTGACCTGCGCGTCTTCCCGCTGAAGAACTCCTTGGCCAATGACCTGGCGACGGTTCTTCAAAACGCCTTGGGGGCTCAAGCGGCGGGAGCGACGAGCGCCACGCAGGGCACGACGAACGCCGCGAACGCTCAAGGTCAAAACCAGGCGACGCGCACCCTGCAAATCGTCGGCATCGACAGCAACGGCCACCAGGCGATCCAGTCGGGCATCTTGACCGACGTCGTCATCACGCCGGATGCGAATACGAACTCGCTGATCGTTCGCGCGTCGCCTCAGAGCATGCCGCTGATCGCAAAGCTCATCGAGCAACTCGATGCGATGCCCGCGGCGGAGTCCCAAATCAAGGTGTTTCAGATCGAAAACGGCGATGCTACGAATCTGACGATGATGCTGCAGCAGCTCTTCGGACTGCAGGTGACGGTGGGGCAGATCGGTGCGTTCTCGCAGACTGTTGGCCGAACGTTCGGCCAACCGCAGCTCAATCAGCAGTCGGCCGGCGAATCCTCCCTGATCCCGCTCCGTTTCGGTGTCGACCCGCGCACCAACAGTATCATCGCCACGGGTTCGGCAGCTGACCTGGCGGTCGTCGAAGCCATCTTGTTGCGGCTGGATGAAGGAGACTTGCGTCAACGGCGGACACGTGTCTACCGGCTCAACAATGCCCCCGCCCAGTTCGTCGCCGACGCGCTGGCTCAGATCTTGCAACAGAACACGCAGCTGTTGCGCGAGCAGCAACAGCAGCAGTTCAATCTCATCAGCCAGTTCGAGTACATCGACTCACAGGTCTTTGTCGTACCGGAGGCGATCAGCAATTCACTGATCGTCAGTGCCACACCTGACCAGTTCGATCAGATCAGCG
>WFWZ01000171.1 GCA_015490875.1 Planctomycetaceae bacterium
CTTCGGCGGGCTGCGCCGTGAGGTCGATCAGTTCTTCCTTGAGGACTCCCTCGATGCCGTGGCGGGCGCCATAGACCGTGCCGATGGCATCGAACTGCCGCGCTGTCTCGACGATGGCGCGGAGCGTCTGATTGATGACGGGACTGGGGCCGCCGCTTTGGGCGACGACAAGGTTCTTCGGGGAGGCCATGGCCGCTCGAAGGGAGAGAATGTCAGCGGAGGGCCGAACACGAAGCGGCTCACGCTTGGCCGCTCGAAAGCCACGCCGATTCTACCCAAGGGGGCCCAAGCGCGAAACCACCCTCGGACACGCGAAGCCGGGGCGAAAGACATCCAGGTTGTCGCGATTTCCCAACCCTGCCGAGTCAGGCGGCTTGGCGCGTCGGGGCAACCGCCCTTTGCTGTGCGGCCAAGCGCGCCGCTCGCGCGCTGAGCCGGTCGACGACTTGCTCCAGCGCCGCGTTGCGAATCTCAGTACCCCCCGTTCTTTGTAAACGCGGGTGTTGCCAACTCAGTGCTTCGGCGTGACGTTCGACGATGTGGATGGCTCGAGCCCGAATGTAGCCGCGAGCGACGGCTGGACGCATGGCCGGGACGCGGTGAGCGACGCGTCGCCATACTTTTTCGAGGCTCAAAGAGGTCAGTTGGTTGACGAGTTGTTGACGCTGGGGCCGACCTACCCAGTCGGCGAGGCGGTGCAGCAGATCCATGTCGACTCCTTTCTTCGGTGGTGGCGGACGGCGTGGGAAGTGGGACCGCCGAGGATCGGGCCGCATTATCCCATCGAACTTCCGGTCACCGGACTTGAACGCAGCGTGCACAGGGACCACATGCCGCAGGTGGGCAAGGTCTTCGGGTGAGGTGAGACGGAGTTGAGGACGCGGGCGAATGTTGGACTTTCTCAGGCCCGCAGGCTTTGCGCATTTTGCCTCCCCCTTGACCCGACCGCTAGAATCGGTACGTTGGTAACAGATTGGCTTGAGTTGCCCGGGCGACTCGACGATATAGCCAACGTCTTGCCAAGGCGCCGTGGCCAAGTGGCTAAGGCAGAGGATTGCAAATCCTTTATCGCCGGTTCGAATCCGGCCGGCGCCTCTTTTTCTTTCTCGTTGGACGGGCCGCTCGAGGAAGGTGGTCTGTCAGGGCATAAAGGACTCGGGGGCGGCGAGTTGGTCGAGTCCGCCGAGGCTGTCGAGATCGAGGGCCGTTTCGAGGGCGGTTTCGACGAACTGACGGCGAGCCGCTTCTTGGACGGCGTCGATGTCGATTTCGCCACTGAGCCGACATTGGTAGAGTGCCGCTGTTTCGTCGATGCGCTGTTTGGCCAGAGTCGCCAGGTCGATGTAATCGTCGACCGAGTAGCCGAACTCTTCGTCGAGGTACGTCCGCGCTTGAGACGCTCGAGGGCTTCCCGGCGTCCACAAAGCGTCTGCCAAAAGATCGGCGGCGTAAAGGTGCTGTGCCAGCGGTGAATGGTCGGGGGCGGTGCGGTGCACGGCGATCGCGGTCGTCGTTGCTTCGGGGAGGTGCCAGCGGCTCAGGAGGCGAGCTCCCAAGGCGCTGTGATCAAATCCCCATACCGAAACCTCGGCGTCCCAAAGGTCGTCGTCGAACTGGAAGACCGAAAACATCTCGACGAACTTGTCGGTATCTTCTTGAGCTAGCAGGAGCATGCCGACTTCCGAGAGAAGGCCGGCACTGTGCGCTTCGTCGGCTCGCAATTGGGTGGTCCGTCGAGCGATCAAGGCAGCACCGACGGCTTTGGTCAGTGATCGAGTCCAGAACGCATTGTAGACCTGCGCCGGTGTGTCTTCGCTTAGGTGCCGCAAGAGCCCGAAACTGAGGACGGCCAAACGAAGGCTGCGACTGCCGAGCAACATAACGGCTTGCGAAAGACTGGCAACGCTGCGAGCGACGCCGAAGTAGGACGAGTTGACGAGGCGGAGAACCGCGCCGGCCAAGGCGGGGTCTTGTTCAATGCAGGCGACGAGATCCGATACGTCGAAGTTCTCGTCTTCCAGGATCGTCAACACCTGGCACGCGATGGCGGGCGAGGAATGCAGCCTCTCGACCCGATTGATCCAAGCGTCCATCTTCTTCAGTGCGTCGGTATCGGTCAGTTGCATGAGGTGCCTCTACAATGATCTTAGTCGGTATCTCATGGTCGGTTGCAATCTGCGCAGCAGGGTGCTCCACTGGAACCATAGGTTGCGCCTGCCTACGATGCGGGAACAGCGTTTGCGCGAGGCGCGGTCCCGCTGAGGCGAACCAGGTGCAAAGACCCTACAACCGCTTCGGACCGCACAACTTGCGCCGTGCGTCCCGCGCCCCTGGTCCTTGAGGTGTTTCTATGCTCGAATTCGTGGCTCGACGATACGACACGGGCGCCGTAGTCCGTGCTACTGTTGCCGACGGCCGTTGGCAATGTTTTGAGCCTTCTCGGGAACAGCAACACGCCTCATTGCCGTGGCTAGCGCCCGGCTGGGTCGATTTGCAGGTCAACGGGTGGTCGGGAATCGAGTTCACCGACCGGGAACTCACCGTCGAGAACGTGGCTTGCGTGCTGACGGCCATGGACTGTCACGGCGTCGTGCGAACTTGTCCCACCGTCACGACGCAGTCTCACGAGGTGCTTCGCCACGCCATGGCGACCTTGGCTCGCGCGTGCGAGGAGGATTCCCAGGTCGCCGATCGCTTTGCCGGGATCCATCTCGAGGGGCCTTTTCTTTCTCCCGAAGATGGTCCCCGGGGCGCTCATCCACTGGAACATGTGCGGCCTCCCGATTGGGATGAGTTCCAACGCCTTCAAGAGGCGGCTGATGGGCGCATTCGACTCGTTACGCTCTCGCCGGAGTACGAGGAAGCCCCCGCATTCATTTCCAAGGCAGTCTCCACCGGGGTGCTCGTGGCGATCGGTCACACCGCGGCCGATTCACGAGCCATTCAGGCAGCCGTCGATGCAGGAGCCCAGCTCAGCACGCACCTGGGCAACGGAGCTCACCGCACGTTGCCTCGCCACCCCAACTATCTCTGGGATCAACTGGCGCACGACCGATTGACCGCCAGCCTGATCGTCGACGGTTTCCATCTGCCCCCTGCGGTAGTCAAGACGTTCGTGCGAGCTAAGACCCCAGGGCGGACGATCCTTGTGAGCGACGTTGTGGGGACTGCGGGACGTCCTCCCGGTCGCTACGACGATTCGCCGCTGGGAAGTGTCGAAATCTTAGAGGATGGCCGAATCGTGATTGCCGGGCAGCGGCAGCTCTTGGCCGGAGCGTTTCGGACGATCGAGTATGGCGTCGCCAATGTGATGCGGTTCGCCGGCGTGGGACTCGAGGAAGCGGTGACGATGGCCAGTCTTCGGCCGGCGGAATTGATCGGCCTGAGCGACTTTGGGTTCCGCAAAGGAGCGTGGGCCGATGCGGTGCTGTTTCGGTGTTCCGACGATTGGCTAGAGATCACCGCCACGCTCAACCGGGGGAGGCTCGTCCACGGGGCGCTGTCGACATCCGAATAGTCCTGGGCCGATGAGGCATCCGGTTTCGACGCGTCCTTGATCGACGTGGAACATGGAGGGATAGAGGTCGGCCCAGCCTTCGTTGCCTGCCGGGCAATACTGTCGCCCGTTTCCTTCGATGGCAGCGACCGTGGGGATGCGAGCGGCTACCGACGCTGAGTGCAAGAAGGAGTAGCCGATACAGGTGAGGTCCTGCACGCACAGAAAGAGCCCGTATTTCTGGGCGGCCGCTCCCATCAGCAAAGCTTCGCTGTGTCCCTTGCATGCCTTGAGTGCCACTCCCGTGTAACCGAGTTCCCGGGCTAGCTGGAGACTTTCGAAGTCGACCAGCGATTCGTCGATGACGACTGGTTTGATTTGTGCCGCCGCGTGCATCCGGTTCTCCGGGTGAGCCCGCAAGTCACGGTGCGTCGGTTGTTCGAGATACTGGATGCGATCCAGCGCCTCGGGAGCACGTTCCTGTAACGCGTGGAGAAAATCGAGTAGATACTCGACGTTGGGACATCGTTCGTTGAAGTCGGCCGAGTAGTACCACACCCCGACGCCGCGTTCCTCTTGCACTTCGGCGGCGACCCGGTCGATGGCGAGCACCCGCTCAATGTCCCAATGCAGATCGTCTCCGGCTAGCTTGATCTTCAGGTGTGTCAGTCCGTCGCGACGGATCCACTCGCCCAGCGTTTCGGGGAGACCATCGCCTACCGGCTCGGCAACGTCGCCGTCGGTGAGGGGATCCAAGGCACCGACGAGGTGGTAGAGCGGCATCGTAGGTTGAGGAGCTCGACGGGTGTAGCGAGCCAGATCTTCACCGCGGAAGTCTTCGTTGAGGAATGAGGCCAAATCACAACCGACGTCCTCGGTCGTGAGGAGATCATAGCTGTTGGCTTCGTGGAGTTTGCCATGAGCATCGAACAGAGCGGCCTCCAAGGGGCTGGTGGCCACCAGTTGCGCCAGTCGTGGCATCGGTTCGGGCCATTCGAATTGCCGCTCCAGGTCCGATGCGATCGCCGCGTAGCTCTGAGAAAGCTGATGGCACAGAACGAGAGGATGTCCGTTGGGACGTTCTCTCCCCACTTTCAACACGACTTCTTTGGCCAGTGCCCGCATGGCGGCAAGCGTGGCATCGTTGTCCATGACGGAGCTGGGCCATGCCCACGCGTTACCAAGCGGCATGGCTCCCCAGCCGACCGCTTCTTTGCCGGTGTGGGGGGTTCGGACGCGCACCGCCACCTCGAAGACCTCGGCATCGGTCACGACGCGGCCACCGAACTTGATCGGCGTGCGGTAGGCGAAGCGGCGAATTTCGTAGCTCGCACCGACGACGAACATATCACGAGCGCGTGCAGTGGGGGGCATGACGGGGTCTCATGGGATGCAGGGGGATACAGAGCACCGGACGGGAGGACCAGCCGCGTTCAGACCAGGCCTTTTCGAACCGCCCACACGGCCGCCTGGGTGCGATCGGTGACGCCGATCTTCCGCAAGATGTGCTGGACGTGTTCTTTGACGGTTTCGTAGCTGATCTTGAGTGTCTGGGCGATTTCTTTGTTGGTGAGTCCCATCGCGAGTTGCTCAAGCACTTGGCTTTCCCGATGGGTCAGTGGCACCTCGATGTCGGTGGTAGCTCGCGGGGTGGTGAGCGCTCCAGTGACGCGCCGCAGCTCCTCGCGTGTCCAGGCGTTTTCGCCTACGGAGACTCGATGGAGGATATCGAGGATCGTGTCACGCGAGGCGGTTTTGGAGAAGAACGCAGCGGCTTCCAATGCCACGGACCGCGCCACATAGGTCGGATTGTCGTAAGCCGACATCACGACCACTTCCACATTGGGGAACTGCTCGCGGACCTGGTTGAGCACTCGGAGTCCGTCCAGGCCCGGCATGCGGACATCGACGATGGCGATGTCCGGTTGGAGCTCTTTGATCTTTTCCAACGTCTCCTCGCCGCTTGTCGCCTCCCCGATTACCTCGACCTCGCTACCCTCAAAGAGGGATTTCAGTCCCATACGGACGAGCTCATGGTCGTCGGCAATGATCACGCGGATGGTCATGGTTTCGCACTCCCAACTAAATAGGCATTAGGTAACCCCTCACCAGCTTACGAATGGATTATGCCACAAATAGGGGCATTTGGCTAGGGAGGTCGGCGTGGGTTGGCGGCTCGGCAGGATGCCCCGTGGTTTCGGAGGTCGCAGAGATGCCCCTATTTGCCCCATTTGCCCAGAGGGTGGCTCCTTTGCAGCTTCCTAAACCGACAAGGTTCGCGCCGCTTGGGGGGACGCTTGGGGGGTTGCACGGTTTTTCGGGCATTTACGACTGTATTTTCCGTCCGGCGTGGACCGATCAAAAGGACAACAGGGTGATTGCCACGTGTATTGATTTTCTTCGTTATAGCCAGGATGCCCATCACGATGCCCAGGCGAGGTCTTAGGATGTTTCGTTCACGTCGCGTGCGGACAGTGATTTGCCTCATTTTGCTGGCAGTGACAACATCAACGGGATGTCACGTTGTTGGGCACAACGACCGGCCCCTTCCGCCCTCACCACCGGTAGGCGGCGATTTGCCTCGCGAGTTGTCGAAGGTCGTCTTGCCGACTTACCGCATCGAACCGCCGGATATTCTGGTCATCGAGGCAGTGAATATGGTTCCCAAGCCGCCTTATAAGCTGCGGGCGATGGACATCCTGCACATTTCGGCTTTGGGAACGATTGCCGAGTATCCGATCGACGGCGAGTACGCGATCGAGCCGGGGGGGCGCGTCAATCTGGGGATTCCGTACGGCCAGGTGGAAGTGGCCGGACTGACGGTGGACGAAGCTCGCGAGGCCATTTTGAAGCACCTGGCCAAGACGCTGACGGCTCCCGACGTTCAAGTGAAGCTGTTGCAAGCAGCGGGCTTGCAACCGATCGCCGGGGAACATCTAGTCACGCCGGACGGTCACGTGAACCTCGGGACGTACGGTCTCGTTTCCGTCGTGGGACTGACAATTCCCGAGGCGAAGGCGGCGATCGAGAAGCACCTGGAGAAGTACTTGCAAGACCCGGAGGTTTCGGTCGACGTGTGGGCCTATAACAGCAAGGTCTATTACGTCGTCACCGAAGGGGCCGGGCTTGGTGACACCATCACGCGACTTCCCGTGACCGGCAACGAAACGGTGCTCGATGCCATCGCCAACGTCAACGGTATCACGGAAGTTTCCTCCAAGCGCATTTGGATCGCTCGCCCGTCCCCGTATTGCGATGAGGTGCAGATCCTTCCGGTGGACTACAAAGCAATCACCGCTCAAGGCCAGACCGTGACCAACTACCAGATTTTGCCAGGCGACCGCGTCTTCATTGCCGAGGACAAGCGAGTGGCCTTCGACACCGACCTCGGCAAGCTCCTGGCGCCCTTTGAACGCATCATGGGCTTCTCGATCTTGACGGTCGGTACGCTGTCGCGTTTCTCCGGCAAGGTGCTTTACAACCGGAACCAGACCGGGGGATTCGGTGGCTTCGGCTTCTAAGAGCATTGGCAGAGTTGTTCCTTCCCCGCATCGTATTTCGACATGACAAGGTGATTCTGCAGATGACCCGCAATACGACGATCGCCTGGATCAGTGGTCTGCTTTTCGTGGCCGTCGGGGTAGCCGGCGGTTGCGGCTGGAGCAATTCGCGTGCTCGAGGGCTGCACTTGTGGAAAGAAGACCACGTCACGTACCGCTTTCGGAACTTCCCATTCGTTCCCAGCAATGCGGTTGGCCAGTGTCCGGCGCCAGGCGACTGCCCGACCGAGTTCATTGAGCCTCCTTTCTTCGGTTATCACGACACGTGCTGGC
>WFWZ01000172.1 GCA_015490875.1 Planctomycetaceae bacterium
CGACTTGCCGCACCCCATGGCGTCTTTGAAGGGGTATTCGGGCAGGAACGTCTTGGGAAGCGCAAGTTTGCTCGGAGGGTAGCGGTCGACGTAAGACTTCGGGGATTGGCGAGGATCATGAGACGCGTTGAACGCCAAGTACATGAAGAACGGACGGTCGCGTTGGGCCGCCTGGCGGAGGAAGGTTTGCGCATCGTTGCGCAAAACTTCACTCCAGTGCGTTCCTCCCTCCCAGAATCCGCCGAACTTCGGATCGTAGGGACTCCAGGGATCGGGCTTTCCTTCGATGGGACGGTTGTACCCCTCGGGCGTCTGCTTCGGCATACCTGGGCGAACATGAGTCACGAAGTCGAAGGTGCTCTTGGCATTGAGCCGCACGTGCCACTTGCCGGTAAAGTACGTGTCGTACCCAGCCCGGCGAAGTTGTTCGGACCAGATCCTTCCCGCCTCTCGCTCCCGCTCCAAATGGCCGACGAGGTTCTTGGTGTGCCAGAGGTACCGCCCCGTGTTGAGCATCGTCCGGCTAGCGACGCAGACGGCCCCGCTCCAGGAGCCCTGGTTGTAGGCGTGAGTGAAGACGAGGCCGCTGCGAGCGAGTCGGTCGATATTCGGCGTCCGGACGTCGGGGTTTCCGGCATACCGGACAGCTCGGTAACTCAGATCGTCGGCAAAGATGAAGACGATGTTGGGGCGCCGGGATCCCTCCTCTGCGAAGACTTGAACGGAGGGGAGAGCCAAGAGGATCGCAAGCGTTCCCAGTGCCATTGCTGCCAGTCGCCGTACCATCGTGGAGCCTCGCGGAAATGGGGGAAGAATGTGGGTACGAGCCCGGAAGTTCCGCCGCTGCTCGCGTCTTCATCGTGACGTGGCGGCGCGAGAAAATCAACGGTCCCGGCTCAAGTCGTCCCACCTTTCGGCGGCCTGTCTGTGAGATTATCCTGAGGTGTCTTGCCGAGGCATCGTGCTCGTCAGGCAGGACCACGAGCCGTTGCGGGAAACTGAATGGGAGTGAACATCCATGGAAAAGTGGCCGATCGGGGTATTCACGAGTATCGACGCGGGGTTGGGCGTGAAGCTGGAGGTGGCTCACGAGTTGGGTGTGCCGACGATCCAGTTGCACGCTCCGGCCAAGGCGACGCGGACGCCCGAGAATGCGGAGGCCTTTTTGCGCCGTCTGGATGAACTGGGGATTGCGTTGACTGCAGTTTTCGGCGGGTTTGAAGGGGAAAGCTATGCAGATATCCCAACAGTGGCCAAGACGGTCGGGCTGGTGCCGCCGGAAACGCGCGGCGAACGAACGATCGAGATGAAAGAGATCGCCGATTTCGCCAAGATGCTCCAGTGCGATGTCGTCGCGTTGCATCTGGGCTTCGTTCCTCATGATCGCTCCGAGCCCCTTTATCAGGAAGTGGTCGAGGTGACGCGGGAGTTGTGCGGGCACTGCCGTGGCAACGGCCAGCGGCTGCATTTGGAGACGGGCCAAGAGACCGCCGATGCCCTGTTGCAGTTCCTCGAGGACGTGGGGGAGGACAATCTGTTCATCAACTTCGATCCGGCCAATATGATTTTGTACGGAACGGGTGACCCGATTGAGGCGCTCAAGAAGGTGGGGCGTTACGTGCGAAGCGTCCATTGCAAGGATGGGAAGTGGGCCGAGCGTCCTGGGGAGGAATGGGGCGTGGAAGTTCCGCTAGGCGAAGGAGATGTGGGGATCGAAACCTACTTGAGGACGCTTTTGGAGATCGGCTACGACGGACCACTGACGATCGAACGGGAGATTCCTCAGGAGCCGGAGCGGCAGAAGGCCGAGATCGGCCATGCGGTCCGTCTCTTGACGGAGTTGAAGCAGAAGCTGGGCGTCGCCTGAAGTGGCGGAAGCAGCCGGCTGATTCGAGGCCGTTCGCTTGTTGGCTGACCATTATGCGCCGCCGCCTGATAGGCATTGTCGCTTTGATCTGTCTCGGGGTCAGCCTGATCCTGGCAGCGACACGGCCTTGGAGTTCGCTTCAGCAGAGTCTGCTATTCAGCACGTCGCTTCGACTGGGATTGACGCTGGGAGCGATCTGGCTGGCTTACCCCCAGGTGGAAGCCCTTGTGCGGCGGATATCGCCGTGGTGGATCGGCATGGCTGCCTTGGTCATCGTGATGCTCGTGGTGCGTCCTCGAGTTCTCTTGCTGCTGGTACCGCTGCTGCTACTGATCGCCGCTTTAGGGTGGCTCCGCCGCTTCCTCCAATCGTGATGGCACTACTGCCGCGAGTGGGAAACCGTGTAGGGAAATACTCGCGCATGGCCTTGAACCACGGGCGCGCCACTTGCGGCCCAAGGTTGGGTCGTCGCTTCCATGAATCGCGACGCAAGCCGCCGGCCTACTCAATTCGTGAAGAAGTCGAAGAAGTTGCCGAGCGCCGATGTGTCGCCTTTGTAGAGCTCGGTGTACCGACACCGTCGGCACGAGACCGTCGTGAATTTCTTGTTCTGAACATCGAACAGTTTGGCGAACGTCCCACCGGTCGCCTGGAACACATCGGTCTCGAATTGTTCATAGCCACATTTCGGGCATTGCCAGTTTTCGTGCTGCATCGTTTCACTCCACTACCCATCTACTGCTCGGTCGTCAGGGAAAAGCACCATCTGATCTCTTCGTGCCATGCTACAACTTGAACCGATCGCCGTCACGTGCGACATGGAAACCGGCTTGTCGCACACGCTTCGATGCGTTCGATGTACGGTCGAGCAGCGGATTCGTATGGTTCAAATGAGTGAACCAGATCTTGTTGCGCTCCGCCCTTGGCAGCTTCGCGAACCGACGCAGCGACTCGATCACGAACGGATGAGGGATTTCGGACATCTTGCGCCCCGGTACTTCGCCATCGGCGAAGAACGTCCCGTCAATCAACGCATAATCGACGTCACGGATACGATCTTCGACCCGGACGTCCCACCGCTCCCACTTGTCGATATCGGGAATGTACAGCAGCCGCTTAGTGGGTCCTTCGATCAAGTAGGCGAACGTGTCGGTAAACTCGGCTCGGTGCGGTACGAGCAACGGGGTGACCTTGATCCCGGATCCCAAATCGACGGCCTTGCCTGGTTCGACCGGCTGAAGGATGAGGTTCTTGCTCTGCACCAACAGTTTCCACGGGCCGTTGTTGGCCAGGTACCGGCACATGCGCTGCGAGGCGTAGACGAGTTGACCTTGCGCGTTGTAAGCCGGTCGGCCGAGCTGTGCCAACCCGAGGTAGTGGCCGGTGTGGGCATGCGTCAAGAAGATGCCGTCGAACAGCGGCGGCCGCCCTTGGGACGGGGGCCGGACGGCTCCAAGCTGCGCCGCCAGATCGTACTGTCGGCGCAGGTCAGGCGTGGCGTCGATCAACCATCGTTGCCCGCGCTCGGGGTCGACGATGAGCAGGCTGGCGATGTGCCGCGCGCGTTTCGAGTCGGCGCGAGCCGCCTGGCAATGGCCGCATGGGCATGCCAATTGAGGAAGCCCGCCGTCTTGGGCCGTCCCCAGGACAAGCACATATGGCGTGCGCGGCTCTTCGGCCGAGACAAAGGGCAACCCGATGAAGAGACTGATGATCGGCGCTTTGATGATGTGCACGATTCTTCTCATGCCAAGGATACCAGGTCAGCACTTAACTAGCCCCGAGCGTGACTTGGGTTATCATAGCCTGCCCTGTCTGGCGGAACGAGCCGTTCCTGGCCATGGCCGATCCTCCTTTCGGCCAGCATCTTAGCCAATGGCCCCTGATTCTCTAGTTTCCCCTGAGGCAGGATACTCGTTTCTATCTCGGTCCTGCAAGCTCTCAACATTGGTATTCGATAAGCGTTTCTTGGGACTTGCTGCCAAGTTGGCTGTCCGCCTCGAATCCCTGTTGTCGCTACCCTCGAACATTACGAAACTCGTGCCTTTACTCTCGAATCAATGCGAGACAGTTTCAAGCAGCTCGCTCCAGACGTGCAGTGCTCGGCGCCGGTCAAACGATTCGTGCGTCATCGCCCGCTGCGCTTCGAAGGAGAGCAGGCAGTCAAGGCACCCTGATATGCAGACGCGGTCGTGGTCTTCACTGACAAAGAGAACGTCGCGCGTACGCTGGAGCCATTCCAATCCCGCCTCGAGCAGTTCACGAACATGCCCTGCCCCACCGGGAACGCTGTCATAAAGCACAACGCCATAGCTTTCCCCCATCGCCCCGGTCGGAACCAACAAGACGCCAAGTTCTCGCGAATCGAGTTCGAGCATTTCGGCGGCGGCACGATGGCTGGCATACGCGATCGCCCACATCGTGGGCCGGTGCTGGCTTGCCACCTCGAGACACTCAGACAGATCGAGCATGAGAATGTCTGTCGTCGTACGTGCGGCGAGCATCTGGTGCCGAAGGACGGGAGGGGTTTCGTCTCGCGACCAACATACATCCGTTGCATTCACGGAACGAAGAGGAGCATGGAACTCGAAGCGTGCCGGCAAACGCTGCCGCCCCTGGCCGATCGGATGCCGTTCGCTGTCCGCGTAGCCACACTTAAGGCATATCGCGAATCCAAGGCTGTGGCCACCTCGATGGTAAGCCAGCAACTCGCCGTCCTCCCGGTAGCGGGCCGCCAGGCCACGGACTCCGGCGAAGTCGCGCCGGAGGAGCGTCCCCGTCGCTTCTCGTTCTCGGAAGGTAACGGTCAACATCTCAGGAGCCCCCACGTATGTCGTCCGGGTGCTCCACTTCGGAGGATCCCATGCGGCGGTCGTAAAACCATGCTTGACGATCAGCAGCGATTCCGGTGCGCGACGAGGCGAGGCTTTACAAATGGGGCAGCGGTCGGGCATGCGGCCGATCTCGTAATGAACATGCCCTCGCTCACACTTCCATAGACTTCCGCGCAGCCCAGGTGTATCGTCAAGATCCAGGCCGCTCCAGTGTTTGAGAAGTCCCCGGGAGGTGATCTGTTTGCCGCCGGCGATCAGTTGCGTTCCCGGGACGTATTCCGCAAGCGAAAGAATCCCGGCTCGCTCAAGCCGAAACTGATCTTCTTGGCGAGTATAGACGCGGCGAACGCCATCGACATCGTTTTCCTCGGGGACAATGACCTGCAAACGGTGCAGGCCGATGGGAAACCCGTACCTCGGCAGAAATTGCCTGTCGGCCAGCGCTTCGATCACCGTCACTTCAGCTAGCGCGCGAAGTTGATACCACAACGCATTCGCCTGCGACCGGTTGGCTTCGGCAAGGGATTCACGCCACAACGCATACAGACGATCAAAGTCTTGCCGCCAGTCACGTACTGAACGCTTAAAGCTCTTGATGGTCTCGTCGATCAGTTGTGACCAATCGTCCATCGTCGATTCCAGCGCTGTGCGCCAAAACAGTCTCCTGGCGACTTGCACGACGTCCAGTTGCCCCCGCTGAATCCCCTGCAGATGTACAAGAAACGCGTCAGCCTCGCTGGGCTCTGGGGGCGACTTCGGGAAGTCTCCGGGACTTGGCTCACCACGCCTCCAAAAACGAACCGGCGGTGTTCCGCAAAAGGCTCCCATCTTCCCGAAGGCATCCATCGCCCCCTTTTTTTCCGTCCCGCTCGAACGCGCCAGAAAAAACTCTCCCAGGAGCCATGCGTGAAAATGACGACGCGGTAGTCGTTCTCGGTCCAAAAAGACGGTGGGTTTGCGAAGAGGACGATCAAGGAAGTCACCGAACCTCCGGAAGACTTCCTGGTCATAGGGACGCGTGCGAGCATACGTGACGACGGCCGCTGAGCCATCGGAACGGCGACCGGCCCGCCCGGCACGTTGCAAGTAGTTGGCTTTTCCTGGGGGAACATTGCCCAAGAAAACGGCCGCCAACCCTCCGATATCGATCCCCAACTCGAGTGTCGTCGTGGCACTGAGAATATTTCGCAAACCTGCTCGGAAGAGATCCTGCAGACGCCGATTTTCTCGGGGATCCAACTGCGCACTGTGTTCTTCCGCCCACATGCCGATCCGGAAAATGGGAGACTCGGCATACTCCCGGCGCAGCCTTCCGACACGAGGATCTTCGGCGAGGTCTTGCGTGGTTACCGGAGCGAGCGTTCCGTCGCATCCTGTTTCCGGGGCGCAGCCGGCTACGGAGCGCGGCCAGAGTCGTCGAGTACGCTCGCACCGATAGAGCTGGGACGGGAGTCGAAGACCCAACTTGGAGAAGTCGATTTGCAGCGCATCGACCGGCGCACCGCCATCACTTTGTCGGGAGTCCCTCAGGAGCCAGTCCAGTTCGCCGCCAGACCCGTCGGGAAACCTCGCGGCCGCCAGAAGCAAAAGAAAGGTTGCTTCCAGTATCTCCGGTGCCAGTTCTTTCGCCAATTCGGGCGCACATCCGCATTCGGCGAGTACCGCGCGAACGAACCGTATCCGCCGCTGACGATCGGTCGCACCGATCCACTGCCGAAGGTATGGTCCCTGATGTCGAGCCGCCATCCACTGGCGGATCGGCACGCCTCCCAGACGGTACACCAGATCCGCTGACTTTGAGCCGCCGAGTGTCACACAACCATCCATGCGCAGCGTATCACACAGGGATCTGAGAAGGTCCGACCAACACTCTTCGAGTTTCGTCCCTACTTCCCCACGGAGTCGTCCGAGAATCCTCTCCGGCAACCTAACCTGCTCGATGCCGGGATAAGTGATCTCCGCCATTCCCAGCATCTCCAGCGACATTGCGCGGGGATTCGGCACCAAGAGTTCGCCCGCAAGGAGCTGAAGCGTTTTCGCGCGAACCTGCTCCGCGTTGGATTCCCAATCTTGTTGCGACCACGGGCGAGTCTTCCCACCGGGGCTTCGTCGCAACACTTCATGATGCTGCGCCGACTCTATGTCGAGAAGTTCCTCTAACCACGGGATATTCCTGAGTCGTTCAGCCCATTCCTCGGCACTTCCACCGGCAACGGCCGTTTGGAGCTTCTGTCGGATCGACCGTGATTCCTCCTCGATTTGCCGAAGAACCGCTTCGGAATGGACTGTTTCTCGCCTCTGCGTTAGATGAGCCAACCGTTCCTCTAAGTACGTAATGAGTTCTTCATCCTGCACGGTGTGTTTCGCCAGGCATGCATAGATGGCTGATCGAATCAGTCTTGCCTCGTGCTGGAGTTGCAAACGGGGGCCCAAGCGAGCCGCCTCGCGCCGACTATCGCTGAACGCCAGCAGTCGGCGGCCTCGCGCCGGCAAGAAAGCATTGTGGCTTGCCGGATACTTTGGCAATTCGCTCAAGACTGTCTCGGCCACAACCGCACTGCACAAAGCGTCGCTAGAGGCGAATGGGGCGAAGCCCTCCGTACTTTCGCCGCACGCTGGACAAGCCTCAACACGTTCCAACGTCGTTTCCCCCGTGCCGCTTCCCGTGACTTCTCCATCGGAGGCGCGCACGACCGTCAACGACTCCTCTGAGCCGTTTGGGGCAAGGTGAAAAAACACCACATCTTCCCACTCGACACCGGGGTTGGCATAGCGAAGCCCATCACGCTTGGCGGCAATCACGGCTGCTCCGCAGCTGTTGCACCGTGCAAGAGCCAGCGTGGCGCATTTGCATGATGGACACCGATCCATAACCCCTCCCACCACACCACCCAAGCCCGGAAGTTTCCAACGCTCCTGTGCCGTGCAATCCGCATTCAGGCAGACCGACAGTCCATCGGGAGAGCGAACGACAACATGAATTCGGTGGGGAATGAGCGGAAACTCCCGGGGGTTGGTACGTGCACTTGCGGCGAGTGTCAGGAGTGTGATCGTGGCATCAAGCGACTCCTCGTCTTCGCAACGCCAAAGGCGCTTGGAAAGCGTTCGAAGCGGTAAACGCTTTTCCTGCCACAAGATTTCTTGTAATTGGTGGATGATGGGAGCGTGGCGTAGTTGTGAGTGAAGCACGGCGGCCGGACGCCGCTCTGACGTGCACCCTTGCGCTGATGTCAGGCGAACCAATTCTCGACTTAGTCGCTGGCTCTCATCCGGCGATTCCCGAAGCGACACTTTTCCCATCTCGTCCGCCACAAGAAGCGGCGAATCTAGCCAGCGAACGGCACACATCTCGGTGGGAGTCACCGGTCGAGCGGGAGGCATCTCTGCTCCCAAGGCCACCCGATGCTGTCGTCCGATGACCACATGGACCTGATGGCGGTCTTTGGAGAAGATCGTGGACGCGAAGTGCTGTAACTCGTCCTGCGCATCCCCGCCCAATGTTGCCGAGGTGGCAATTTGCAAGACATGAGCGGGGTCGACATCGCAGCGTGCATACAACCGGCGAAGCAGCAATGTGATTTCTGCCGCCAATGTCCCCGTGTATAGGTGCGCTTCGTCCAATATCACTGCTCGTAAAGCGTTACCGAAGAAGACTCGGTCTTGAGGACGGCACAACATGTACTCGAGCATCGAGTAGTTCGTAATGAGAATATCGGGCGGGTGGGGCGCTCGCTGACCGGTCGCCCGTCGGGGTTCTCGCCCGCGGGCCTCGTCGCGCGTGCGAAAGCGACAAGGTGCCCACTCGGGAATGCCCGCCCGATCGGCGGCCCTTCGGTTTTCCGGAGTTTCGCTCGTGAAATGAAACAGCGTGATCTCTTGTTGGTTCCGCAGCCATTCGTAAATCCGATCGACCTGGTCGTTTACCAGCGCGTTCATAGGATACAACACAAGACACTGAATTCCCTTTCCTTTGCGCGGCGAGCGAAACAGGTCATTCAAAATGGGCAACAGAAAACACTCCGTTTTCCCCGCTCCGGTTCCTGCGGAAACGACAATCGCCGGCCGACGTCCGCTCGAGTCACTAGAAACGCGCCCTACGACTTCTGCCTGATGCTGATACAGGACACGGTCGGCGGGGAAGGCGCCAGCGTCATCAAGGAGTTGGCACAGCCCCTCATGGAACTGTCCCTGCGCCGCCAGATCCCGAAGCGTCACGGTGGACGGCATTGAGGGAAACGAGCCCTCGACCCACAGGTCACTGACGAGACCTTCCCCAGGGCCCTCTCCTGACCACAAGCTCCGGCAGATGTCCCGGATCTTCTCGTGAGACGTGAATGCTGTGTCCAGCGAAAAGTCCACAAGCCTTCGTCGAACGGTTTCCGAGAGTCGGATTGCGTCGAGCTGGGCTGGAACTGGCGAAGTATTATTCATCACTCTTTCAGTTTCTTCCACAGGAATGTGAAAACGCGACGTAGAACGAAGTCACGAAATCGATGGAGGTGCATGGCGGCATGCAAGTTCCAACGCGCCTCCTCAGGCAACGACTTTCCATCTAGGACTTTCAAAGCCTGCTTACAGAGGTCCTCCGCGAAATAAGGGTCAACCGTGCAGTCCCCCGAAAAACGGGCTGCAAAAAACTCTGACGCGTCCACGTCAAAGACCGCCCCCTGAGGAGACGATGGGTATAGGGAATGAAACCATGCACCGAGACGAACCAAAGATTCGTTTCGATGCCGTGCGGGCTCGCAACACAATCCATGCCATGCCACCTTTCCCGCCAGGAGTGGATCCCAAGGGGCGATAGCCAGAACAACGTCGCCAAGCCGGTCCTCAGGCGTCTGGGTTCCCAGGACCGCACACAGTTCCTTGAGTGCCTGATCCGTTGGCTGCCAATCCGCGAAAAGGCTTCGAATGATCTCGCCCAGTCGCTCGCTGTCGGGAACTTCGATCTCGGTTTGGCCGGCGTCTCCTTGTCTTGACGTTGCGACCGCTGGTCTTAACCATGCGCCGAGCACTTCGGCTGGGAACCGGTGGGCAAAAAAGGCGAAAACAGGCAGCCCCTTGGGATCCGGAAGCAACACAGGGAGGCGAAACCAACGGACCCAGGCTGCGACTTCGCTGGGAGTCCCCGGTGGCGTCGCGAGCCCTTCGAACCATTCCCGCCAATCGCCATCGATCGCTCCTCCAAGCCATTCCTCACGAAACCGAATCGCCACGACGCTCTGCGAACGCCCACCACAGCCTGGACAGGACACGGACCAGCGAGTCCCCCCAGAGGAGACACGGATATCTCGGCTCCCAATGACCGTAGGACGCCGTTCCCCTCGACAGGGCCAGCATAGGACGGCGTGATCGACTGCAGGCTCGAGTGCCATTGCCAACGTCAATTCCCACCCGCTCGCCGTCGCTTCCACGCCATCGACGATACCTTGGTCGACTACTCCATCCGCGATTCGAAAAAGTTCCATTGGCGCATTGAGCTGGTCTGGACGCACCGTCAACGGAGCTCCCGTTGCAAGGACTTCTGGCAGAGTGTGAGGACGCTTGCCGACTCGGCGAACGAAACGTGTTCCTTCGAGCACCACGGGAGACTTTACATCCGGGCAAAAGAGACGAAAGGGACGGCTGCGGCATTGCCGGACCGTCAGTATCTGCCTCGAACCACATGCGTGCATCCCATCGGTATCCTGGTAGACTCCCCCTTCGATGGAAACGTGGCAGCGTCGATGCAATCGAATGACTCTTTCGCCTTGAGCAATGCGCAGCTCTACATAAAGGCCGCGCCAAGCATCCACGGGCAGGATCTGGGTAGCGATCCGTCCTTGCTCGTCGACACCAACCGAACGGCCGTTGACTTGAGCCGAAATAAGACGGGTGTCGGCAGGAACGCCATGAACGGTCAGCACGACCCGTTCCCCGATGGAAACCCGACGACGGCCTCCGACCACAACGTCCACCCGATCAGCGAGTGCGTCTTCTCGAGCGTTGACTTGAGATGCCAAAGTGGGGCTCCAGACGACCTCCCCATTTGAAGTCACCACACGTAGATGGCTAGTGTCCCATTCCCGGTCGATATAGGACGCCATCCACGGGACGTGCTCCATCCCCCCTCGAAACCATACGGTCGGCTCCGGCAGCACTCGCAAATCGCCAAACGTCCAAAGAACGTACGGGCGACGCGTCGACATCTTCCCCTGAACCGGGATCAGCCTTGCGTTGTCGTGCACTTCATAGACGACCACGTCCGGATGACTCGGAAAAAGATCGAGCGTTTGTACGCCAACAACGTGGCCGTCTGGCTCGACGAGGGAGATGACTTGCGGCGAGTGGTCTGCAGAAAGCCGAATCGTTCCTTCATGCAATCGCAGTGTACCGTCGTCGCCACGCACGACCCGCCCCAGAAGGGTCTCACCAAGCCGGACATCTAAATGGGCGAATTCACCGTCATCCTCGGCATTCCGAAGCCCAGCCCACTCGCACACAAAGTAGGGACCCTCACGGAAGTCCCACATGGCGACAGGAGATCTGAGGAACTCTGCTCTTCCTCGATCGCCCTCCGTCGCTACGTCCGTCGCCACGATCGTATGGCCGCTCGGCGCCGGTTGACGAAGAACCTCGGTGATCAACCCGTGCCACTCGGGAAGCACCCAACGACTTCGTTCCAATACAGTCTGAAGTTGGCTCTCGGAAATATAGCCCCGGCGGAAATGCATCATTTCCTGCCAGAGGTTGCGGAAACTGTCGCTTGCCTCGGGCCCGGAAAGCAGCCGCCGCACCGCAATCGGAGGGGCCTCACCAGCCATCCATCCAGCAAGACGGTTTTCGACGGCATCTCGAGTCATCCCGAATTGGAGATGCACCGTTACATAGTACGGCTGCCGTATCGACGGATCTCCAAAGGCGTTGCGGAGATTGACATGCTTCACCGCCTTAACGATCAGCTCCTTCAACAACGGCGTCGGCACAGTTTCACAAAAGAGCTCGGAGCGAAGGTGGTGAGGGATCCATTCAGCAATGTGCTCCCACAGTGCGTGGCCTTTGGCGTGGCGGCGCGCGCGTTCGGCGATCAACAGAAGCAGGACAACGCCGACCGCCCATCCGCCGAGATGAAGATCGGCCACTTGAAGCTTTTTGAGTAGGCGCTCGCCGAGTATTTCGTAATATTCTTGTGTCTCTTTACCGTTGATGGTGAACCTAAGCTCGCAAAGAGACATCGGCTTGTCCGACTGCAACTCCTCCTGGATTTGTTTGGCCAGATCCCGAATTCCCCGCATCCACGGTTCCCTCATCGGTTGCCCCAGTGCACTGCCTGGCGTGATGTCCAGCCAGTTTTATGGAAGGGTCTGTTGCACCAGTGGGTAGTAATTATAGCCAATGTAGCTACCATTGGCCATTCGGCGGCGTTGTATTCGCGCACGCCGGTCACAGGCGAGCCCGACTTACTTGCCGATAGGTGGATAGCACATGGGGCCCCAGTGGTGGTCGGAACCGTGGTCGATCCAGACCAGGAGGAAGGCGGGCACGAGCTTTTTCATCATCATGATGCAGCGGCGGAGCGATGTGCGGTTGAGCTTGCCGCCATATGTGGCCGCCCCATGGACCAGCTGACAACGCATCAAGTAGATCCGTTCCAGGAGTTCATCAAGGATCTTCACCCACCGTTCTTCCAGATACCATGTGTGGGCCTTGTGTTTGGCCTTGCGAGCCTGAGTGGCCCGCTTCTTCGTAGGCTCCTGCCAGAAGAATCCGCTGAGAAACTCATCGTCGAGCAACGAAAGGACGAGCCGCTTGTTCGCCGTCAGCATCGACGCAACGTGCCCGGTGGCATCCAGATCGACAATCGTATCGACAAATGACCGCCAACACTCCCGGTCGGGCCGGGGTTCCCGCCGGGCCGGGTCCCACTGACCATAGAGAGCATTGAAGGCGATCCAGAGGCTAACCAGCGCCAAGTCATCCGACTCGGCGTCATCATTCTTCTGGACAAGTCCCAGCCAACTGCAGGCTCGATGAAATCGAATGGCCGTATCCTGCTGCTGTTGGCTCCCCCCGGAAAGCCGCTCCTTATGCGGCTTCCAACG
>WFWZ01000173.1 GCA_015490875.1 Planctomycetaceae bacterium
ACGCAGGAGGCCGTCGGGTGCCCAGTCGACGTTGAGTCCCGGGCGGATGAGTCGTCCGTGTTCGATCAATTGCGGCACGACGCGGCGCACCGTGTCGACGGGAATGGCGAAGCCGATTCCCGCATAGGCGCCCGATGGACTGAAGATGGCCGTGTTGACGCCGATGAGGCGGCCGGCACTGTCCAGCAGAGGCCCGCCGGAGTTGCCCGGATTGATGGCGGCGTCGGTCTGGATGACGTTGCGGATCCGCCGTCCCGACTGCGACCGGATGACGCGACCGAGTGCACTGACGATGCCGGTGGTGAGGGTGTAATCGAGCCCGAATGGGTTGCCGATGGCGAACGTCTTTTGGCCGACGCGGAGATCGGCCGAGGTTCCCAAGGGGAGTGGAACGAGCGACGCCAGTTTTGCGGCCGGAGCTTTCAGGCGCAAGACAGCAAGGTCCTTGTCCGGAGCGGCTCCTACCAGTTCAGCTTCGAATGTCGAATGATCGAAGGTTCCGACGATGAAGCGGTTTCCTTCGCGGACCACGTGGTAGTTCGTCACAATATGACCCTGCTCGTCCCAGATAAAGCCGCTCCCCGTTCCTTTCTCGACTTCCCACAACTCGAAGAAGTCACGCTCGATGGCGCGCGTTGTGATGTGGACCACCGCCGGCGATGACTGCTCGAAAAGTTCAATCGTCGCCTTTTCATCGGCGGCCAGATCCCCTCGAGGCGTGATGGGGGGAGGAGGAGCCACTGCACGCGGTACAGGCTGTAAGACCCACCGAAATAGAAAAGCGGCGATCAGCAGCAAAACCATGGCCGCCAGCATAGCCGGCCAGGGGCTTCTCGGTGGACGGGAAGGGGGGGGCGGGGGCCAGGGATAAGCATCGTGACTCATGCGAACGTCCTTCGCCATTCTTCCGGTAAATTGATGACAACTTGATCGACCGGCTGCACTACAAGAAAGACTCATTGTAGCGTTCCCCTCCCGTCTACGGCACACGGGCGGAGGTCGTAAAAGCAGGATCTGCTTTTGTTTGACAGTGGGGGATTCGCAACCCACCCTTTAGCATCACGGGGCGACGTATACCGACCGGCTGCGGCGAGATGGGGCAGGGAAGCAGCCCAACCACAAATCATTTTCCTCAGGTGGAAACTGCCATGGGTATCACCGTTCTCCTCTCGTATGTGCTCATTGCCCTTTTCTTCGGCGCCTGCGGACTGACGTTGGGATACTGGATCTTTCGGCCCTCCCAGGCCAGTACGACCGAAGGTGACCCTGACCGAGATGCTGCAAAGGAAGCGCTTCGCCGGATTCAGCGCATTGCCGAGACGATGGCAGGAAACTTGCAAAACCATCAGTCGGCCGTGTCGGATGCCGACGGCAAACTGCGCAAAATCGACGTGGAACGCGACGGCGTCGATGCGGTCGTCGCGATCGTCGAGGAACTCGTGGAACACAACGCTCGCATCCAAGAACAGCTTGCCGAGGCGCAAGTCAAGGTCGACACGCTGGCTCGAGAAATCGCATGCCAGCACCAAGAAGCTCGTACGGACGCCCTCACCGGGTGCGCCAATCGCCGCGCCTTCGACGAGACGTCGCAGTTCCTGCACGAGGACATGGCACGAGGTGGCGCCCCCTATGCCCTGATCATGCTCGACGTCGACCACTTCAAGAAGGTCAACGACACCTACGGCCACGCCGTGGGGGATGAAGTCCTAAGAACGATTGGCCGTGTCCTTCGCAACCACGTGCGAGGAACCGACACGGTGGCGCGCTATGGGGGCGAGGAGTTTGCGGTCCTCGTTCCCGATGTCTCGATTACCCAGGCTTGTTTCATGGCCGAGTCCCTTCGCATGGCGATCGCCGCGCAGTTGATCGCGTATGAAGGGGGAGCCCTCAAGGTAACCGCGAGCTTCGGCGTTGCCTTGTCCGATCCGGAGGAAATGGCCGACGGCCTCAAGGAACGGTCGGATGCCGCCTTGTACGCAGCCAAGAAGAGCGGTCGCAACTGCGTCTACTGGCACGACGGCAACTCGTGCCTGCCGATCGACGGAATGCAACTGGGCGAAGCGACGCCATCGACGGGACAGAATGATGGTGCCGAGTCGGCCCCCCCGAGCGTGCGACTCTCCGATGCCGACGACATGCCGATCACCGTCGCCGGAACGTCGCTCGACCCCGACCAATTCGATCGCGAGCTTCTTTACAACCTTCCGACGAAGACCGAACTATGCCAGAACGTTCGCCGGCGCATCTCGGAGTGGCAGCGAGGCGGACCGACGATCTGCGTGACGCTGATCGAACTGGCCAACCGCGAGAAAATCGAAGGCCGATATGGAGCGCCGGCCGTTCGAGCCCTCTTGGGAGCGGCGGCCAACGTTGTCCGCCAGACGATCCGCGACATGGATTCGCTCGCACGCTACACGCCAACATCGCTCGCCATCTTGATGCCGAACACGCGCCAAAAGGATGCGGTATTCATCATGGAACGTATTCGCAAAGCCCTACAAGAGACCGAAGTGCGACTCCAAGGGGAACGCCTGCCTTTGGAAGTTCACATCGCCGCAGCCGAAGTCACAGACGGCGACGACATGCAGAAACTCCTCTCGCGCGCCAGCGAACGGCTGGCCGAGTCGCGCCAGGGAGTCATAGCCACTCGAGGAGCTGGTGCCTGAGACAAAGCGGATTGGCCTTCGTCCGGTGGAACGCTACTTCAGCCACCGATCGAACCAGGCAAAAGCGTCTCGCTGCATCGTCCGATCGAACTTGTGGGGGCCCGGATAAAAGCGTCCTACATATCGCTCCGGCTCTTTCGCCTTCGCAAAGATCTCGCGCAAGATCCCGTCAGCACGATGCATCTCGGGAAGCGTGTAAAGCGGATCGTCGTTGTTGCTCAAGACCATTGTCGGTTTGGGAACTCGTAATCCCAAGATTTCCGGAAAGTCCAGAAACTGCGGCAGCAACGGTGTGTACGTCATCCATGTGTGCGTGTATGACTTGTGCAACAGGAAGTCATTCCAGGTCGACATGAATCCGACGCACACCGCGCATCGGATGCGCGGGTCCAGGCCTCCGAGATAAACCGTCCGCAAGCCACCGCCGGAAAGTCCGGCACAGCCTAGCCGGTCCGGATCGACATCGGTGCGCTGCGCCAGGACACTCAAGGCCACTTGATCCTCGGCGAGGAACACGCCGGGCCATGTCGTTCCCGCACAAAAGAGCGACTTGGCCATGATGTGCTCATGAGCCGCCGCCCAACGATTGTAGGTCTTGATGTGATCGGGATTCTCCGGGTCTTCGTCGGATTTGCCGCGCGTCGAGGCTTCCCCCCAGGGAATCTCCACCATGTCCTGATAAAGTACCCGGCGACTGCCGAAGGTGAACGTATCGTGCACCAGGACGACGTAGCCCCGCTTGGCAATCTCGTTGGCCCACGCCTGTCCGCCGTAGTCGTCGCGCTGATGTTGTGCGATAAGAGGGTGCACTTGATCCGACGTTCGGGTAATCTTCCGCTTGCCGAAGTACTTCATGCCGCCGTGGTCATGCAGGCCCAAGATCCCGGGGAGTCGTCCCTTCGCGCCACGCGGCTTCAGCAGAATGGCCTGCGTCGGTCGCCCGTACGGAAGCTGCCAGTGCAGTTCTTCGATGTGTAGACCGTCGTATTCGAAGGTGCGATCGATGGTGACTTGCGGCACTCCGCCGAGGTCCGGTGCCGCAATGCATTCCCGCGCTTTGGCGACAGCGCTGCGTCGCCACGACTCCAGATCGGAAAACTCGTCGCGGCGAAAGGAAAGACGAGGTGGGTCCTCAACCAAGCTGGCGGCCCACGGCCCGTACAGACCAATGATGCTCTTGCTCCGATCGACAGGACTCGTATCGACGGTACCGCCAGACGCCTGCACGTTCGACCAGGAAGCCAGCATCGTGGCACTCCCCACCGCCGCCGACGCGGCTAGGAACAAACGGCGGGGATATTCTGCCGATGCCACCTCATCGACCTGGCGCTCCACTCGATCGTGTTTCTGACTCTCGGAACCGTGCTCTTCTCTCATCGTTGTTTCTCCCTGTGGGAACAGCTTCCTCGCCACCGGCGACTTCGGCCAAGTGCGGCCGCAACGAATCCGGACAGCTCGAGCCGGCTCGCCGCTGCAGTTTCGACCCCCTCCGCACTATAATGGCGCCGGTGAAAAAGAAAATCGGGAACCGGAAACTTCTCCCTGTGGGGATCGACAGCTCCTACCTGAACTCACCCATCGGCTTATGCGCCGCGGCTCACACGAACATCCCCCGAATCGATTCGAATCGATCCACCAAGAACCCGACTGGGAACATCTGGCCTGGGATCAAGAGTATCGGCGCGCCGCGGAACACGGCCGCGTCGAGTTCCTCCCGGATGTCTCCCGGTCGGTCGTCTCGACCAACGACAGCCCCGATATCCCTTTTCGTTACAGCCTCAATCCCTACCGCGGATGCCAGCACGGCTGCGCCTACTGCTACGCGCGTCCCACCCACGAATTTCTCGGCTTCAGTGCGGGACTTGATTTCGAAACAAAGATCCTCGTCAAACACGACGCACCGGAGCGGTTCCGCCAGTGGCTGTCACGACGCACCGAAGCCGCCGATGTCATCGCTCTCAGCGGCGTCACTGATCCCTACCAGCCATGCGAACGCCGGTTTCGGATCACGCGCGCCTGCCTCGAAGTGGCTCTCGAAGCTCGGCAACCCATCGCCATCGTCACCAAGAACGCCCTCGTCCTGCGGGACCTCAACCTGATCCGCTCAATGGCTTGCCAACGCCTCATCCACGTCCTGATCAGCCTCACGACGCTCGACCGAAAGCTGGCACGCGCCCTCGAGCCCGCTACTAGCACGCCTGAAGCTCGGCTGAGAGCCATCGGAGAACTGCGAGAAGCTGGCGTCCCCGTCGGCGTCATGACAGCTCCCATCCTCCCCGGCCTCACCGATCGGGAACTCCCCAACCTCCTCCGCGAAGCGGCCGCCGCAGGCGCTCAAACCGCCGGTTACCAGCTCGTACGACTCCCTCTTTCGGTCGAGCCGATCTTCTTGAAATGGCTCGACCGCAACTACCCGGAAGCGCGATCCCGAGTCGAAAAGCGTCTGCGGGCGGTCCGGAGCGGCCGTCTCAACGACCATCGGTTTGGACACCGCATGCGCGGCCAAGGAACCCTGGCCGAGTCCATCCGTAGTCTCTTCCAACTCTTCGCTCGTGAACACGAACTCGACCAGCCCCTCCCGGAGCTCGATGTTAGCCAGTTTCGGCCTCCGTCGACGAATGGACAACAGTGGTTGTTTTGAGGGGTGAGGTGTGAGGGGGACTGCTGGAGGCCGATGATGGACTACGCCGCTGAAATCTCGAAACAATACGCTCGCCTCTTGGCCGAGACGCGAAAAATCTACTTAGAGGCCGCTGACCTCTGGATCCGCTCGTGCCCGGATCGGTGGAACGAATCTCCTGACGAACTTCGGGAAAGAATGCAACTTCTCCATGAGGGGGTGGTGATCAAGACGTACGTCACGGTGAGCCGCGCTGATCAGCGGTGGTCCCACTTCGAAAAGATACTCGCGTCGGTGCTCTGCCAGCACTTGTGGGGAAAGGTGCTTGAGGGCCGCGAGTTGCGTTCGGCAGCCGGCCGACTCTTTGCCGACGCGGACCGGTTCGAGTGGTCGACGTTGTTCCGCCCCTTCCGAGAATGGCCGCCGCTGCGCGACTACGTCAGTCGGCTCGAGACGGTTGTCATTCGCATGGGGCACTTGATCGCGAAGGCCGACGGAGAAATCCGCCCAACCGAACTCCAGGCCCTCCGGACGCTCGAACAGGCGCTAGACGAACTCATCCTTCCTGCCGATCCAACTCCCGATACTCCTCCCCCAACTCGCAAGTCCTCGCCGACCCGCACACCGACAAAGTCTCAAAAGGAAGAGGCCCAAGACGCCCGGACAGCGCGTCCGACGCGAACTCGAGCGTCCTCGCATTCTCAAGACGAGGCCGCTTCGGTGAAGCCCAATTTGGAAGAGACGCTCGCCGAACTCGACAGCTTGGTGGGACTCGAACAGGTCAAGTCCGAGGTGCGGACTCTGGTCAACGTGATCGAGTTACGACGTAGACGCCAGGAAATGGGACTGCCGGCGGCCGACTTGAGTCTCCATATGGTGTTTCGCGGGAACCCGGGAACGGGCAAAACGACCGTGGCGCGCCTCGTCGCCCGCATTTTCGCTGCCATGGGAATCCTCGCCAAAGGGCATCTGATCGAGACCGACCGGAGCGGCCTGGTAGCCGAGTACGCAGGACAAACCGGCCCCAAGACGCACCAGGTTATCGATCAGGCACTCGATGGGGTCCTTTTCATCGACGAAGCGTATGCCCTGGTGGCATCCGAAGGCGATGATCCCTACGGGGCCGAAGCGCTCCAAGCACTCTTGAAACGTATGGAAGACCAGCGCGAACGACTCGTCGTCATCCTCGCCGGTTACCCCCGGCCACTCGACGAACTCTTGCGTTCAAACCCGGGACTGCGCTCGCGATTCACACAACACTTCACCTTCGAAGATTTTCGTCCCGCCGACCTCGGCCGCGTCTTCGAACGGCTCGCCGAAAGACTCCATTACACATTCGGCACCGACGCTCGAATCCGCCTGTTGCAGGGATTCACCTGGGCCTATGATCACCGCGATGAGCACTTCGGAAACGGTCGCTACGCTCGCAACGTGCTCGAACGTGCCATCCGGCGGCTCGCGAACCGCACCGCCGGCCAGACTCCGCTGACGCGAGAACTCTTGACCACGTTCCAACCCGAAGACTTGGTGTTCCCGGGGGTTCCCGACGATTGGTTCCAGCCTGCTGATGAGGTTCGAGTCAAGGTCCAATGCAGCCATTGCCACCAGGCCGGAGAAATTCCCGGCACGCTGCTCGGCCGTGAACTTACCTGTCCCCGGTGCCAAAAGCGTTTTCGATCGAAGTGGGGGGAGGTGAAGTTTGAAGTTTGAAGTTTGAAGTTTGAAGTTTGAAGTGTGAAGTTTGAAGTGTGAAGTTTGAAGTGTGAAGTTTGAAGTGTGAAGTTTGAAGTGTGAAGTGTGAGGGTGAGGGGTGAATCAAGGGCCTGCATCGGCATCCACTATGTCCACCGTCCACTGTGTCCACTATGTCCACTTGGTCCACTGTCCACCCTCTCACCAGCAAACCCTCTCACCAGTCCACCCACTCGCCGCCCGGCAAGCAGCCATGCCCTGGGAAAGCAGCCGTCTACCTAGGGCGAGACTCCGGCCGAGCCGCGATGTGCCATAGTGCTGTCACAAGATATGGAACAGCGTACATCCTGCGCCAAAGCCAACACCTTCCCAACTAAGAAAACGTCGTTCTTGAATATGTCGATTCGCTGTTTTCACCATCTCTCTGAAGCTGGGAGACTTACACTGGAGTCGTTTCGTCCTATAATCGCACACGGTAGTTCCGGTCGCTCGACACCATTGGATTTGCCGAAGGACTTGGTTATGTGGATAGTGTCTACTCTTCGAAACCTCACCGTGGTGCTCGTCCTCATCTTCCTGGCTTCTCGATTGCAGGCCGAGTCGCCGAGAAACCAATCGTCCGATCGCGACGTCATCCAGAGAATTCGGCAGGCGGTCGAGTATGAAGTCGAGGCAAAAAAACTACCAGCCTTCTCGATTGCTCTGGTGCGAGGCGACTCGATCCTCTGGTCCGCCGGTTTCGGATACGAAGACGTCGAGAAAAAGCGGCCAGCCACGGCGCAGACCATCTACCGCGTCGGCTCGGTTTCAAAACTCTTCACTGACCTGGCGGTGATGCGCGAAGTCGAACAGGGGCGCGTCGCTTTGGATGCTCCGATCACGAAGATCCTGCCCGACTTCCATCCTCACAATCCGTTCGACCAACCGATCACACTCGGCCAACTCATGTCGCACCGATCCGGACTCGTGCGAGAACCCCCCGTCGGGCACTACTTCGATCCGACGCAACCGACGCTCGAAGCGACCATCACCAGCCTCAATGAGACGACCTTGGTCTATCCGCCGGGAAGCCGCACCAAGTACTCCAATGCCGGGGTGTCGGTGGTGGGCTATGCCCTGAGCCGCATGCGAGGCGAACCATTCGAGTCGCTCATCGAGCGAACGCTCCTTCAGCCTATGGAACTCACGGCGACCTCGTTTCGACTCACGCCAAAACTGAAGCCTCGCGCCGCAGTCGGTTGGATGTGGACCTACGACGGTCGCCGCTTCACCGCTCCCACGTTTCCACTGGGCACCGGCCCGGCCGGCAATCTCTATTCCTCTGTCGAAGACCTGGCCAGGTTTTGGACCATCTTGTTTCGAGGCGGCAAGACGAAGAGGGGCCACGTTGTTGTCCGACCGGAGACGCTCGAGGCCATGTGGACACCGCAACGCGATGCCCAGGGACGCCCCACGTCGTTCGGAATCGGCTTTCACGTTCAAAAGCTCGACGGCCATCGCAAGGTTGGCCATGGAGGCGCCATCTACGGATTCGCCACACAGCTCGAGGGGCTCCCCGATGAGAAACTCGGCGTCGCCGCTGTCGCCGCCCTCGATGGAGCCAACGGTGTTGTGACACGCCTGTGCGACTACGCACTGAAACTCTTGCTGGCTCAAAGGGCGGGAAAGCCTCTGCCCGATTACGAAAGGACCAAGCCGGTTCCGCGAACGCTCGCTCGCAAGTTGGCGGGAACCTACACCGACGGCGAAAGGCATGTCTGGCTTCGGGAGTTGGGGGGAACGTTGACGTTGCGTTCGGGCGTGACCGAAACGACGGTGCGTCAGCGCGCCGATGGCAGCCTGGTCGTCGACTCGCCATTGGGCTTCGGCACGCCCGTCAAACTCGAGAACTCCACCCTCCATGTCGGATCGCACCGCTACCAGCGGATCGACGATGGGCCACCTCCGCCCGCCCCCCAGCGCTGGCAAGGCCTCATCGGTGAGTACGGTTGGGATCACAACACGCTCTACATTCTTGAAGACGGTGGCCAGCTTTACGCGTTGATCGAATGGTTCTTCTATTACCCCCTGAAAGAACTCTCCCCTACGGAATTCGCCTTCCCTGATTACGGGTTGTATCACGGCGAAAAGATCGTCTTTCGATTGGGCGAGGATGGAAGAGCCACCGAAGCCGTCGCGGCCGGCATCCAATTCGCCAGGCGCAACGTGGGCACGCGTTCAGGGGAGACGTTTCGGATCGAGCCGGTGCGGCCAGTCGAAGAATTGCGGAAGGAAGCCCAACGCGCTCAGCCTCCCAAAGAAAAGGGGGACTTCCTTCCGGCCGACTGGGTCGAACTTGTAAAACTCGATCCCACGATTCGCCTCGACATCCGCTACGCGACGACGAACAACTTTATGGGAGCCGTCTTCTACCAGGAGCCACGTGCCTTTATGCAGCGGCCGGCCGCCGAGGCACTGGTGCGTGCTCATCGGCGGCTCCGATCCCAGGGCCTTGGACTGTGGATATTCGACGCCTATCGACCGTGGTACGTCACGAAGATGTTCTGGGATGCCACGCCCCAATCGATGAAAACGTTCGTCGCTGATCCCAGCAAGGGATCTCGCCATAACCGCGGCTGCGCGGTCGACCTGACGCTCTATGATCTTCGGACGGGCCGCCCGGTCGAAATGGTTTCGGGGTATGACGAGTTTTCACCTCGAGCCTTCCCCGCCTATCCCGGCGGTACGTCGCGGCAGCGCTGGTATCGCGATCTCCTGCGTCGCACCATGGAAGCCGAAGGTTTCGAGGTCTACACGTGGGAATGGTGGCACTTCGATTACCATCTCTGGAAGCGCTACCGAATCCACAACCGCCCCCTTAGCGACTGAATGGGGTGCTAGGCGACGGCAACCTCTTTCAATCGTCTCGGAGGCTCGACCATCGTCGCCAGCGCTTCGAGAAAGCCGCTCATGTCCTTGTGGACCACGTCTCCGACCAGGCAGTCGATCAACGTTCCTCGATACTCGGGGAACCGCTCGACAAACCGCCGAAAACTGAAAGAGGGCTCGTAGAAGGCGTGAATGAGTCGCCAAATCACGTCGACGCCGTCCCACAGCGGACCGCAGAAGGCTCCAAGCCGCCGAGCCGAGAGATCGCCGCTTCGAAGCCCCTCGTCGATGCACCCGGCCGCCAGCTCGGCCGAAGCAAGCGCCAAATAAAGCCCGGAGGAATAGATCGGGTCGAGAAAACCGGCAGCGTCTCCCACCATGACCCAGCCCGGCCCGACCGTCTGACGGTTCAAGTACGCGAGCTCTCGGATGCCTCGAACGGGAGCGACCTTTTCGGCGTTCTCCAACCAGCGAGCCAACGGAAGCGCTCGGTCGACCTCATCTACCCAGATCTTCTCCAGAGCCCGCTGCCCGTCGTGCTCTGTCGTTCCCACGACGTGGCTCGAATCTTCTCCATGGGCTCCTGGCTGCATTCGAGTGCGGATGCCCGAGAAGAGAATCTCAGGCTCATCGACGACTCCGACACTGACGATGTCGTCGGGCAAGGGAATGTACCAGAACCAACCTCGGTTCTTCTTCATAAAAATCGTGGTTTCCCCGGCGTCGATTCCCGAGCGTCGATAGCCGCCTCGACAGTACGTCCATAGCGACGCCTTCCTCAGGTCGGGCACGCGTTCCTTGAGTTTCAACTGGTTGCCCAAGACCGTAGCTCGGCCCGAGGCGTCGACCACAACGCGCGCGGCGATCGAGCGAGGAGCGTCTCCATTGGTGCGGACTTGCACACCCACCGCCTGTTCTCCATCGAAAAGAACCCGCCCCGCCCGTGTCCCTTCGCAGATCTCCACGCCGCTTTCCCTGGCATTGGCGGCACACATCTGATCGAACCGCGACCGTTCGACTTGCCAGGTTCGGGCTCGCGGTCCCTCGATCGTCTCAGAGAAATAAAATGGATCCGCCTCTTCGCCAGACGGCCGGACGAACCGAACCGAATGCTTCACCGGGAAATCGGACTTCTCGAGTTTCGGAAGCAATCCCAGACGTTCGAGCGTACCGAACGTGTGAGGTATCAGCGATTCACCGATGTGGTAGCGGGGGAAGCGACTCCCCTCGAGCACCAGGCAGTCGTGACCCGCTCGCTGCAGGAACGTCGCTGCGGCGGTTCCTGCCGGCCCACCTCCGATCACGACTACGTCGTAAGCCGCTTTTCGCGGAATCGTGCCGTTCATCGCATTCTCCTCTCGTCAATCCCGCCGCCGATCGGCATTAGCTCCGAATCCCTCACTTGCCGACAAATCTTTGAGGAAACGCTTGGGCTCTAGCAACATTGTATATCATGAAAGTCAACCTTGTATAGTGGGTTTTGTTTTTGTCCGAGCGTCGGTTCGGCGCATCTCCTTCGAGCAGATTGCTCTTGCTGTCGACGATTCCATCGATTGGGAGGGCGAGGCTCCTGCCGAGCCGGAACATGCCATAGCACGGGCACCCCAGGTGACATGGCAGTCATGCCACTAATTGCAGGCCACACTCCTTTGCGTGCTGATCCAGGCGGGTATCACGGATCTAATACCGGTCATCTGGAAGTGCGGATCCGTTCAATTGAGCCATTCTAGCTCTTTTCGGCTCGTCAGGAGCCTCGCCGCCTCGCCATCCCAACGCTGGGACCTTCACCCAAACCCTGCCCCGAACGAGAACCCCCTTTCACACCTCACACCTCACACCTCACACCTCACCCCCCCCGACTCCCCTCTTGCATTTTTCTCGACAAAACTGTATAACCAGGGGTGAGATTAGATATATTCAGAGCGTTGCCGCAGGTTCCCGCCTTCAGTTTCCGCCTGCGGCTGCTCGCGAGCGGTGGTGACTTCGAGCCTCCCCGGCCGAGTCCCATTCTGCTGGAAGGAGTCGTGCGAGCCGCTCTGTTCGAGTCTCGATTCGCAAGGGACCGCCGGTATGATTTCCCACTCCACGCGCAGGACGGCGATCGAGACGCTCAAATGCAAGAGTCGCTCGCTGCGCGGGGATATCGCCGAAGAACTGGAGCATCCCGGTCCCGCCTTTTCGCGAACCACCGCCCAGTTGCTCAAGTTTCACGGCATCTTCCAATACACCCATCGAGATGCTCGGCGCCGTGGCGACCCAGATGCGGTTCGTTTCACCTTGCGATGTCGGCCAACGGGAGGCCGAGTGCGGCTCGAGCAACTCATCGGCGTGTTCGAACTGGCCGACCGATTCGGACTCGAGGGTCCTCGCATCACCTCCCGCCAGGGATTGCAAGTTGCCGGCGCTCGCAAAGCCGATCTCCGGGCGATCGTCGCCGCACTGGACGAACTGGGATTGCCGACATTCGCTTCGGGAGGAGATGTGGCCGGGAACGTCATGTGTTGTGCGGCTCCTCAGCGGTCCGCTCCCTTGAGCGAACAGCTTCATTGGATCGCCGACCAAGTTGCCGGCTCGTTCCTTCCCGATGATGGTGCGTTCCGCGAGATCTGGTTGAATGGGAGTTCGCGGGTTGCGCGAGGTCCCATTCCCATCGATCCGATCTACGGTCCGAGTTATCTGCCGCACAAATTCAAGATCGCGCTCGCCTTTCCCGAGGACAACTGCGTCGACGTGTTGGCTCAAGACGTCGGCCTGCTCGCGGTAGCCGACAGCCGCCAGATCTTCGGATTCGAGATGTTTGTCGGAGGCGGTCTCGGGATGATTCCCTCGGTCCCGTCCAGCCATCCGGCGCTCGCGCAGCCGTTCGCCTTCGTCCCGGACCAGCAACTGCTTCCCGTCATCTTCTCCGTGCTCTCCGTGTTTCGGGACTTTGGCGACCGAAGCCGTCGCAGTTCGGGGCGTCTGAAGCAGCTCATCGCCTCGGAAGGCCTGGACGTTTTCCGTCAGCGCGTCGAGCGACGCCTGGCAGCACCACTGGAACCCCCACGCGGCGTGGCCGTCACTGGACGCTGCAATCACCTGGGGTGGCACGCTGCGGCGGGGGAACCCCTTTGGAATCTCGGGATTCCCATCGTCAACGGACAGTTGGGCGGTCCCGGTCGGCCTTACCGGGGGTTCCTCGACGAGGTCTTAAGCCGCTCGGACTGCCGGGAAGTGCGACTGCTGCCCAGTCAGGACCTCCTCCTGACCGGCATCGGCGTTCGGGACCGTCCTGTCATCCGAGAGCTACTCCAGCGCCACGGGATCGTCCCGGACAGTTCGTTATCTCCCGTCCGCCGATCGGCCAAAGCGTGTCCCGCGCTGCCGACCTGTCGCAGCGCGATCACCGAGGCAGAACGAATCCTGCCGGAAATTGTGGCCGAATTGGAATCGGAATTGGCACGTTGGGGGTTACGCGATCAAGCGTGCTCGATCTGCGTCGCCGGCTGTCCCTGCGGGTGCACGCGTTCGTATCTGGCCGACATCGCCATCGTCGGCCGCACGGTCGACAGCCGCCGCGCCACAGAAAAGTTTGCACTCTTCGTGGGAGGCGACCGACTTGGACGAAGGCTCAATCAACTCTATCGAGACCTCGTACCTCGCAGAGAAATCATTCCAACCCTGCGCCCGTTGCTGCGCCGGTTTGCGCGCGAACGCAATCCCGGCGAGTCGTTGGGGGACTTCTTGCATCGCGTCGTGAGCACTCAGCCGCTCCAAACAAAAGACTCCCGACCGTTACGAAGCGACTCGCCTGTGGCCTCACCTCCTCCCCCACATTCCGCTTTCTCGACTGCCAAGGAGAAACCATCATGAAATCGGTAAGACAGGTCCTGCGAACCGCCCTCCTAGGGCTCTGCGCCTGGGCCACGTTCACGTACGCTGCCGACGTCGATCGGAGTCCTTTGCAACTGGCCGTTTCGCCCGACGGCAAGTGGCTCTATACGGCCAACCGCACGTCCGACTCGGTCTCGCGCATCGATCTGGCAAGCGGGAAAGTCGTCGGAGAATTCACAGCCGGACGCGGACCGACCGGCGTCGCCGTCAGTCCCGACGGAAAACGACTCTATGTCGCCAATCGACTCGACGACACGCTCACCGTCCTCGACTCGGCGTCTGGAAAGCGTTTACGTTCCGTCTCACTGGCCAACCAGCCATACGACGTAGCGGTCGGCTCTGATGGAACGGTCTACGTCACCTGCCTGGGCAAAGATGAAGTCGTGCAGGCCGTCGATCCGGAATCCCTGGCCGTCACGGTCACAATTCCGGTCGATCAGAACCCGAGACACATCATTGTCAGCCGCAATGGGAAGCGTCTTTATGTCACCTGCGATGCCTACGACCCGACTCGGTGGCTCGACGTGATCGACCTTGCCACGTCAAAGGTCATCCAGCGCATTCCGTTCCCCATGTCGAGCAACGTGCGAGACGTCGCCGAAGTGGCTCCGAATGTCCTCATCGTCACACACCTCAACCCCAACCCCTTCACGCCGCTCACGCAGGTGCAGCAGGGTTGGGTCAACGCGAACGGTTTCAGCTTCGTCTTTCTCGACGAAGCGAAGCCTCAACCCGTGATGTTGTTGCTCGACGAATTCACCCGCGCCTACGCCAATCCCTACGGCATCGCCGTTACCCCCGACGGGCAGCGGGCTTTCATCGCCTGTGGCGGTGTCGATGAAGTCGTCGTCGTCGACCTTTCCAAGGCGCTGGAACTCGTGAAACGCACACCACGGGAGAAGAGGAACCGGCTTCGTTCGAAACTGAGCCTCAGCCGTCAGTTCCTGGCGGCTCGCATTCCCGTCGGTACCAATCCCTATGGCCTGGCCGCATCGCCCGACGGCAAGCGGATCTACGTCGCCAATCACCTGGGGAACAGTGTAAGCGTTCTCGATGTGGCGACTCACCAGGTCGTCGGGACGATCGACGTTGGAAGCGCGCCCGCCATGTCGAAGCTGCGCCGAGGCGAAATCCTTTTCAACTCGGCGGCACTCTGCTTCCAACGGCAGTTCTCATGCGCAAGCTGCCACCCGGAAGGACACACGACGGGCCTCAGTTGGGACCTCGAAGATGACGGGCTCGGCAACCCGAAGAACATCCGCAGCTTCCGGGGCGTCCAAGGGACTGCTCCGTTTCGCTGGCAAGGGGAGGCCGCCGAGATCGGCGCCAACGAGTGCGGTCCGACGGTCACCGGTGCGATGCGCGGCTCGCCCCTGCCCCCATCCGACCTCGAAGCCCTCGCCGCCTATGTCGAACAGATGCCACTGATGCCCAATCCGTATCGCGGCCCGAAAGGGGAGCTATCGGAGGCCGCTCGGCGCGGGAAAGCGATCTTCGAAGGAGACGCCGGCTGTGCCGAATGCCATACGCCGGGACGGTTCACGTCGAGGGAACGTTTTGCCGTCGGACTTGGCCCCGGACGCCCGGACGATCTCGAGTTACCGGGAGGCGAGACGATTGCTGCCGACGAATTCGACGTGCCTCAGTTGCTGGGCGTTTGGGATAGTCCTCCCTACTTGCACGACGGTCGAGCCCGGACACTCGAGGAGATCTTCACTCGTTTCAACCCGGACGACGAACACGGCAGCACTTCCGATTTGAACGAATCGCAATTGCGAGACCTGATCGAGTATCTCAAGTCGCTGTGAAAGAAAGACCAATATGCCAGATGGTCGCCGTAACCGCATACCCAGCCGAGGCGGCCATGGAAACCAAGACCTCAAAAGCCGCTCGCGGAGGAAACATGACCATGTCCATGAAAACGCATCCCCTGACGAGGATCGCCGCCCTTCGGGTGGTCCTGCCTCTGTTGCTGCTCACCGGCACTTCGCCCCTTTGGGCCGGCGACGTCGAATCGGTGATCTTTGTGCGCATTCCCAACAAGCCGGACGGGAAGCCGGGAATCTACTACGAGCCGTTCATGTACCATTTCGGCCGGTCGGCCCACGTGCCCGGTTCGCAACTGGTGAAGCTTTCACCACCCCGTCCGGATGGCGA
>WFWZ01000174.1 GCA_015490875.1 Planctomycetaceae bacterium
TCGAAAGAAACCGACTCTTCCGACGCGCCCTAACGGAGAAGGGATTGAAACCGCCGCTCTGATGAG
The DNA here is from genome assembly GCA_015490875.1 of Planctomycetaceae bacterium. GTDB lineage: Bacteria > Planctomycetota > Planctomycetia > Pirellulales > Pirellulaceae > S141-3. Next base: position 67 of record WFWZ01000174.1, read on the forward strand.
TTCCCACGCCGTGCGGGCGTGGTCTCTTCCGACGCGCCCTAACGGAGAAGGGATTGAAACGGGGGTCTGCTGTCACCGCTACTCGTCGCTGTTGTGTGCTCTTCCGACGCGCCCTAACGGAGAAGGGATTGAAACTGCCGATTCAACGTCGACCACCATGATCGACTACCGATTGAATCCTCTTCCGACGCGCCCTAACGGAGAAGGGATTGAAACTTAGCCTGCTGGCTGATGGTCCCTTCCAGTAGGAGGGGACCTCTTCCGACGCGCCCTAACGGAGAAGGGATTGAAACTTGAAAGCTTCCATGCTGGTAGCCGATTCCGTCCATGATCTCTTCCGATGCGCCCTAACGGAGAAGGGATTGAAACTCAGGTCAAACCCGGAGACCACGTTGACAATGGGCCGCAACTCTTCCGACGCGCCCTAACGGAGAAGGGATTGGAACAGGGGCCACGAACGACGAGGCGATGGCGACCAACCCAAACTCTGATTCGCATAGGGGAACGCGTCACTCTTCCGGCCCAACGGGCCCGCACAATCAAGCCCGGGGCAGAGCGATGGCGGCGGCCACGCCGACATCGCGCCGCCCTGGGAAAGCGGAAAAACAATTCCGAAGCCCCAATCGGGGCGCTACAAAACGAGGCCCGAGTTCGTTCTCACGTAAGCGCAGTCTCCACAATGAAGATCTCGCAAGAGAGGAACATTGTTCGTAATGCGCGACGCGTTGACCCCGTTACGCCCCGGTTGGGGCTTGGATGGTTATGGGGACCGTCTACCTAGGGCGACGCTCCGCGGCTACGCCGCTTCGCTTGCCCCAGGCTGGATTGTTCGGGCCCCTTCGGGGCGATTCGCGTATGCGCCCCTGTTGTTTGGCGGCTTATCGACATAAGGAGGACACTCTGGTGCGTAACATTTTGAAACTACCCTTGTTCCGAAGGTCCCCGGGATTGCCATCTTTTCACCATCCCAGGGCGAGGCTCCCGCCGAGCCGCAAGAGAGCCACAACGGCATCGCAGACACAGATCCGCAAGTCGTATATGACCGGTGTCAGGACTGACGATGGCGGGTTCGTCCACCATACAAGACGTGCGTTGGCGAAAGCCCGTTGCACACATGCCACGCCTCATCCGGTGACGGGCATATCGGATTCCGGCTCGGCAGGAGCCTCGCCCTCCCAGTCTATGGATTCGTCCACGTTAGAGTCGCTACCATGCGGCATAGGGGTGTCAGTGTCTCACAATCGCGCACGGTGATTTAGAACTCTTCCGACACGCACCAACGAGCACGGCAGGTAGTGCTCACCAGAACCGCGAAAGACACGAAAAACACGAAAACGGGATCGCCCGACGCCAGCTCTCGCACAACCAATTCCCTCACACCTCACACCTTCCCCTATTCCGGCAAGCATGCGTGAGAAACTCATGGGACCGGCAGTAAGCAGCGACGTGTCCGTAATGATGGGAGTCCACACTTCCCACGCGCTTCTACCTGGGCGGGTCGACATCGATCACCTGCCCTTCGTGCCACTGGGGGCGGTGGGAGGCAATGACGACCGCCCCCAAACGTGGATCGAACACGGCGATCGCGCCGGCCGGTGAGCCATGGAGTTTGTGGAAGGCCATCCCATACCGCCAAATCGGCGCCCGCCCCTCCATGACCACGAGTGCCCCTCGCGGGATCTCCGGCAACGGCGGCAACGGTTCCCAGGGCTCAATCGGTTTGTCGACACCGATCGAGTAAAAGACCATCTCGACCATCCTCATCGCTCCTTCGCCTCAAAAAGCAGTTGCCTCAGCTCCTCCACGCTATCGCTCTTCGCAATCTTTCGGATCGCAGACGCCCCGATGATGCGACATCGATAGATCTCCGCGCGATTCTTGATCGATGGTTTCAGCTCCCCATCCCTGAAAATGTTCTCTGCCGTTGTCGCAAGACACGACTGAACGCGAAGTGCCCCGAACTGCCGCGTCACCGCCTCCACTTTGTACAGAACGTCACCCCCTTGATCATGCGACTGGGAACCCGACTTGCATTCAAGCATGCCGAGTCCGTAATCTCGCATGAACGTCACATCGAACTCATTCCCCGATACGTCTCCCGGTCGTCCAACCTCCAAGCCCAGTCGTACGTCCCATATCCCGAGCGCCTTTTGATGGCGCGTCAAGCTGTCCCAAAAAAACACTTCCAACCATCCGCCAGTCAGAAAATCGACGGCGTATTTGTCTATCTCTCCGTGCAACCCATCCTGGGGCTCTCCAGTAAGCGAGAACACCTTCCCGATCTCCCGGCCGATTTCCTCGCTCGGCGCCCTCAACTGCCCGACCTGAATGTTCCATCCTTTCCTCCGTGCGATCTTACGGTCGGAATCGGATAGATCCAGGATGTCCCGAGACGACGCCTCTTGCGCGATGAGTCGAGCGCATGGCGCCCATTGCCGAGCCCGTTCTTCGGCCTGGCAAATCTTCTCGTCCTTCCTGCGAATGTCAAACCCATATCCGGCCAGGAATTCCCTGATAGAAAGCTTGTAATCGCACTGCTCTCTTCTTTCCGAATCCAAGAAAAGAAACTCGTTGGGCCGATTCGCGTTCGTGTAGATCGCCTCACCGGCTGTCGCCTTGAAAAACTCGTAAGCCGCAATGCTCATCGGCTTCGTGCCGCCGGTTACGTTGGCGATCCACTGCGCGGTGGGGTACTTCCCGTATGCTCGCCTGAGTGCCCCCCGTATGGCTTCCAAATCGTCTTCGGCCTCCAATGGCTCGATATCATGTCGATCAGCGTAGTCGATCCCTCCGTACTCGAGCGCCTTCAGAAAGCTCTTGGCAGCGTTTCCTTTCGCCATTGCCGTGCTCTCCACCAATACCAACCGATCAGGTCGAAAATGGTGGACAGAAAGCAGGTTCGGAACATGTTGTCGGGAAAGCAAGCAGAGAAGGACTCTTGTCATCCCAATCGCCCTCCTTATCGCAGTCGTTACTTCTTTCAATGCCAAACGTGGAAAACGTGCACGGGCGCCCCGAAATGGCAATCCGCCCCGACTGTTTCGCCTCCGCAGATCGCCGGTACGACACCACTGTCTCGAAAGAAGCCGAGTGGATGGGTGCTTTGACGGCGATCTGATTCCTCGCGTATCCCTCTCTTCAGCCAGCATCCTAGCCGATAGCCGCCGAATGTCCAGTTGACGCTGAGACGGGTCCCCGTCGTACAACGCGGGGAGCTGGGAACGGAAGGAGAAACTTTCTCGGGGGGGAGTAGTTGCAATAGATTCGCGGACCGGCTATCAAGAAAACGCGACTCGACGCACGTTCCTTGTGTTCGTCTTCTCAACAGCATGTGGAGATTGGCCCATGGCGCCTCAGGCTCGGCATTGCTATCTCTCCTATGACGTTCGCGGAATCCAGCAGTTCATCTTCAGCGTTCCCAAACTCAAGTATGTGGTTGGAGCAAGCGCTCTGATCGACGAGTTCGACCGAGTCGATGTCCGTTCCATCGTGGAATCGATGGGAGACCGAGCGGCTCTGGTCTTTACAGGAGGTGGCCGCGGAACCGTGCGATGCCAGGACCGAGCCACGGCAAACGAGCTCAAGCAAGCTATCGTCGCTCGCGCCCACAAACTGGGCCTCGATTTGCGAATCGGTACGGATGAGAAAATCGATGACGCGATGCGCGGGGCGGATGAGCTTTACCCCTACGTTCCAGAGTCGCTGGAAGGGGAGCCTTGCCGAGCCTCGGGGCTGTGGCCGATCCCCTTCGAGCAAAGCCGCGGATTCGCCTCCGACCGAGCCCCCAAGGGCATTCACCCGGTCGTTTGGCTCCGCCGCCAGCGCGCGTTGGAGTCCGGCGGGAATCGGAAACGCGACGCACTGGGAGCTCGGATCGTCGAGGAACTGGGCCGTCGTTTGCCGGAAGATCTGGCAGGTGAGCAATTGGCATTCTTCACCCACGTCCATGACGATGAAGAAATGGAACCCGAACATCGGGCTTCAGGCGAAGCCGCCCGTCACGCGTTGGGCGATCGCAACCGCTGGGCGATCGTCGCCATGGATGGAAACGATATGGGAGCACAGTTCCGGGCGTTCGAACGATCACAGGCAGACGAAGTAGAAACATGGCTCGCTGCCATGAGTTCGGCACTGTATCGGTGTACGTGGAATTCGTTCCTCGAGTCACTGGGCAAAGTGATCCAGCAATGGTGGGAAGAAGAGGGACGAGCAAACCGAGACGCAATCACGAACCGAGTGACTGGAGAGATTCTGCTTCCGTTCCGACCGCTGATCGTCGGTGGCGATGACATCCTCTGTTTAGCTCACTGTTCCTACGCCATGCCACTGGCTGTCGAAGTGGCCAGACAGTTCGCGCAGAACAGTGCGTCGTGCAAGGAGGCCGACCGACTTTGGCTTGCCACCGGCGGGCGGCTTACGATCAGCGGGGGAATCGCCTACACGAGCGTCTCCCTTCCCCTTTATTCCTCGATTCCGTACGCCGAAAGTCTCCTCGGCAGTGCCAAAGGAGCCTTTCGGAAGCAACGTTCCAGCGGGGAACCGACTCCCGCGGCGCTCGATTGGGAGCACATCACCGAATCGATGCTCGACACACCGGCAGCTCGCCGCAACCGCGACTTGCGGTTTCTCGACCCCGAATGCGGTGATGCCGAGATCATACTCACGCAACGACCGTATGCCATCGACACCGAACTGGAAGAGCTGTCGGGACTCCAGCGGGAAATAGAGGATGCGGCGATCCCCCGAAGCCTATTGGCGGAGGTGTTGGTCGAGTTCACCCGGCCGTGGTCGCATCGATTGCGGTGGCTCGCCTCGGCTCGCAAGCATCACCCGAGACTCGACAAGTGGCTACGCGAGTGGTGGTTGGAAGACGGTTCGTGGGACCTGGGAAGCACGTGGCGGTGGGAACGCCGGCCGGCTTCCGGTGGTACGGGAGGAAGCCGCAGTACGTCCTTCATGGATGTCGTGTTGCTGCTTGAAGAAGGTTACCGGATGCAATCGCCGACTGTCGTGTAGGAGCTCCGTATGCAAGTCTTGCATTTCACACTGACCCTGCATTCCGATGCCATTCCGGGGACGGGGCGCGGCGGCGACATCGTCAATTCCCGAGTTCCGCGCAGTCCCGCCGGCGAGCCCCTGCCGACCACGCCCGAACAACTCGTGGGACTGATGCGGGAGGGGCTGCGCTTCCAGCAGCAGCGCTGCTTTCAACAGAGCCAAGCGGAACGAGCTCGGAAGTTCGGCGAGTTGCTCGACGTAGTATTAGGGGGTCGCGGACGGTTGGATCGAGACGGCTTCGAACCTCGCGGCCGCAGCGGGCGTGAGCGGCTTTGCCGGGTTTTGTTGAGTGACGTGATCCCGCCCTCGGGAACGACGAAACGGGACCTCCTCAACATCGTGGCTCGGACAGCCGTCGACGACATGACCGGGGGAGCTCGCGATCGGACACTCCGCGTCGAGGAGACGATCACTGTTGGAGCACAGCTTCGAGGCACGTTGCTGGTCGACGCTGAGGAGGGGAGCGTCGAAGACTTGGCGTGTCGATTCGCGCTTACCAGCATTCGAGCCGTGGGCGGAAACCGTACGCGAGGAGGAGGCCGCTGCACCATTGCCGTCGATGGTGAGACGCGATCGCCGGGCGAACTCCTCGCCACTCTGTTGAAACGCATCGAGAATTGGGAACCCTCGACTGGCATGGGGCGTGCTTCGGTCACCAGCGATGTCGACCGCCACAGTTCCCCAGAACCGACCGTCGTATTGCAGTTGGTCTTTCGCGCAGAAGGACCGATTTGTTGTCCCGAGACGCCGGTCGGCACCGGGCCCGTTCGTTCGGGCTTTGAGATTCCTGCCAGCGCCGTGCAAGGCATGGTCCTCACTCGGCTCAACCGCCGTCATTCGCCGCTGGCGGACGCCGTGTTCGCTCATCCTCGGTTCCGAGCCTGGCCGATGTTGCCTTGTGGATTTCCGGAAGAGAGTGAACTACCGGTCCCGGTGCGAGTGAGTCTGAGTCATCGCGTCGCGAAACTGGCAGTCGACGGAGAGAAGCTCGGGCCGAACGAAGTGGCGGACGAAGCGATCGCCCCTTTCGATTGGAAGGAAACCCCCGATGCCAACCCGTTGAAGGCGACCGGCGGCGTCTTGCTGCGAATGGACAACGGAGAGGTCGCCTTGTGGAAAGCATCGAGCATTCCTCGGTACCTTTCCGCCCACGGCGTGTTGTTCGATGAGTTCACGGAAACGGGTCGGAATCTTTTTCAGATGGAGCGGATCGCCCCCTTGGCGTGGATGGGATTCCTCTGTCTGCCTTCGTCTGCCGCAGCGGTGCTCCAGGATTTGCTGGCCGCAGATCCTCGTGTGTTCGTCGGGCGAGGCAAAACGCCGGGCCGCCTGACGGTCCGGGAGGCGGCTCCCCAACATGTTCCGTGGTCCGGCGCCCACGAGGATTTGCTCATCGTTCAATCACCGGTCCTGTTGCCGGATCACGCTTGCGGCTCGGAAGCGGCAGCGCAGGACGAGCTGAAGACGCTTGTGGAGCGGGAATGTCGCGAGGGAAAGTGGGCCGGCCTCGATGTCCCGGAAGTCGACTCGGTGTGGGTAGTGACGGGAACCCGGTTCGGTTGGAATCGCCATGGCCATGGTGAGATGACCGGGCGCGGGCAGCGAGTGAAAGCCGCCCGTGTGGTTCAACCGGGCGCGGTCATCCGCTTTAGGTCGCCTCCGCCTCGCCTCGCGGAAATGCTGCAACTCGGTTTGGGAGGAGGCCGCGAACGCGGATTCGGAAGCCTCCACGTGCATCCCGGCAAAGCCAGTCGTCTGTATGCGGGCCGCCGCGAGGTGCGGCGGCTCGAGCCGACGGGGCTGCAGACGGTCACTCGCTTGGTGCTGCAGTTGTGGCGGAAGCATCGCAACCACCTTCCCAGCCCCAGCCAGATCCGTGCCGTTCAGAACCGCGTGGAACGATCACTCAGCGAAGCCAGAGAATACCTGGACCATCAGATCCGGCGTACCTCTCGCATCTGGAGTGTCTGGGAGCCGGTCCACCAGGAGATCCGTGCGCTGATGGAAAACTTTCCCGACCAGGCGGCCGACGCGTTGAAGCTTTTGGCCGACTTGTGCATCGCCGATCAAAAGGAGAGTGCTCCATGACCTCTTACACGCACGTTCATCGTCTCGTGTTCGATCTGCGTTTTCCCTACGGCGTCGCTTTCGGGGAGGGCGGCGCTCAGAATGAGCTTCCCATCGCGCGGGACGGCTTGGGGAGACCGGTCCTCCGCGGAACGGCGCTCGCAGGCGTCCTGCGTGCCGCCTGGCGACGATGCCTCGACGTTTCCGATGACGATCCCAAAGTCGTGAGATTCTTCGGGATCGCCGCGGGAAACAATAACGACTTGGCCGCCGTTGGGGCTGATGGGCGCATCGCCGGATGTTCCGACAGCCCATTGGAAGTTCCAGACACACCCTTGCAGCTCGGTGATGTCTCTACCGTCTGGCGCACCCATCATTTGCGCTGCCGCCACTTGGGGCGCGTGGTCGATGGGGGACTTTTCCGAGTGGAAGCGACTCCTCCGCACACCCATGCCTCGATCACGTTGTGGCTGAAAGGTCGAGGAGACGAGGGAGAAACAGCGTTTCTGGCCTCGCTTGTCGCGATTCTGCGTCGCGGCATCGTCTGCGGCGGAAACGGCAACCGTGGGATCGGAATGGCACAAATCGAGGGTGAGCCTCGGCTGCGCACGTACGACCTTCGGGACGATCAGGAAGCGGTGGCATTCGAGTCGGACCACTGGAAGTGGCGACAAGAAACCGGACAGACTCTTGGCCAGGACGATGGTCCGTGGACGATTCTCGCGCCTGCACAACTTCCCGACGCCTTCTTGAAGATCAACTTGACGTTGGAAATCCCACCAGGGCAGGATCTTCTGATCGGCGACGGCCAAGGGCTCGATTGTGAGATCGAACCGCAGCGCGTGCGAGGCGCCGATGGTCGGGACTATTGGCGGCTGCCCGGCGGGACATTGCGAGGGGCATTGGCGGACTGGATCAAGAGGCTGGCCAGGCGGGAGGGAAAACACGTGGCCGATAGCTACGACCAGTTTTGCGCTGATACGCAAGAGGGGCGGCGGCGAGACGGAAAATGGCTCGGAAACCTCTGCATCGATTCGATTGAAAAGCCACACAAGAGAGAAGATCGGGAGGCACTTTTGGAAGATCTGGACGAGACGCATCCGGTGGAAGATTTGTTCGGAAGTCTTTTGCGCGCTGGAAGGATCCACATCACGGATGGGTTGGCCGAAGTGTCCAAACCTCACTTGTCTTCCCTTGCTCTGGCCGCAGAGGAAAACTCGGAGGTTCAACGACGCATGCATGTCGCCGTGAACCCGCTCACCGGAGGAGCGGTGGAACACATGCTGTTCGACAACCTGGTCCTCGTCGGCCCCGTTCGGTTTCCCGTCACGATCCTGATGGAGCGGCCGCGAGAGCAGGACGTCCACTGGTTAGCTCGCGCCCTTGCCGCACTCCATGCAGGTACGATTCGTATCGGTTCGAGTAAGAGCGCCGGCCGGCTGCGACTGGTAGACGCTCCGACGGCAGTCGGAACATGGGCCGATGTGTTCCTCGCCCATATGTCCGAGCTGACTGAGAACAAGGGCGAAGATCTCTTGAAAAACCTGCGGAGCGAGTTCCGCACGATGTCTTCTGGCAACGATACTGCTGCGGAAGAAAAGCCGCCTGCCCAACCAGATCCTGCCCAACCAGATCCTGCCCAACCAGATGTCGTAGGAAGGATTGAGATCGATCATGCGAAGAGCGGCAAGAGGATCGTTAGGATCGTATACCAACGTCCCGGCAAAGCAAAGCAGACTCAAATCGACTACACCAGCATTCGGGAAGAAGCACGGGGGTTCCGTCCCGAGGATGCCGAGAACAAGGATCCCGTCCATCTCTATTTGGACAAAAGGAACCAACCGATCAAGGTCGTGATCCCGGGCAAGGAGGTCGTTCCACCGAGAAAATCGACGAGGGGATTTGATTCCGGCACCGGCCCCGTCGCGGTCAAGAACCTGCCCAAAGGGCCTCCGAAGCTGCTGGGAATGCCATTCCATAACCCATATACGTTTCTCCCCTTCGGAAGGCATGCACCTCCGAGGGTCGAAGTGACGCCTCGCACGATCGATGAATCGGAAACGAACGCAGGTGATTTCTTCACCGGGACGATCCAGATCAAGGTGCGCACTCGTTCCCCGCTGTTGTCATCCGAGGGAATGCACGAAGCTGAAAAAGAGAGGTTGCGTCGAGGCGAGCCGGTGGAGAGCCGAGAGGCAGAACACAAGACCTACCGGGCGCTCACGATCGGCGAGGACGTCATCGTGCCCGCCACGGGAGTCCGCGGTTTCTTGCGGTATTGGATGACTTTGGTCACGGGAGCGCCTCCGGCGTTTCTCGAACCCCACACATACCTGTGCCAAGGTCGTGACGCTCCGCTCGGACCGTCCAAGGAGGGAAATGGACCGCGCCACGTCTTCCTGGCTGAAGTGGTGCAACCCGGCAGCTACGACAAACCGGGTACGATTCGATTGGGCAAGACACGTCTGATCGAAGCTTGGAAACTAACGGAGGCCGTCAGCGAGCATCTTAACGCGAACCTCGACAAGTTGCGTCGGAAGGCAAGCACACCCCGGCAACGCCTCTGGGTCGCCGTCGATCGGAAAGGTCACATCACGGAAGCGAGTTGGCAGAAGTCAGCCACATGCCAATGGGCCGTCAAGCTCTCAGGACGTCCAGTCAAGGCGGAAGGTAAGAAGGAGGGCCTCTTTCGACCAACTGGTCCGGAGATCGAGTTGCCAGCGGAGTACTGGGCCGCCTATATGAGCCGCCACCAGCATGGCGTCTGTCCCGAGTTGAAGCGGGGACATCTGGTGTGGCTCGAGCCAGACACACCGGAACGGGACGACATCACCGAGGCGGCGCACATCAAGAGTCTGCAGTGGGCTCGCTGGGGACGGCATGGCACAGCGCTGTTGGACCTGGTACCGAAGAACCGGCACCCCGATTATCGACAGAGCGACGGCAAGGTGAGCGTCGTCACAAATTTGTTTGGTCAAGTGCCCCCTGAACTGGACTACCGTAGTGCACCTCAGTTCAAGGGGCGCATCATGCCCGGCAATCTCGTGTTTGCCGACGCAAAGACGCGCCTTCAGCCGCCGAGGCAGCTCGCGGTGTTGGCCTCACCCCACCCTGGCTGCCTCCCGTTCTACCGCGAAAACGCGACGCCGGAAAACGTCGAAACCTCGACCTATGCCGGCTACAAGGTCTACCGCACGTCGAAGCACGCCTCGGTAGGCGACAAAGACGCACCATGGAAATATGAAAATCAGGGCGTTTACGATCAGCAGGGGCGGCTCGAAAAGAGAAAGCAAGCGGTCTGTTTTTCGGCCCAGCTCCTTCCCGAAGGAATGGAGGGAACGGTCGAGCTGGCAGTTCGATCGTTGTCACGTGAAGAGCTGGCTTTGCTGCTGCTGGCGTGTCAGGCGACGTGGCGACTGGGAGGAGGCAAGCCGCTGGGGCTCGGGCATATGGAGGTCCTCTCCGTGTCGCTGTTCGATGAGGAAGGAAAGCCTGTGGTATGGAGGTGGGAGAACCTTCGCGGGATGTTACGCCCCGAGGTGCTGCAGCGAGCTCGGTGGTGGGAGGCGAGTCAGCAACCGGTCGAACAGCTTCGATATCCGCGGGCGGTCGTGCGCAACAAGAACAAGAACGCGCGAGGTGGATTCTGCTGGTTTCAGAAGTGCGCGTCTCCTCAGAAGGGGATTTCGAGCGGTCCGCGGGCGCTGGAACCGATTTACGTATGTGGCGAGTTGCGGGATCGGGTGCGTGAGGAAGGAGTCGATAACTCGGCTCTGGGTGACGCCGAGTTGATCGAGGGACAAGTCTTAAGGCCCGTCGATCCGAACGATCTCGAGGCAGATCTGCTGTACGGGTACGACGCGTTCTTCGTCGACACCGTGCAAGACGCTGAGTTTCCAGAACTGACAAGGCAGAAAGTATCATTCAATGAGAATCGTCAACAATGTTATCCTAACGTCGTGCCATTTGAACTGGAGCGGCACGCCACCGGAAGGGAATCGTCTGGGGATAACATCAGCCAGAACCGAAAGACACGCCAACGCCGGAAGGAACGTCGCGGCGAGTGATCGTACCGTCCCCTCACACCTCCTCATTCATCCTTCACACTTCAAACTTCAAACTTCTATAATGCCTCACATCGTGGTTTGTTACGACATCGTCTGCAATCGAACGCGGGCGCGCGTGATGAAGCGTCTGAGGGAGTATTTGCCTCACGTGCAAAAGAGTGTCTTTGAGGGGGAGATCAGCGAGGCGAAGGTTCAGGAGCTTCGGGAGATGTTGCAGTGCGAGATCGATATGTTGGAGGACA